>JBPOHC010000034.1:0-75827 GCA_052035985.1 Myxococcota bacterium | reverse complement strand
CGACCCCTGCCGATCCGTGGAGCGGTGACGAGCAGGAGTCCTGCCAGACCTGCCACTGAGATCCCTCTCCGCGCCCTCCGCCCTCGTCACGCATGACGGCGGCGGAGGGAGCCTCCCGCCCATCCATCCCGCAGCGTAGAGAACTCCCACGTCGACGATCGTCGCGCGCGGCTCGACACGCTCTCTGGCCCGTCGGTATCCTCCGCGGCCCTCATGAAAGACACCGAGTGCCTCGTGGTCGGAGCGGGAGTCTCGGGCCTCACCGCGGCCTTCGAACTGAAGAAGCGCGGCGTCGACGTGCATGTGCTCGAAGCGCGCGACCGCGTCGGCGGCAGGACGTGGAGCGGCGTGCTTGATGGCGCCGAGGTCGACTGGGGCGGCGAGTGGATCGGCAACGGCCAGCCCCGTGTCTACAAGCTCATCAAGGAGCTCGGGCTCAAGACCTTCGCGACCTACGACCGCGGCGACAAGGTGCTCGAGGTGCGGGGCAAGACCTCGACCTACAAGGGCACGATCCCGTGGATGGCGCCGTGGAAGCTCATCCAGATCCAGGCGGGCATCTGGTGGATCGACGCGCTCGCGCGGAACCTCTCGAAAGAAGAGCCCTGGGCCCACGCGCGCGCCGCGGGGTGGGACGCCACCACACTCGACGCCATGCGCCGCTCCGTGATGTGGAGCGCCGACGCGCGCGGTGTGATGGACGCCGCGATGCGGACCATCTTCGGCGCCGAGTCGGGCGAGCTCTCGCTGCTCCACGCGCTCGCGTACGTGCGCTCCGCGGGGAGCCTCAACAACCTCATCGCGACGGAGGGCGGCTTTCAGCACGACCGCATCGCGGGCGGCGCGCAGGCCATCAGCGTCGCGATGGCCGCGGCGCTCGGCGGAGACCGCGTGCACCTCGGACGCCCGGTGACCCGCGTGACCCACGACGCCGCGGGCGTCACCGTGCGCGACGCCCTCGGCGAAGACTGGCGCGCGCGTCGCGTGGTGGTGGCTGTTCCCATCGCGCTCGGCGCGCGCATCGAGTTCTCGCCCGCGCTCCCGGCGCTTCGAACGCAGCTCATGGAGCGCGCGTACATGGGCGCGGCGGTGAAGTGCTTCGTCCGCTACGAGAGAGCCTTCTGGAGAGAGAAGGGACTCTCGGGCGAGGCCGCGAGCGCCGACGGGCTCGTGTCGGTCACCTTCGATCAGTGCGGTGATGACGGCTCGACGCCGTGCCTGCTGGCCTTCATCGGCGGACGCTCCGCCCGCACCTGGCACCGACGCGATCCCGCGGAGAGAAAGCAGGTCGTGATCGACAGGTTGAGCGCGTACTTCGGCCCCGAGGCGCGCTCGCCCATCGCGTACGGCGAGACCGACTGGTGCACCGAGCGCTGGAGCGGCGGCGGCCCCATCGCGATCTTTCCGACAGGCACGCTCTCGACGCACGGGAGCGCGATGCGTGAGCCCATCGGGCGCATCCACTGGGCGGGCACCGAGACCGCGCGCGACTGCATGGGCTTCATCGAGGGCGCCGTGGAGTCGGGCCTCCGCGTCGCCGAAGAGGTCGCCGCGGGCTGAGCGCGTCGCCCCGGCGCGCGACCGGATGCCTCGCGCCGCGGCGTGACGGTTTCACGAATTCGCCTTTCTCGAACGGGCGATACCCGGGTAACATCATCGCGCGATGGCGCCGCGTCCTCCTCTGCGGGCGCGATGGATCTCCCCCAGAAACATCGGGAAAACAAGATGAGAATAGCTGCTGGCAGGGCCGCGATCCTGGCCCTCGTGTTCGCGTCGTTCGCGCAAGGGTGCGCGACCGACGACGCCGCGACGCCCGACGGTTCGGGTGATCGTCCCAACGGGGCGCTGTGTCGCAACGGCGGCGACTGCGCGAGCGGGATCTGCAACTCGGGCGTGTGTCAGGCGACGCTCGGCGGCGACGCGGCGCCCAACGGGACCGCGTGCGTGATGGCGGCCGACTGCGCGAGCGGGTACTGCCTCATGGCCGTCTGCGAGGCCTCTCCGCGCTCGCTGAACCGCCCCGCGGGCGCGTCGTGCTCGGCGCCTCGCGAGTGCCTCTCGGGCGTCTGCGCGGCGGGCGCGTGCGGCGCCGTCGCGGACCTCGACGCGGCCTCAGACGCAGACGCGACGAGCGACGCGGACGACGCGAGCGACGCGGGCGACGCGAGCGACGTGGGCGACGCGCGCAACGACCGGCCTGACCGCGCCGACGGCGCCGCCGAAGACGCGGACGCGACGGCCGACGCGGACGACGGCGCGACCGACACGGGCGGCCCCACGGGCGTCGACCCGACGATTCCGCCGCGCATCGAGACGCGGGTCAACGACGAGATCTGCGACAACGGGCTCGACGACGACCGCGACGGCGTGGTCAACGAAGACTGCTCGTGCAACCCGGGGGCGCGCATGGAGTGCTATCCGGGCAACCCCGCGGAGGCGGGCGGATCGAGCTGCGCGTGGGGCACCATGACGTGCCTCCCGGGCGCGCGCTGGAGCGAGTGCACGGGCTTCGGTCGCCCGACGCGCGAGGAGTGCAACGGCGTCGACGACAACTGCGACGGGCAGATCGACGAGGAGTGCTCGTGCCCCACCGCGGGCGCCACGCGGAGCTGCTACGGCGGCCCGGCGGGCAGCATCGGCGTGGGCGTGTGCAGGGCCGGCGCGCAGCGGTGCACCGCGGACGCCGTCGGGCGGCTCATGTGGGGCGAGTGCGACGGCATGGTGGTGCCCGACTTCGAGTCTTGTAACAGCGTCGACGACGACTGCGACGGCGTGGTCGACGAGGGCTGCGAGTGCGAGCTCGGCGCGATGCGATCGTGCTACGAGGGCGCCGAAGGGACCGCGGGGCGAGGCGTGTGCCGCACGGGCTCGCAGCGCTGCCTCCCGCGCGGCGACGGCGGGTCGACGTGGAGCCCCTGCGCGGGCTCTGTCGCTCCGAGCGCCGCGGAGGCGTGCGACGGCGCGGACAACGACTGCGACGGGCAGACCGACGAGGGCTGCGCGTGCACGCCGGGCGAGAGCCGCGGGTGCTACGACGGCCCGACGGGCACGGTGGGTCGCGGCGCCTGCGCTGCGGGGCGTATGACCTGCACCGCGGGCGGCGCGTGGGGCGCGTGCGAGGGCGCGCGGCTGCCGGGGGCCGAGCTCTGCAACATGGTCGACGACGACTGCAACGGAGAGGTCGACGAGACCTGCCTCTGCGCGACGGGCGAGACCCCGGTGTTCCGACGGACGGCCCCGGTCGCCGCCGCGCAGTGCGGCATCCAGCCCGGCACCATGAACGGCAACATGGAGCGCGCGTGTGAGCCCGCGATGCGATGCCCCGCGGGACAGGTCTACGCGGAGGTGCGCGCGGGCGCGTTCCAGTGCATCGGGGCGCCGCCTGCCTGCCCCGTCGATCGCTATCCGAACTACTACCCGGCCTCGGGGTGGGTGTGCGACCGCGGCTGCGAGGTCATCGTCCGTTACGGCGGCGTCTTCGGAACTCGCGCGGTCTGCGCGCAGCGCCCGCAGGCGACGTCGTGCGCGGGGGCGTGCTTCCACACGTACAACCCCACGCTCGAAGCGTGGCAGTGCGGCGAGCGCTGCGCGGGCGGAATGGCAGGGATCCTCTGGGCCGGCCTGCGCCTGTGCCTCCCGTGTCCCGACCCGCCCGGCATCAGGATTCGCCCTTCGGACTAGACCTCGTCCGACGTCACGTTCCGCTGCCGTCGTCTCTCCCCGCCGCTCCGCTGACCTCAACCGCTCACGACCCGAAGTACACCCGCACCTGACGGCGATACGCCTCGGGGACGGGTGTCCGCTCGATGCCGTGCAGCGCTGACGGGGCCGCCTGACGAATCCGTGACTCGTCGGGCGTGACCGCTCGCGCGCCCGTCGTGTCGATGTGCTCCACGCTCACGGGAACCCCTGGATTCCTTGGGTCTGCGGCGCCCCGAGCGGGCGCGACGAAGCCCGGACGCGAGAGGGCCGCGGTGTGTCCCGCGGTCTCGATGTGACCCGGGTCGTGATCGCCGCCGCGCCCCCCGGCGCCCGGTGAACCGCTCCCCGGAGCGCCCTGTGCTCGCCCCGGCGTGCGGCCCGTCTGAAGGCCCACACGCAACCTCGCGAGGTCTCCTCTCGCAGCGCCTCCCGCGCGCGCCGCGTTGCCCGCCCGCGTGCGGTCGAGCGAGCCGTTGCGCATCGCCTCGAGCAGCGCGCGCATGGCGGCCCTCGCCTCCTCGGGGCTCATCGCGCGACCCGCGCGTTCGAAGTTCGCGCGGCTCCCGGGATCAGCCTGCGCGGCCATGCGCGCCATCTGCTGCGCGATGCGTCGGCGCTCTTCATCCGTGAGGCCGCGATCGAACTCGCGCATCACCTCGTCGAGCGCGCGAGAGAGTTCCTGATCGCTCCCGTTGCGCGCGAGGTGCTCCGCGATGCGCCGCGCCGCGGGCGTGTCTCCGAGCGCCTGCGCGATGGAGCGCGCGAGCTCATTCGAAGCGCCCCTGCGACGGAGGAGGCCCTGCTCGTCGTCGAGGGCCCGCGCGAGGTCGTTCGCGCCTGCGCTTCGCGCTGCCGCCGCGGCGCGCGAGAGCGCCTCCATCGCGCGCTGACGCGACGCCGCCTCGCGCTGATCAGCGAGGGCGCGCACGGCCTCATCGACGCGCGCCATGTCACCGCGCGCGAGGGCGTCTCGCAGCGCCGCGGTCTCGGGGTCGGTGAGCTCCGAGAGGGCCGCGTCGACGGCCGCCTGACGCCTCGGATCGCGGGCCCACGAGAGGGCCTCCTCGGCCGAGCGATCGAGCTCATCGGCGCGCGCGAGGGCGTCGTCTCTCGCGACCCCCACCTCGAGGTCACGCGCCAGCGCCCGCGCCGCGGCGGCCACCGAGGCGAGCTGCGGCGCGTGGTCGGAGTCCTGTTGCGCCGCGGCCGAGAGGGCCTCTGCGGCCGCGCGCGCGGCGTCGGCGGCGGTCGCGTCACGCGTCACGCGAACAGCCACGGGGGGCGGTCTCACCACGCGCGGAACGGGCGCCGCGATGCCCACCGCGAGCAGCGCCACGGAGGCCAGGAGCCCACCCCGCGCGCGCTTCGAGAGCGGCGCAGTCACCTCGCGCGGGTGTCTATTCTCAAGCGCCTTCCGCGCGTCGACGGCGATCCGCTCGCGGAACTCGGTAGAAGCCGACACGCCGCCGAGCGCGAGCTCCGCGGCGGTGACCACGGCGGCGCGCGCGTCGAGGCGGCGGTCGACCTCCATCGCGAGCGGGAGCGGCGCCTCGGCGGCTCTGCGCTTCGCCCACACGAGCTGATGGAGCGCCGGGACGACGAGCACCAGCGTGAGCGCCCTCGGAGCACCCGACGCGTAGCGCGCGATGACGAGGGAGCCCGCGCAGGCCAGCGCCGCGCAGGGGAGCGCGATCCTCGCGGTGGCTTCGAGCGCGCGCCGACGGGCGACCGCGACAATGAGCCGCGGCAGCGGGGCGAGAGGCGTCAGGGCGGAGAACGTCGCGGTCATGCATCTCGTGCGGACGGTCAGTCCGCGCGTGTTGATCATGCCAGAAGGGAGATCGCGACGCTTCGGCCACGCGTGCGCAAAAGTCCGTTGTCGCCGCGCGCACAAACAGCGAGGATTCGGCGTTCCAATCGCAACCCGTTGGAGCTCACGGATCACCGCCCATGACCGACACGACCAACCCCCTCGAAATGCCGCCGATCGAACGCCCCGACTGGCCGCGGCACGCGCCGGGTGAGTACCCGATTCTGGTGTGTGTGCAGTTCGATGAGACGGGCCACAACGCGCTCGAGCAGGCGATCAGGCTCGCGTCGACGCACGGCAAGGCGCCGTTGCACGTCGCGCACATCGTCGATGATACGAGCACTTCGAACCGCAGCGCGGTCATCGAGCGGCACACCAACGAGTTCATCGCAGCGCAGCGACAGCTCGAAGACTTCGTCGCCGAGCGCCTCGGGGCGCACACGCTCGAGACGCGGCTCCACGTGCGGATGGGGCGCGTGGTCGAGACGGTGTTTCAGCTCGCGCTCGACTACGACATCGAGGTGATCGTCGTGGGCACGCACGGCCGCGCGGGCGTGCGCAAGCTGGCCTTCGGCTCCGTCGCGCAGAAGCTCGTCGAGGCCGCGCGCTGCCCCGTGCTCATCGCGTCTCCGAGGGACTACAGCGGGATGTCGCAGACGCTCCGCCCCGATCCTCCGCGGCCCGAGGGCGAGGCGGGCTGACGGGCCCTCTACGCGGCCTTCGCGCGCCGCGCGGCGAAGCGTCGGAGCACCTCGACGCCGTCGCGACGGATGCTCACCGAGGGCCGCGCGGACTTCACCTTCGCGATCGATTCCTCTGCGCTCGAAGCGTGCCCCGAGGCGATCACCACGGCGCACGCGAGGAGCGCGCTGCGTCCGCGGCCGAAGGCGCAGTGGATGAACACGCCGCGCCCCGCGCCGAGGTGCGCGAGCACGCGGTCGACGAGCGCGTCGAGGTCCGCGTCGCACGGAAAGGTGCGGTCGAGGAGGGCGTGGGCCTCGCGCGTGAAGGGCGCGTTGGAGTACGCGCGGCTCGTGAGCAGCTCCGACGTGAGGTCGAACACGACGGTGACGCTCTGCGCGTCGAGCTTCTCGCGCTCGCGGTCGAAGAGCCGCGGCCCGAGGAACACCCGAGGCATCACCTCGCAGACGACCTCCTCGCGACGAAAGCGCCGCGCGAGGGCGTAGATCACCACGCTCACGGCGCGAAACGGCAGGAGCAGGGGCTGTAGAACGGGCCACCGCTCGCCCTTCAGGAACGGCCCCGTGCGCACGCCCCACGCGGCGCCGAGGTAGAGCGCGCACACGACGAGGAGCGACAGCGCCGACCACGCCGCGAGGCCGCTCACGACGAGCGAGAGGTCGAGCCACATCCAGGCCATGAGCCACGTGGCGAGGTCGACGGCGAAGAGCACCGCGGTCCAGCGAAGAAGACCGCGGTCGAGGGGCTGGTTCATGGAGCGGGAACGGAGGAGAGCGGCGGCGTCTGCCATTGCGGAGACGCCGCCTGCGCGATCAGGACTTGTTCGCCGCGGCGGCCATCTCGGCGACCTCGGTGGCGAAGTCCTTCGAGGGGGCCTTCTCGATGCCCTCGCCCACTTCGTAGCGGGCGAAGCGCGCGATCGCGGTGTTCGCGACGGCCTTGGCGAGGTCGCCCTGGAGCTGCGCGATGGTCTTCTTCGACTCCTTCACCGAGAGCTGATCGATGAGGACGACCTCGGTGAGCCACTTGGCCACCTTGCCGTCGAGGATCTTCTCGCGCTGCGCCGCGGGGCGCGCGCGCACCTTGTCGGCGGCCTTCACGAAGGTCTCGAGCGAGGCGCGGAACTTCTCGTCGGTCTCGACGAGCTTCTTCGCCTCGGCGGCGGCGTCGGCGAGCTCGTGGCCCTCCTCCTGCGCGCGCTCGATCACGACGGCCTCGACGCGCTTCATGTACGCGGCGGGCTCGCCGATGATCTCGGCGTCTTCCTTGTCCATGAGGGCCGAGAGGATCTCGCGCTGCTTCGAGACCACGTCGGCGGGCACGTCGGACTTGAGGAGGTACTGCGGGCTCATCGACGCGACCTGGATCGCGACGTCGTCGGCGAACTCGACCACGCGGGCGTCGGCCGGGTTGCTCGAACGGAGCTCGACCACCACCGCGATGCGCGAGCCGTGGTGGATGTACGACCGCAGGAGCGAGTCGCTCCCGCCTTCGAAGTGCACCACGCGACGGATCGCGTGCTTCTCGCCCGAGCGCGCCGTGAGCTCATCACAGCGCTCCTGGAAGGTCTTTCCGTTCACGCTGAGCGCGAGGAGCGCCGCCGCGTCGGCCGCGTGGTGCTCGAGCGCCGCGGTCGTCGCGTCGGCGAGGAGCGACTTGAAGTCGTCGCCCTTGGCCACGAAGTCCGTCTGGCAGTTGAGCTCGACGAGCGCGCCGTGGTGTCCGTCGGCGGAGAGGAGCGCGCGCACGAGGCCCTCGGCGGCGATCTTGCCCTGCTTGGAACCGGCCTTCGAGGCGCCCTTCTTCGCGAGGATCTCCGCCGCAGCGGCCTGATCGCCGTTGGCTTCCTGGAGGGCCTTCTTGCACTCCATCATGCCCGCCTGCGTGCGCTCGCGGAGTTCCTTGACCATTGCTGCCGTGATCTCAGCCATGACACTTCCTCATCGGGTCGAAAGCCGCCGCGGCACTCGTTTCGCCGCGTCGGGTGTAGTTCGTTACGTGATGTGCTTCGTCGGATCGAGATGGTGCGTCGGCGCTCACGGCGTCGGTGCGCCGGAGGGATGCAGCGACGTCGCTCGGACGCTCTCGCGCCCCGGTTCTACCAGCGGGATTTGAGAATCCGTTGGTGTGGGCCGAGGCGCGGAGGCGTCCGCGCGGAGGCTGTAGATCAGCCGCCCGCCGAGTGCGTGCCGCGGGGGCCGCCGGGGCCGCGTCCGCCGCCAGGACCGCGGGGGCCGCCGGGGCCACGTCCGCCGCCGCCGGGGCCGCGACGGTCGCCGCCGCGGTTGTCACGACGGTCGCCGCGACCCATCTCCACCACGGGGCCGCGGTGATCTTCGTCACGGCCGCCCGTGTCGCGACGCTTCTGGGTGCCCTCGATGGCGGCGTCGGCCACGCGCGCCGTGATCAGCTTGATCGAGCGGATCGCGTCGTCGTTGCCCGGGATCGGGAAGTCGATGAGGTCCGGGTCGCAGTTCGTGTCCGTGATCGCGATGATCGGGATCGAGAGCTTGCGGGCCTCCTTCACGGCGATGTCTTCGAGGGCCGGATCGATCACGAACACGGCGCCGGGGAGGCCGTTCATGTTCTTGAGACCGCCGATGTACTCCTCGAGGCGCACGCGCTCCTTCTCGAGCTTGAGCACTTCCTTCTTGGGACGCGCGTCGTAGCCGCCGTCGTCCTTCATCTTCTCGAGCTCGCGCAGGCGCTCGATCGCCATGCGGATCGTGCGGAAGTTCGTGAGCGTCCCGCCGAGCCAGCGGTTGGTCACGAAGTGCATCCCCGCGCGGAGCGACTCCTCCTGCACGATCTCCTGGGCCTGGCGCTTGGTGCCCACGAAGAGCACGTGCCCGCCCTTGCCGACCACGTCGGAGACGTAGTTGTAGGCGCGCGTGAAGAGCCTCGCCGTCTGGTCGAGGTCGATGATGTGGATCCCGTTGCGGGCGCCGTAGATGTACTGCCTCATCTTCGGGTTCCAGCGCTTGGTCTGGTGGCCGAAGTGCACGCCGGCTTCGAGCAGCGCGCGAACGGGCAGGGGGGCCTCACCGGGGGCGGGGATCACGTTCTCCATCGTCATGGTCGTCACTACCTTGTGTGGGTTGTTGCCTCCCCGATCGACGCTCACCGCAACCTCCATCCGTCAGTGACGGACACCCTGAGGTCACCGATGCGTGGGCCGCGCTGAGTCGCGGCCACGAGTCCGATCGGGTGTGAATTCCCTCCCGTGGGAAAGGCCGTAAAAATACGGCCCTCCCTGAGAAGGGGCGCGGAACCTATCACCACTCTTTCCGCTTGCCAACAGGCAGCGAGAAGTGAACCCGACGGTGAGCCTGAAACATCGGCTCTCACTTCCGATTCGCGTCGCCCCACGGCGTCAGGTCTCCTCGCCGGGCCGACAGCCCGTCTTCGTCGTCCTTCCTTGTGGTGCTCGCGTCTCGTCGTGAAACTCCGAGGTTTCAAACTCCCCGTCGGGTTTCAGGGCGACAGGCGGTTGAGCATGCGGGCGAAGGGGATCGTCTCGCGCACGTGCGAGAGGCCGCAGGTCCAGGCCACGGTGCGCTCGATGCCGAGGCCGAAGCCCGCGTGCGGCACCGACCCGTAGCGCCGCAGGTCGAGGTACCACTCGAACGCGCTCTTCGGGAGCTTGTGCTCCTCGATGCCCGCTTCGAGCTTCGCGAGGTCGTCCTCGCGCTGACCGCCGCCGATGATCTCGCCGTAGCCTTCGGGCGCGAGCACGTCCATGCCGAGCGCCACGCGCGGATCGTTGGGGTCCTTCTTGAAGTAGAAGGCCTTGAGGCTCGCGGGGTAGCGGTGAACGATCACCGGGCGATCGAAGCGCGACGAGATCACCGTCTCTTCGTCGGCGCCGAAGTCATCGCCGAACTCGGGGCGACGCTCGTCGCGGCCCTCGGAGTCCTTCGCGAGCGTGCCCGCGACCTTGCGCGCGTCCCAGGCATCCTGAAGCACCTGGATGGCCTCTTCGTACCGGATGCGGGGGAAGGGCTTCTTCACGCGCTCGAGCGGGGCCGTGTCGCGCTCGAGGATCTTGAGCTCCTCGCGGCGGTGCTCGAGCACGCGGCCGACGACGAACTCGAGGAAGTCTTCGGCGAGCTCCATGTCGCCTTCGAGGTCCATGAAGGCCACCTCGGGCTCGACCATCCAGAACTCGGCGAGGTGCCTGCGGGTCTTGCTCTTCTCCGCGCGGAACGTGGGGCCGAAGACGTAGACCTTGCCGAGCGCCATGGCGGCGGCCTCGCCGTAGAGCTGTCCGCTCTGGGTGAGGTAGGCCTTCTCGCCGTGGTAGTCGGTTTCGAAGAGGGTGCTGGTCCCCTCGCAGGCGTTGGGGGTGAAGATCGGCGCGTCGACGAGGGTGAAGTCGTGCGAGTCGAAGTAGTCGCGCACGGCCTTGATGATCGTGTGGCGCACGCGAAGAATCGCCGACTGGCGCTTCGACCGGAACCACAGGTGCCTGTGGTCCATGAGGAACTCGACGCCGTGCTCCTTGGGCGTGATGGGGTACTCGCCCACGACGGCGGAGATCACGGTGAGCGCGGTGGCGGCGAGCTCGTAGACGCCCTGCTGCTTGGGGTGGGCCTTCACCTCGCCGGTGACGGTGAGGGAGGTCTCCTGCTGCATGCGATCGGCGAGGTCGTAGACGTCGTCGCCGAGGTCGGCGCGCGACACGATGGCCTGCACGATGCCCGTCCCATCGCGCACCTCGAGGAACACGAGCTTCTTGCTCGATCGCTTGTTGTAGAGCCATCCGCGGAGGGTGACGGTCTCGCCGACGTGCTCGCCCAGTGACGAAATGCTGACGATGCTCATAGAGGGAGCGGTGGAGTACCACGAACCGCCGCCCCCGCGGGAGTGGCAGCGAGAGGGAGCGCCGCGGCGGTTCTTCAACGCGCGCATTGGGGGTACAACCGAGGCGCCCATGAACGTCGGCAACCGCCTCCTCGCGATCGTCTGTCTCGGTGCGCTCTCGGCCTGCCCCGAGACGCAGACCCCCGTCACCGACGCCTGCGTCCCAGGCGGCGCCACCCTCACCATCGGAACGGGCACCGACAGCACGCTCGGCACCTTTCGCCCGCTCTCCGACGGCGACGACGTCTACCTCGTCCCCGGTCCGCAGGGCGGCCAGCACGTCTGGATCGGCCTGCGCGCACGGGGGATCGACCCGACGCTCCCGCGCGTGGAGCTTCACGCCTATCGGGCGAGCGACAACCTGCTGATCGGCTCGCTGCGCGTGCGCCTCCGGATGATCGCCGCGGGCGAGCCGGGCCTCTGGGGCCTGCCCGCGCAGACGCTGATCTTCGACGACGACCAGTACTGCTCGGTGCTCCCTGGCGACGTGCGCATCACGCTCGATTTCACCGACGGCGCGGGGCACTGCTTCCACGTCGAGCGGCGCGTGCGCGTGGCGGGCATCGACCCGCTCGCGCTCGAGATCGACCGCGAGGCGAGGCTGCGCTGCTGCACGCAGTTCCTCCGGCGCTGCTACCCCGACGGGGGGCCGATGGGGTCCGACGCGGCGGTCGATGCGGCGGTCGATGCGGCGGTGCCCGACGGAGCCTGATGGCCTTCTCGGCGCGGAGTCTCTATGGTCCGCGTCACCCCTCGATGCCGCCCCCTCGCAACATGGTCCCAGGCAAGTACGTGCTCGCGGCCGCGCTCGGCCTGAGCATCTTCATCACGGTGAGCGTGATGGTCGTCGCGCTGGCGACGCGACGTCCGCCTGCGCCGCCGCCGATGCCGCGAAGCGACCAGCCCGTCACCGCGCAGCACGCGCACTGAGCGAGCGCTACGCGTCGGGGTCGGCGAGCCACGCGGAGAGGTCTGCGGGCTCACCCTCGTCGCGCACACGCATCGCGTGAACACTCCCGTGACCAGCGGAAATAGCCCTTTCGAACGGTTGACGCGCGCGTCTCCGCGGCGGGAGCATCGTCGGCCATGAGAGCGTCACGGGCCCTGCTTCTCGCTCCGATCGTCGTCTCCGCCTGCGTGTACGGCGACGCGCCCAAGGGACGCGCCGTCTCTGAGCTGCGCGACCTCGACACCGAGGAGGCCGCCTTCGTCACGCTCATCAACAACTACCGCGCGAGCATGGGCGTCGGCCCCCTCGTCGCCACGCGCCTGCTCAATCAGGTCGCGTACGACCACTCGCTCGACATGGGGACGCGGCGCTTCTTCGACCACACCAACCCCGACGGACTCTCGCCCTTCGACCGCATGGCGCGCGCGGGCTACTCGGGCGGACGCGGGGAGAACATCGCCGCGGGCAACGGCGACGCGCGCGCGACCTTCGAACAGTGGCGCACCTCCGCGGGGCACAACCGCAACATGCTCGACGCGAGCTTTCGCGCGATGGGCATCGGCCGCGCCTACGTCGCCTCGTCGACCTATCGCTACTACTGGACCAACGTCTTCGGCGCCGTCGTCGACAGCTCCGCCATCACCGGAACAACGCCCTCGACGCCGCCTCCCGCCGCGTGCGTGTCGGGCCTCGCGGGCAGCGGCACCAACGGCGGCAGCGGCGCGCGTTGCCTCGCGCAGTACCGCTTCAACGTCGAGGCCGGACGCACCTACACCATCTCGACCTGCGGACGCTCGACGGGAGACACCTTCCTCGTCGTGACGGGCGCGTGCGCGTGCTCCAACGACGACGCGTGCGACGTCGGCTCCGAGTGCACCTGCACGGCTTCAACGACAGGCGTCGCCGTGCTCTGCGCGTCGACCTACGCCGCCCAGACCGCGTCGTGGAGCTACGCCGTCACCGCGACCAACGGCGGGCGTTGCAGCCTCGCCGGCGCAGCGCTCCCAGACGCGGGCGTCGCGCGCGACGCGGGGTCCACGGTCGACGCGGGCTCCATCGTCGATGCGCGCGTGGCGGCCGACGTGACGCAGCCCTCCGACGCGCGCGCGGTGACCGACGTCGCGCGGCCCTCCGACGTCATCTGGACGGGCGAAGCGAGCGTGCGTCCCGACGTGAGCGCGGTCGACGTGACGGCGCCCTCGGACGACGCGGAGCCTCCGCTTGATGATGCAGGTGTCGACGCCGACGACGCGCCCCCCGAGGTCATCATCACGGCCTCTCCGGGTTGCTCGACGGCGCCTCACGGAGCGCGCGCATCGGGGCTCTCGCTCGTCGCGCTCGCGCTCTTCGCGTCGCGTGTTCGACGTCGCCGCACCGCGCCGACGAGCTGATCAGAGGAGCTCTTCGTAGCCTGCGAGGCGCTCCCGCAGCGACGCGACGGCCTTCGCGTGGAGTCGGCTCGACCAGCTCTTGCTGAGCCCCATCGCGGCGCCCGCCTGCTCCGCCGTGAGGTGCTCGAAATACACCCCGCGGAGGAGCCTCGCCTCGCGCTCGGGGATCGCGTCGAGCGCGTTCTCGAGGCGCTTGCGACGGTCGATCGCGAGGGCGCTCGACTCGGGGTCGACGGGGGCCTCCTGCGCGGTCTCCTCGGCGATCTCGGCGAGCGTGTAGACCGTCGCCATCTCGCCGAGGAGCGCGTCGAGCGCGAGGGCCGCCTCGGTGCGCGTGACGGCGGTGACAGCGGGCCCGAGGCGCTCTTCGACGAGGTCGTCGATGGCCGACTCGACGGAGACCCGAGCGCGGTAGTGCGCGTTGCCCGCGGTGGCGTCGCGCACGTGGTCGAGGATGGCGCCGCGGATGCGGTAGTGCGCGAAGGTCGTGAACTGCGCGCCGCGCGACGGGTCGTAGCGGTTCGCGGCGTCGACGAGGCCGAGGTTCGCCGCGGCCACGAGGTCGTCGAGCGAGACCACGCTCGGGAGCTCGCGCGAGAGCTTCGTCGCGAGGTGACGCGCGTAACGGATCCCTGACTGGATCAGGGCCTCGCGCTCGCGGTCTCCGTTCGCGGACATCGCGGCGATGGTCGCGGCATCACGCGCGACAAATCAAGCGCGGAGTGGCGCGTCGGGCGCCGCGTGGGTGCGCGCGTGGTTGAGCGCCCACACGCCGAAGGCGAAGGTCGCGAAGCACGCCCACTGGCCCGGCGTGAGGCCGAGGCGGCGCACGTCTCCCTCGGCGCCGAGGTCCGTGGCGCGCAGAAAATCCAGGGGGAAGCGCACGAGCGCGTAGGTCACCGCGAGCACGCCCGAGACGGCGCCGGGGCGGCGCGTGCGGTGACCGACCCACACGACGAGCAGGCAGAGGAAGGGCGTGAAGCACCACTCGATGAGCCCGAGGTCGAAGCGCGCCCCCTCGGGGAAGCGCACGGCCATCCACGAGTCCGTGAGGCGCCCCTTGTGGTCGTGCGCGATGGCGCAGCCCGCCCGGCCGAAGATCCACCCGAAGGGGAACGAGTACGTGCAGAGGTCGGTGTACCGCCAGCGATCGAGCTTCTTCACGAAGAGGAACGTGAGCCCGCAGATGAAGGCCCCCGCGACGCCGCCGAACGACGACAGCCCGTGGTGGATCATCACGAGCTCCCACGGGTTCTGCGCGACGAGCTCGGGGTGATACGCGAGCGCGTCGAAGACGTGGCCGAAGAAGAAGCCGCCGCTCATGCAGCAGAGGGTGAAGAGGTCGATCTGCGAGGGGGGGCCGAGGCCGACCTCCTTCGCGCGGCGGTTCATCATCGCGTGACCGGCGAGCGTGCCGATCGCGACGAGCAGGCCGAAGGTGTGGAACGAGAGTCCGGCGACGCGAAAGGTCGAGATGTCGAAGTAGGGGATCACGCGGGGCGCGAGACTACCCCACGTTCAGCGGGAGGGATGCAGCGGGAGATCAGCCTTCGGCGGCGACGCGGGCGCCGGAGCGCTCGATGAGCGAGGCCGCGCGCTCGTGGTCGAAGGGCTCGTTCGAACGCAGCGCCTTCGCCAGCGCGATGGCGTCGCGCTCGCCGCGGAGGTAGCGGAACGCGAGGCGTCCGAGCGCCGCGTCGGGGAGCGGAGACACCCAGTCGAGGCCCTCGCGGTACACGATGCGCGCCGCCAGCGACGACGACACGATCGAGCGCGCGTAGGCCACCGGGAGCCGCGACTTCACGCGGTCGCCCGCGACCTCGCGGAGCACCGGCGGGAGGTGTTCGAGCACGAGCGCGTCGGCCAGGGCGCGGTCTTCGGGCGAGAGGTCGTCGAGCACGGCGTCGATGGCGTCTTGCACGCGCATCATCGCGCGCGAGAGGCGCACCGAGACCTCGGGCATGAGCACCGAGGGGTTGCGCGTGCGCTCGCGGAAGAGCAGCTCGACCTCGGCCCGCGCGAGGGCGCGGAGACGCACGAGCACCTCTCCGACGAAGCGCTGCTTGTTGGCGAGGAACTCGGCCTCGGTGAAGAGGTGCGACGCCGTGATCTCGAAGCTCGAGCAGATCACGCCGCACTTGTTGGCGGAGCTGTCCTTGAGGACGAGCACGCCCTTCTCGCCGAGCTTCTGCCGCGCCTCGGGGGTGATGAAGAGGTTGGCGCCCTCGGCGATGACCTTCGAAGACGGCGTCCCGTCGGCGAGGAGGAAGTCGGCCCAGTTGCCGAGGTGGATCGTCTGGGGGCGTCCGCCCGCGGGGATGAACACGTCGGCCACGATGCGGTTGTGCAGGGTGTTCCGCGCGCGCACGCCGTCGGGGGCGGTCACGGGGATCATCTTGCCGCGCGGGCCGAGCTTCGTGACGTCGAAGCTCGCGATGGGCTCCGAGAGCGCCACCAGGCGCAGGAGCTCGTTCATGTCGAGGCCGTCGAGATCTTCCGCCGAGCCCGAGCCGTCGGCGATGCCCATGATCTTCGCGTGGGAGCCGTACTCGCGGTGCAGGATCTTGATCTCGTTGCCCGCGACGTCGCCGTCGGGACCGCCCGTGATCTTCACTGTGAAGTCCTGCTTGCGGGGGTCGATGCCCACGGCGCGCAGCGCCACCTCGAGGAACACCGTCACGCCCTCGGACGTGACGCCGTACTCCTTGTGGTTGATGCCCGCGCCCGACTTGCTGCTCATGAACGACGCGGCGAGCTTGTGCCCGCGGCGCGCGGCGCGCGCGACGACCCAGTCGATGAGGTCGGGCGTGATGTTCTCGTCGGGGCCGAGGTAGAGCGTCTCGGGGCGCCCGTAGCGGTCGATCACGCGGTGGCCGGGGTCTTCGACGAGCAGGTCGAGGAGGCCGTCTGCGAAGCCCTTGAAGGCCCGCGCCACGGTGATGTCAGGCGACGACACGATGACGGCCTTCGAGCCGCCCTCGGGGATGTCCTTGTTCTTGAGCTGCTGCGCGAAGGCGAGGCCGTAGGCTTCGTCGTAGACGCGGTCGGTCTCGGCCGCGAGCTGCTCGGGCCCCGAGGGCCTCACGACGCGCACGCCGCCGCGCGCGATGTCGCGGAAGCGAACGTGGAAGCCGTCGAACCCGAGGCCGTGCACGAAGAAGAGCCCGTAGGGCGTCTCGGGCAGCTCGCGGCGGACGATGATCGTCGGGTCGAGGCGCAGCGCGAGGGCGTAGCGCCGCGGGAGGAAGAGGTTCGTGCGGTAGGTCTTCTCGACGGCCGAGAGCATCGTCGCGAGGGCGCGGCGCGCGTCGTCGCCGTCGACGGAGTGGTCGATGCGCTCCTGGAGGGCCTTCGCGCGGGCGGCGAAGTCTGCGTCGGCGAGGGGCTTCGTCGGGTCGAAGCGCGCGCCGAGGAGCGTGGCGATCTCGACGGAGAGGGCGATGTGTCGCGTCGCGACGTCGAGCACGCGGGCGCGGGCGAAGGCGTACATGTTCTCGCGCACGAGGGCCTGGTGCGTGAGGCTCGCGAGGGCCACCACGATCTCGGCGCGCGTGATCGACACGGTGGGGTTCTGCCGGTGCAGCGCGAGGGCGGCGTCGGTGAGCCACTTCATGCGCGGCAGGTCCGCCGACACCGCGGCCCAGAGCGACCCGTCGGGGTCGATGGGGACGCCGTCGGGCGAGCGCACGATGAAGGTGATCACCGAGACCCAGCCGTTGGTGCCGTCGTTGATGACGTCGACGGAGGCGCGGTGGATGTTGATCGCGTGCTCGCCGAGGAGGGCCGCGCAGCGCTCGGACATGCGGCGCGCGGTGGAGTTGGCCGACGCGATGACGACGCGCGAGAGCGTCGGGTCGAGCTCGGGCTCGAGGCGCACCACGGTGTCGTCGGTGCCGCTCACCTCGGCGAAGAGCGCGGCGGAGCGCACGGCGCGGAGGGGCGTGATGACCTTGACGTACTCGGCCGCGGAGCCGCGGATGAAGCGCTCGACGGCGTTGACGTCGGCGCCCACGGAGCGCGCGTGGTCGAGGATCGCCGCGAGGCGCGCGGCGAGGTCGGGGTCGGCGGCGTCGAAGCGCGGGGCCTCGCCGATGACCACCGTGTCGATCGAGAGCTTGCCGTCGGAGGCGTTGTGAACCTTCACGAGGCGCAGCGGCGCGTCGGGCGGGAGCTGCGCGAGGATGCCGCCGAGCATGCCCGGGCGGTCCTCGTCGCCGATGAAGGTCCAGCGGTTGCCGTCGGCGCTGCGGAGGGTGACGCGCGGGCGCTGTCCCGAGGCGCGGGCAGAGACCACGGCGCGCAGATGGACGAGCTGCTCGCGCTCATCGGTGTCGGCGAAGTACGCCGAGGGCATCTGTGACTTGAACCACGGGAGAACGTCGTCGAGCGTCGCGCGGAAGCCGTCGAGCAGGGCCTCACGCAGCGGGGTTGCGTCGGTCGTCATGGGCGCGTTCGCTACCACACATCCGAGCGCGAATTGAACCCCAGAGCGACGCCGCGGTGCGTCGTTCTAAGACGCGCGAAACCGTTGCGGCCGGGAGCGACCTTCGTGCGATGATCCGCGCTCGATGAGCACGTTTGCGAAGACGCGGTGGCACTCCGAGCGGTTGGGCTGTGAGTCGACGCTGGCCCGCTGGGGTCACTTCGGTCAGCCCGTTCTGGTCTTTCCGACGGCGGGCGGAGACGCCGAGGAGATCGAGCGCTTTCAGATGATGAAGGTGCTCGAGCCGCTGCTCTCGGCGGGTCGCGTGAAGATCTACTCGTGCGACAGCGTGGCGGGTCGAACCATGTTCGAGAAGGGAGTCTCGCCCCAGCACCGCATGTGGATGATGAACCAGTACCACCAGTACGTGAAGCACGAGGTGGTGCCCGCGATCCGTAAAGACTGCGGCGACGAGGGCGTCGGGCTGTGGGCCGCGGGGGCCTCCATCGGGGCGTTCCACGCGGCGGCGATGGTGTGCCGCTTCCCCGATCTGTTTCACAAGGCCATCGCGATGAGCGGGACCTTCAACCTCCTGCGCTTCATCGGCGCGACGGAGCCGACGCCCGAGATGTGGGTCTCGTCGCCCATCCACTTCGTGCCCACGCTCGCGGGGATGCACCTCGACCTGTTGCGCACGCGGCAGATTCTCATCGCCTCGGGCGAGGGCCGCTGGGAGGACATCTCCGAGAGCTGGAACCTCGCGAACACCCTGGGCCGCAAGGGGATTCCCAACTTCGTCGACAACTGGGGCCCCGAGTGGCACCACGACTGGATCACCTGGCGCGAGATGCTCCCGCGGTTCCTCGACGAGTGGACGCGCCCCGAGACCGACGCCGTAGAGGCCGACGCCGCGGGTTGATTTCACGCGCGAGAGATCCACATAACAACCGCGTCATGCGGGGAGTGTGAGCTCAATGGCGATCGAGGTTCTTCGGTGCCCCAACTGCGCGGCGCCGCTGCCCCCTGAGGCGCGCGGCGAGGTCGTCTGCGCGTACTGCAACCACGTGCTCACCAACGTCCCCGGCGCGGGGGCGCTGCGTTGGACGGGACCCGAAGCCGGTCCCGACGACGGCCTCCCGAGGGTCCACGTCGAGGGGTACACCTACGCCCTCATGGGTCGCATCGCGGAGGGCGACGGCTGTGACGTCTTCCTCGCGCGGCGCGATCGACGGCTCACCGAGCTGGTGATCTTGAAGGTCCTCCGCGCGATCTCCGACGCAGACCTCCTCGAGCGCGAGTGGCACAACCTCCAGGCGCTCCACGCCTCCGACGCGCAGGGGGCCGACTACTTCCAGAGGCTCCTGCCGCAGCCCGTCACGCACGGGCGCGTCACGGGGGTGGGCTTCGCACCGCGGACCGCGTCGGTCTTCCGCTGGCGCAGCGGCTTCGTGCACACGCTCGAAGACGTACGCCGCGCGTACCCGAACGGCGTCGACCCGCGCGCCTCCGTGTGGATCTGGAAGCGACTGCTGGAACTCCTCGGGTGGGTCCATCGCGCGGGCTACACCCACGGCGCGGTGATCCCTTCGCATCTCATCCTCCACGCGAAGGACCACGGCGTCGTGCTCGCGGGCTGGTCGTCGGTCGTGCGCAGCGGGAAGCTCCCCGCGGTGAGCGCGTCGGCGCAGAGGTTCTATCCCGCGCCCGCGTGGGATCAGCGCGTCGCGACGCACGCCACGGACCTCATCATGGCCGCGCGCTCGGTGGCCTACGTGCTCGGCGGAGACCCCGCGAAGGGGACGGTCCCGAGCTCCGTTCCAGAGCCCCTCGCGAGGCTCGTGAGCGACTACGCGAACCTCTCGCCCGACGCTCCCGCCGATGACGCGTGGGAGATGATCGAGCGCGTCTCTCAGGCCGGCCGTGACGCCTTCGGACCCCCGCGGTTCGTGCCTCTCGTCATGCCCGCCTGATCACCCGACAGGAGAATCACACATGGGATACGGCGGTTATAGCCACGAGGCTCACGAGGCCATCACGAAGGCGCGCGCGGAGCTCCCGCGGCAGCAGGTGTTCACGCAGAAGAGCTGCCATCCCCTGATGAATCCGCACGGGCTGAAGATGCGCGAGTCGCGCGACAGCCCCTCGCATCCCAACTCCGTCGGCGTGGTCTTCGCGCTCGACGTCACGGGCTCCATGGGGCAGATCCCCGAGCTCCTCGCCAAGCGCGAGCTGCCCACGTTCATGAAGACGCTCCTCGACTGCGGGATGCCCGATCCGCAGGTGCTCTTCATGGCCGTCGGCGACGCGACGTGCGACCGCGCCCCGCTCCAGGTCGGCCAGTTCGAATCGGCCGCCAAGGAGATGGACCAGTGGCTCACCTGGAGCTTCCTCGAAGGCGGCGGCGGCGCGCTCGGCACCGAGTCGTACGAGCTCGGGCTCTACATCGCCGCGCGCCACACCTCGATGGACTGCTGGGAGAAGCGCAAGCACCGCGGCTACCTCTTCATGACCGGCGACGAGAACCCGTACCCCTACGTGAGCAAGAAGCAGGTGCACGACCTCGTGGGCGACGCCCTCGATGATGATCTCCCGCTCGCGCGCGTCGTCGACGAGCTCCAGCGCACCTTCGAACCGTTCTTTCTCATCCCCGATCCGAGCCGCGCGAAGCGCTGCGAGCGCGCGTGGCGCGACGCCCTCGGCGACCACGTCATCGTCATGGAGGAGCCCGCCGACACGTGCCTCGTCACCGCGGGCCTCATGGCGCTCTGCGAGGGCGCCGTGAGCGACCTCGACGCGCTCGCGAAGCGCCTGCGAGACAACGGCGTCGAGGGCAAGCGCGTGGGCGCCGTCGTGCGCGCCGTCACCGCGTTCTCGGCCTCGCGCGGACGCGACGGAGCACCCGCGCCGAAGACCTCGGCGGGCGCGATCCCCCAGGGCGACGGCACCAGCGGCCACAAGCGCTGACCCTCCGATGACCGCGCGTCGCGAGGCTCACGTCGTCGTCGACCTCGGCTTCGGCGATGCGGGCAAAGGCACCATCACCGACCACCTCACCCGCGCGCGCGGCGCTCACACCGTCGTGCGTTTCAACGGCGGCGCGCAGGCCGGACACAACGTCGTCACCGACGACGGGCGACACCACACCTTCGCGCAGCTCGGCGCGGGGAGCTTCTCACCGGGCGTACGCACGTGGCTCTCGCGGCACGTCGTGGTGCACCCCACGGCGCTCATCGTCGAGGCGTGGCACCTCGCGCGAAGCGGCGTCGCCGATCCGCTCTCGCGCGTCACGGTGAGCGCCGCGGCGAAGGTCGTGACGCCCTTTCACCAGTCGGCCTCGCGGCTGAGAGAGCTCGCGCGCGGGAGCGCACGCCACGGGAGCTGCGGCGTCGGCGTGGGCGAGGTGATGCTCGACGCGACCACCCACGGCGACGTGCTGCGCGCGGGAGAGCTCTCTGACACGCCCTCGCTGCGACGCGCGCTCGTTCGCGTGAGAGACCGCAAGCGCGCGGAGCTCGACGACGTGCTGCGCGCCGTGGCGCGAGACCCCGAGGCCGCGCGCGATGTGGGCGCGTTCGAAAACGACGCCGTGATCGACGCGTGGATCGACGCGCTCTCGGAGTGGCGCGCGGCTGTGCGTGTGGTCGACGACGCGCGCTTCGCCGAGGTGCTGCGCGCAGACGGCGCGGTGATCTTCGAAGGCGCGCAGGGCGTGCTGCTCGACGAGTGGCGCGGCACGCACCCGCACACGACGTGGAGCACCTGCACCTTCGACAACGCAGACGAACTCCTCCGAGAGCACGGCTACGACGGCGAGGTGCGGCGCGTCGGAGCGCTCCGAGCGTACGCGACGCGGCACGGTGCGGGGCCCTTTCCCACAGAGGACTCCGCGCTCACGGCGGCGCTCGCGGAGCCGCACAACCCGTACGGCGCGTGGCAGGGCGCCTTTCGCGCGGGCTGGAGCGACCGCGTGCTCTCGCGCTACGCCGTGGCCTGCTGCGGCCGCGTCGACGCGCTCGCGCTCACGCACCTCGACCGACTCGCGGGGCGCGCGTCGTGGCGCGTCTGTGACCGCTATCGCGTGCGCGATGAAGACCGCGATCTCTTCTCCGACGACGGCCGCACGCTCGCCCTCGGACCGTGGCAGGACCTCGCGCATCAGGCGCGGATCACCGCGGCGCTCTCGTCTGCGGAGCCCTTGTACGAAGAGGTTTCGAGTGATGCTGCGGGCTACGTCGAGGCGACCGCGGAGGCGCTCGGTGCGCCCGTCGCGATCACCTCGTGGGGGCCGCGCGCGGGCGACAAGCGCGGGCAGTGAGTCAGAGCTCGATCTGGGTGCCGAGCTCGACGACGCGGTTCGGCGGGATGTTGAAGAACATGTTGGCCGGGCGCGCGTTGCGAGACAGGAACGCGAAGAGCACCTTGCGCCAGCGGGCCATCCCCGCGCGCCCCGTCGTGAGGAGCGTCTCGCGGCCGAGGTAGAAGCTCGCGCCCTCGGGCTCGACGGCGAGCCCCTTCGACTTGCAGAGGCGGAGCACGTCCATGACGTCGGGGGTCTGCATGAAGCCGAAGGTGGCGACGACCAGCGAGAAGCCGTCGCCGAGCTCGGTCATCTCGACGCGCTCGGAGACGGGCACCTCGGGCACGTGGCGGGTCTGCACCGAGAGGAGGATCACCCGCTCGTGCAGCACCTTGTTGTGCTTGAAGTGATGGAGGAGCACCGGCGGGGCGCCGCTCGGGTTCGAGGTCATGAAGACCGCCGTGCCCTGCACGCGGTGGGGCTTGGTGGCGGCCACGTCGGAGAGAAAGAGCTCCATCGGGAGCGTGTTCGCGATGACGTGCGTGCCGAGGGAGCGGCGGCCGCGCTTCCACGTGGTCATGGCGGTGAAGACGCCCGCGGCGACGACGAGGGGGAGCCAGCCGCCGTCGGAGACCTTCACCACGTTGGCCGCGAGGAAGCCCAGGTCGAACACGAGGAAGAGGCCCACGAGGGCGACGCTCTTCCACATGGGCCACCCCCACTGGCGCGTGAGGTTGAAGAACAGCACCGACGTGATGCTCATCGTGCCCGTGACCGCGATGCCGTACGCCGCCGCGAGCTTCGACGACTCGCGGAACATCAGCACCAGCAGCACGCACGCCACCATGAGGAAGCCGTTCACCTCGGGGATGTAGATCTGCCCCTCGGCCTCGCCCGACGTGTGGACGATCGTGACGCGCGGGCAGTACCCGAGCTGCACGGCCTGCTGCGTGAGCGAGAACGCGCCCGAGATGAGGGCCTGCGAGGCCACCACCGTGGCCACCGTCGCGATGGCCACCATGGGGTACACCATCACGCCAGGGACCATCGCGAAGAACGGGTTGTCCCTCGCCGCCTCGCCGCGCTCGAGCAGCACCGCGCCCTGACCGAAGTAGTTGCAGAGCAGCGCGGGGAACACCACCGCGAACCACGCCCAGCGGATCGGGCGACGGCCGAAGTGACCCATGTCTGCGTAGAGGGCCTCGCCGCCCGTCACGCAGAGCACCACCGACCCGAGGAGCAGAAACCCGTGCCAGCCGTGCTCGGCGAAGAAGCGCGCGCCGTAGAGGGGATTGAACGCCGTGAGCACCTCGGGGTGACGCGCGATCCACGGGACCCCAGAGGCCGCGATGGCGACGAACCACGCCAGCGTCGCGGGGCCGAAGACCGCGCCCACGCCCGCCGTTCCGCGCTTCTGCACGAGGAACAACCCGACGAGGATCAGCACCGTGATGGGCACGATGAAGGGGTGCACCGTCGTGGTCGCGACCTCGAGGCCCTCGACGGCCGAGAGCACCGAGATCGCAGGCGTGATGATCCCGTCGCCGTAGAGCAGCGCGGCGCCGAAGAGGCCGAGCACGATCAGCGCGGCGCGCGGCGTCCCCGCGTCGGCGCGCGGCGAGACCAGCGCGAGGAGCGCGAGGATCCCGCCCTCGCCGTGGTTGTCGGCGCGGAGGATGAACGCGATGTACTTCACCACGATCACCAGGATCAGCGACCACACGATGAGAGAGAGGATCCCGAGCACGTTGGGCAGCGTCGGGTCGACGCCGTGGCCGTGCGCGAAGCACTCCTTCACGGCGTAGAGGGGCGAGGTCCCGATGTCGCCGTAGACGACGCCGAGGGCGCCGAGGGCGAGGCCCGCGAGGGAGCCGTGGTGTCCGCCTGGCGCGTCGTGGGTGGGGGGTGACTGCGGTGGTGAGGGCGGGGGTTCAGCGGAGGGAGGCGATGCGCTCGTCGCGGATACAGGCCCGGGAGCGTCGCCCCCAGACACGGTCTCGTTGCTCATGACCGCGCGAGGTGTAGCCCCGGTCGCATCAAGAGGGCAACAGCGTCGAGGGGCCGGGCCGCAAGAAAGTAGCGCGGCGGGTCTGGCACGGGAGCGCCGCTGTCCGCTCCGTACGACGGAGACGAAACGAGGGCTTCAGCGCGGCGCGGGGGCGGCGGGCGTGGCGCTCACGGCGGGCCTGCGGGCCTCGTCCTCGTGGATCGAGTAGCGCACCATCGCGCGGAGGATCTCGTTGCGCTGCACGTTGCCCACGAGGGTCTTCATGTCCTCGTAGAGCGACGGGTCGGTGAGGAGCGCGCCCACGGTGCCGCGGCCCTGCTGCACGCTCGCGAGGATCTCTCGCAGCGACGCGGTGGCGGCGTTCACGTTGGCGACGGCCTGCGACGAGTCGGTGCCGTAGATGATCTGGTGCAGTCCGCCGTTGCCCGTGCGCACGTCGTGGGTGATCCCCGCGAGCTCGTCGGCGGCGCGCGCAGCGGAGCGCAGCGTGGCCTCGCCCTCGCGGTCGTAGAGGAGCGCGTGCACGAGGCCGTGTCCCGTGCGGGCCTCGCGGGCCAGGCCGTCGACCTCGGCGGTCATCGACGAGAGGCGCGCTGACGCGGCTTCCACCGAGGCGAGGGTGCGCTCGATGCGCGCGGAGGTGTTCGGGTCCGTGAGGAGCGTGTGCACGGTGCCGGGGCCCTCGGCCACCGAGTGCGAGATCGTGCGGAGGTCATGCGCGAGCGCGGTGATGTCGTTGCCGAGCTGCGGCGTCGCGAGGGGGCGCGTCGCGGCGGCGACGTTGTTGAGCACCTCGTTGGCGCGCTGCATCGCGCTCGACGCGGCGGCCATCGCTGCGCCGATGTCGTCGCTCTCCTCGGAGCGCACCTCGGACTCGTCGGAGGCGCCGTTGCCCGTGTTGCCCATGGTGATGTCGACGGCCTTGTCGCCGAGGAGCCCCTTGCTCGCGATGCGCACGGTGCTGTCGGCGCGCACGCGCGGTAGCTGCGACGCGACGATGGTGAAGCGCACGTGGATGCGTCGATCGGCGTTCGTGGTGCCGAAGGAGATCTCGGTGACCGCGCCGACGTCGACGCCGCCCATGCGCACGGGCGAGCCGACCTTGAGCCCCGCCACGTCGCGGAAGGTCGCGCGCAGGTGCGCCTGACGGTCGAACAGGTGCCGCTCGTCGCCGATGAGGAACACCAGCGCGCCCAGCACCACCACGCCGAGCATGAGGAAGAAGCCCACCCTGACCTGTCGCGAAATCATGTGTGGTGTCTCTGCGGCCTGCTACGACCCGGCGTGGGTCCCGACGAGGGCGGCCATGTCCTCGTCTTCGGGGGCGTTGCCCTCGATGAAGTTGCGCACCATGGGGTTGGTGCTCGTGCGAAAGTCCTCGGGCGTGCCCGACGCGACGATGCGACCCTTGTAGACCATCGCCATGCGCGTCGACACGGCGAAGGCGGTGCCCATGTCGTGCGTGACCACGATGGAGGTCACCTTGATCGCCCGCTGCATCGAGACGATGAGCTGGTTGATGCGCGTGGTGTTGATCGGGTCGAGGCCCGTGGTGGGCTCGTCGTAGAGGAGCACCTCGGGCTTGAGGGCCACGGTGCGCGCGAGGCCGACGCGCTTCTTCATGCCGCCCGAGAGGTCCGCCGGGTGCATCGCCTCGATGCCCGGGAGGCCCACGAGCGTGAGGGCCCAGTTCACGCGCTCGTCGATCTCGGCCTCGCTCATGTGCAGGTGCTCGCGGAGCCCGTAGGCCACGTTCTCGCGGACCGTGAGCGAGTCGAAGAGGGCCGCGCCTTGAAAGAGCATCCCGACGCGCTGACGCACGCGGGTGAGCTCCTTGGCGTTCATCTTCTCGATGTGCTGACCGTCGAAGAGGATCTCGCCGCGGTCGACCTTGAGCAGCCCGATGAGGAGCTTGAGCATGACGCTCTTGCCCACGCCCGAGCCGCCCATGATGGTGAACGCCTCGCCCTGCTCGATGGTGAGGTTGAGGCCCTGGTAGACGGCCTTGGGGCCGAAGGACTTCCAGACGTCGCGGAACTCGATGAGGGCCATCGCAGCGGTCGACGCCGTCAGGTCCCGCGGTTCTTGAGCACGATCGCGGCGACGACGGCCGCGGCGATCAGAAAGACCACGATCCCCACGACCACGAAGATCATGGTCTTGTTGCCGCCAGCGGGCGCCGCGGGAGGAGACTGGAACGGCGGCATGGGCTGCATTCCGCCCTGCTGCATCCCGGGTCCGCCGAACTGTCCCTGCTGCGGGTATCCCTGCGGATACCCCTGCTGTTGCTGCTGCGGATATCCCTGCTGCTGCTGCTGTTGCTGCGGATATCCCTGCTGCTGTTGCTGCGGCTGACCGTACCCCTGGGGGCCTTGCGGATAGGGGTTTTGAGGGCCTCCCTGACCGGGCAGCGGAGGTCCGCCGGGGCCGCCGGGCATGCCAGGTCCGCCGAGTCCGAAGGCCGAGATGTCGACCGCGACGGTCGAAGAGATTCCTCCCGGCGCGCCCTGCTGCGGCCCGCCGAACTGCTGCTGCGGAGGCTGTTGCTGCTGTTGGGCTCCGCCGAACTGCTGCTGCTGCCCCCCGAACTGTTGCTGCTGCGGCCCGCCGAACTGCTGCTGCGGGGGCTGCTGCGGCTGCGGAGCGTGCGGCTGCGGAGCGTGCGGCTGCGCGCCGAAGGGAGACGGTCCGCCGGGCCCGCCGGGCATGCCGGGACCGCCGAGTCCGAAGGCCGACGCGTCGACGGCGAGCGTCGATGCCACGCCCGAGACCGCGTCGTCGTCGGGGGTGTGCTGCGGCGCGGGAGGATGATTCTGCTGGCGCTGTCCGGCCGCGGGCTGCGGCGCGGGCGTCTGCGGACGCTGTCCTGCTGCGGGCAGCGGCGCAGGGGTCTGCGGACGCTGCTGCGGAGCACCCGCGCCAGGGAGCCCGAACGCAGACGCGTCGACGGCCATCGTCGATGCGCCCGTCATGGGCGACGCAGGCGTCGGCGCGCGCGGAGGCGCAGGGGGCGTCGGAGGCGACGGCGCGCGCGGAGGACCGCCGATGGGGTTCGCGCCCGCGGCGGGCGGCGGCGTCGGCGGACGCTGCGCGTCGAACTGCGAGGGCTGCATCACCGTGCGCGCTTCGAACGACTCGTCGTTGTCGTCGCCGCCGAGCGAGGCCGGGTCGACCACCGAGATGCCGCCGACCATGGTCTTCTGGAACTGCGCAGCGACGCCGGGCGAGGGCTTCGGGGCGGCGGCGGGGGCTCCGCCGAATCCCTCGCTCGTCGAGGTCATGAGCATCGTGCCCTTGAACTTGGGGGCGGGCTTGCCAACGGCGGGACCGCCCGCGCCGAGGGGGGCCGAACAGCGCTGGCAGTTCGCGGCGTTTTCAGGGTTCTGATGGCCGCAGTTGGGGCAGAACATCGAGCAGATCCTCCGCTGGGAGCGACGCGAGACGAACGTCGGGCGTCGCAGAAGCCGCGCGAGGCTATACCCTCACATCGGCGAACGCCAGCGCGCCGTGCGCTCAGCCCTCGACGCCCACCGACGAGAGGATCTGCCCCATCGAGGCCAGGTCGGCGTCGGGGAGGTACGGGGTCGTCCCCGCGGAGTGCGTGTTCTGCCGCGCGTGGACGACCATCCGCGCGCCGGGGACCACCACGCTCACGAGCCCGTTGGCGAGCACGTAGCGCAGCGCGAGGTCGCGCATCGACGAGACGTCGCCCTTCATCAGCGGGCGCAGCGCCTCGCGCTGACGGACGCGGCGGGAGAGGTCCGCCGAGCTCCAGCGGTACATCCGGTGGTCGTCGTCGCGAAAGCGTCGGCTCGCGCCCCACGTGTCCGCGAGCACGCCGTAGCCGAAGGGAGAGCGCGCCACGACCGCCACCTTCGCGCCCGAGAGCGCCGCCGAGAGCCGGTGGAGGAGCTTCGAGTAGAGCAGGTTGTACGGGATCACCAGGAGGTCGGCGCCGCCCGAGACCGCGGCCTCGCCCGCCTCGACGCTGCCCACGGAGACGCCGTAGAGCCGCGCCTTGCCCGACTTCTTGAGCGTCCCGAGCGCGTGCCACGTCTCGGGGCGCAGGAGCGTCTGCACCTGCGGGTTGTGGAGCACGATCGCGTCGACGTAGTCGGTCTTCAGGCGCTTGAGCGAGGCTTCGCAAGCGCGAGAGAGATACTCGGGGTCGAAGCGCTTGCGAGAGACCTCGCCGCTGCGGTCGACGCCGATGCGGGTCGACACCACGGCGCTCGAGCGTCCGCGCTCGCGGAGCACGTCGCCGATGAGCGCCTCGACCCGTCCCTCGGCGTACGAGTCTGAGGTCTCGATGAACCCGACGCCCTCTTCGAGCGCCGCTTGGAGCGTCGCGCGCGCGTCGTCGGGCGTGACGGGGCCGTAGCCGTCGCCCGAGAGGCTCCATGTGCCCAGGCCGATCTCGCCGACCGTGATCCCGCTCCGTCCGAGTTGGCGCGTTCGCATCGCGGCTGCCACGGGTACAACCAATGCGCCCTGCGCGTAAAGGGGATCAATCCGCGCGAGGTCCGCGCGGCGCGACGGGGCTTTGCCTTCGCGCGCGGTGTGGTGGCATGGTGCGCCGCACATGGAAGTCCTCGTCGCCCACCACGGTTACTGCTTCGATGGCGCCACGTCGGCCGCGATCTTCTCGCGCTTTCTGCGTGAGACATCGCCGGACCTCGCGCGCGCCGAGTTCTCGTACAAGGGACTGCTCTACGAGCCCAACGCGCCGCCGCCCGGCGACCGCTTGAAGCGCGGCGCGATCAACGCCCTGCTCGACTACCGCTACAGCCCGTCGGAGCTCCTCACCTGGTACTTCGACCACCACGTGAGCGCGTTTCAGGAGAAGGGCTCCGAGGTCCACTTCCGCGCCGACACCACGGGCAAGAAGTTCCACGACGGCACCTACGGGAGCTGCACGCAGCTCCTCATCGACGTGGCCCGCGAGCGCTTCGGGTGGACCGCCCCCGACCTCGACGAGCTCGTCTCGTGGTCAGACATCATCGACGCGGCGCGCTTCCCCGACGCCGACGTGGCGAGCTCCTTCGACCCGCCCGCGATGGCGATCGCCGCCGTCGTGCAGGAGCAGGGCGACGACACGCTCAACGCGCAGCTCATCCCGCTGCTCGCTTCGAAGCCCCTCGCCGAGGTGGCCGCGCTCCCGCTCGTGACGCAGCGCCTCGGGCCCATCAAGCTGCGCCACGAGACGCTCTCGAAGCGCATGGCCGAGTCGGGCGAGCAGCGCCGCGACGTGGCCTGGTTCGACCTCTCCGACTCGCCCCTCGAGACCGTCGCGAAGTTCGTCGGATACAAGCTCTTCCCCACGGCGCAGTACTCCGTGGTGCTCTCGCGCAACCCCAAGCGCGTGAAGATCTCCGTGGGCTTCAACCCCTGGGCGAAGCGCGAGCGCAAGCACAACATCGCCGCCCTCTGCGAGCGCTACGGCGGCGGCGGACACCCCGTCGTGGGCGCCATCTCGCTCCCGCCGCAGGAGATGGCGCGCGCGCGCAAGGCCGTCGACGAGATCATCGACGCGCTCAACGCGTAACGTCTGGAGTTGTTGCTCTGAAGTGAGTCTGAGGGAGGGAGCGCGTCGGCGCCGACCGCGGAGAGGGAGTGTCTCCGAGGTCGGCGCTCATCCGCGCGGCGTCACGGGCAGGCGGTGCCCGACACGCACACGCCGGCCATGCGGTCCTGCGCGGAGCAGCACGTAGACGCCGTCGCGCAGGTGCAGGGGCAGGTGGTGCAGCCCGCGGGCGCGACGAAGGTCCGGCACTGCCCCGCGACGCAGATCTGGTTCTGGTCGCAGATGTTGCCGCACGAGCCGCAGTTGTAGGGGTGCGTGTTGCGGTTCACGCACCAGCCGCCGCAGTTCGTGTTGGGCGAGGTGCAGTTGCCCGACGACTGGCAGCGACCCGCGACGCACGCCTGGCCCATCCCGCAGCGGTTGCCGAGCGTGCCGCAGTTGTTGGGCGACGCCTGGAGGTCGGTGCAGAGGCCGCCCGTGATCTGCGTGAGACCCGCGCGGCACACGCAGCGGCTCGCGGAGCACATCTGATCGGCGCGGCAGCGGTTGCCGACGGAGCCGCAGTTACGCGGATCGCTCGCGAGGCTCACGCAGATGCCGCCGCTCAGCGTCGAGCCCGTGGGGCACGCGCAGCGACCCGTGGTGCAGGTCTGGCCGGTGGCGCAGACCGTCCCGCAGGCGCCACAGTTACGCCTGTCGGTCTGCACGTTGGTGCAGGTCCCGCCGCACACGATCGAGGGCGCCACGCAGCCGCACATGCCGCCCGAGCAAGCCTGGCCCGTGGCGCACACGCGCCCGCACATGCCGCAGTTCGCCGAGTCGGTCGCCGTCGAGACGCAGCGGCCGCCGCAGAGGGTCTGGCCCGTGGGGCACGCGCACGCCCCCGCCACGCACGACTGCCCCGCGCCGCACGCGCGACCGCACGCGCCGCAGTTCATCGAATCGGTCGTCGTGTCGACGCAGGCCGCACCGCACATGGTCCGAGGCGCCGCGCAGGTGGAGATGGCCATGCACGCGCCCGCGGTGCAGATCTGACCGGTGGGGCAGACGTTGCCGCAGCGACCGCAGTTGCGCGGGTCGATGGTGAGCAGGGTGCAGCCGACGGAGCCCGTGCCCGTGGGGCAGCAGGTGTTGCCCGTGGGGCACGCGCAGTTGCAAGCGCCCGCGGAGCACACGAGGCCCGCGGGGCAGGTCGTTCCGCACGCGCCGCAGTTGCGCGGGTCGATGCGGAGGTCGACGCAGGTGCCGCCGCAGAGGGACTGTCCCGTGGGGCAGATCGCGCGGCAGGTGCCCGCGGTGCACGACTGCCCGGTGGGGCACGCGTTGCCGCAGCGTCCGCAGTTGCGGGGATCGCTGCGGGTGTCGGTGCAGCTCGCGCCGCAGAGGGTCTGACCGCCCGAGCAGATCGGCGCGCAGGCCCCCGCGGTGCAGAGCTCACCGACGGCGCACGCGTTGTTGCAGCGGCCGCAGTGGGTGTTCGAACTGGTGATGTCGACGCACGACGACCCGCACACCATCAGGGGCGCGGCGCACGTGGGCGTGCAGACGCCCGCGGCGCAGGTCTCGCTCGCGCGACACGCGGTGCCGCACGCGCCGCAGTTGCGCGCGTCGCTCTGGATGTCGACGCAGACGGTCCCGCAGAGACGCTGGAAGCCCGTGCACACGGGCACGCAGGCCCCCGCGGTGCACGTCTCGGTGGCGGCGCACACGCGCCCGCACGAGCCGCAGTTCTGCTCGTCGGTCTGCGTGTCGACGCAGGCGTCGCGGCAGATGCTCTGTCCGCTCGCGCAGCGGCAGATCCCCGCGGTGCAGGCCGCGCCAGAGGGACAGGTGGTTCCGCACGCGCCGCAGTTGGCCGCGTCGGAGCGAGGGTCGACGCACGCGCTCCCGCACATCATCCGAGGTGCCGCGCAGGTGGTGACGGTCATGCAGACGCCGGCCATGCACGCCTGACCGGCGATGCACGCGCTGCCGCAGGCGCCGCAGTTGCGCGGATCGCTCTGCACGTCGACGCAGACGTCACCGCAGAGGCGTGTCGTGCCCGAGCACGTGACGGGCACATCGACGGGCGGAACATCGACGGGAGGCACATCGACGGGCGGAACATCGACGGGCGGAACATCGACGGGCGGAACATCGTCGGGCGGAACATCGACGGGCGGAACATCGACGGGCGGCACGTCGAGCGGAGGCGGCGTGTCCGTGGGAGGCACGTCGGAGGGCGGCAGCTCATCGGGAGCGACATCTCCCTGCGGCACGTCTTCCGGCGGAACGCTGTCAGGCGCGGTGTCGGCGACGGGCGTGTCGGTGGTCGATCCGTCGGCGCCAGGGCGCGGCTGAAGGTTCGAAGTGTCGGGGTCGACGATGAGCGAACAGCTCGTCAACGCCAACAGAGCGAGGGAGAGGCGCGGACTAAGAAGGGTGCGCATGTACTCCGTCCTGGGGGGCGGTCGATGGGAGCCCCGCGGGACGTTTCTATCACGAACTGAAAATCTACGGACGTGCGGGGAGCGTGAGCATTTCGCATCGCACGTGTGCGACGTCGACCCCGCCCCCGAGCTCGTCGTAGGTGGCCATCACGACGGCGACTCCGTCTTCGGCGGGGAGCAGGGCCGGGCGCGCGATCACCCTTGCGCGAAGGGGGATCACGTCGCGCCTCGGGTACGGCGTGCCCGCGGGCGGGATGTGCGTCACGTAGGCGTGGAGGCCCCCCGCCGTGTCGTCGCCGTGGAGCATGAGGTCGTAGATGACGTTCCCTGCGCCGCGCACGGTGGCGTGGGCGAGGGGGATGCCTTCGAGGGGGTCGGTGGTCCAGATGCGCGGGAGCTCGACGTGGGGCGCGCCGTGCTCGACGGCGAGGGTCGAGATGGCGATGCCGCGAGACTCGGCCCACTGCGCGATCACGAGGTCTCTCCCTCGGGCGACGGCGGTGGTGGGGTAGGGGCCGAGGCCCAGTCGCTCGGGTTCGCCCACGGGTTCGAGCGTCGGCGAGAGTCGCACGAGCACCTGCTCCCGCGCGCGGTCGCCGGTCATCGTGGTGCCCCGCACGGGACGCTCGAGGATCGCTACTGGCTCGCTCGCTTCAGGGATCGCCACGAGCTGCATCGCGCCGCCCACGTGCTGCTGCCACACGACGGGCGCGCCGCGGGGGACGCCGTGTCCGTCGAGGTCGAGGGCGACGACCTCGCCGTCGTCGGTGCCCGCGAGCACGGCCGCGCCGCGGGCTCCGTCACGCACGCGCGGCGCCGCGGTGATCCACACGAAGCCGCGGTGTCCCGTCGAGGCCACGGGCGATTGCGCGAGGCGCCGTGGAGGTTGAACGGCGCCCGACGGAGGCACCACGGTCACGTAGAGGTCACCCGCGATGTGCTCCGCGACGAGCACGCCGTCATCGACCGTGACACCCGCTGGAATCCCTGGCGGAAAGGTCTCCTCGCCGCGCTCTCCGCGCACCGGATCGGGCACGAAGAGGGCCTCACCCACGAGCCGCATCGCGCGGTCGAGGCGCATCACCGCGAGGCCCGGGTCTCGCTCGGGCGCGCGGTAGGGCGCGTGGAACTCCATCTCGTCGACGGTGCGCGTGAGGCCCCGCGCGTCGCCTACGCGCAGGCTGTGATCGGGGTCTCGAACGGCCACCACGAAGGCCGCTCCCTCGCGCGCGGGCGTCGGGAGCGGGAGCGCGACGAGGTAGTCGCTCCCGTTGACCTGCATGAAGGGCGCGCTCGCGATGCGACGAACCTCCGTGGTCACGCAGAGCGGCTCGCGCGACTGCGCCGCGGCGTCGAGGGTGATGCTGGCCGTCAGCGCTGAAATGACTGCGAAGAGTGATCTCGTCGTGCGCTTCATCGACCGCCTCCCGTCCTCGAACACGTCGCTTCGACCCACGCCCACGTGATGCCTCCGCGCGGCTCGTTGCGGGGATGCAGCACCACCACGCGGTCTCCGTTCGCGCCGATCACGGTTCCCTCGGCGATGGCGTTGGGGTCATCGGGGAGCCGCGCGGTCACGGCCGCTTCGCCGCGCTGATCGATGGCGGCCAGCGTCACCGCGCGCAGCGACGCGTGCTGCTCGTCGGCGTAGCCCGTCGAGAGCGCGAGCCAGCGCGCATCGGCGCTCCACGACGACGAGAGCACCTCGCCGCCGCCCGGGAGCACCTCGAGGGCGCTCCTCGGAGACCGCACCTGAGCGCTAGAAACCTCCGCGATTCGCAGCGTGTTTCGCTCGTCGTACACGAGCGCAGGAGCGTTCGAAACCCGCGCCCAGAGGGCCGTTCCGCGCGCGTGACCGATGGGGTCCGCGAAGGGGTCTCGCGCGTTGCGTACGGCCTCCGTGGGTCTCGCGCCGTCGGGCACGACGACCCTCGTGATCGACTGCGCCACGGCCGATCCCATCGCGTCGGGGCGCGCGAGGAGCACCAGCGTCTCGGTCCCCTGTCGCGTGGCGTCGAGCACCGCGTCGCCCGCGCGCAGCCTCGCGAGCGGAACGGGTGCGCCCGCGCGCCCCGCGGTCCACGGGATCTGCGCGAGCACGGTGTCACCCGCGTCGCTCTCTCCCACGACGAAGATCGCGCCCGACTGCGCGATCACCGCGGACGACGGGTTCCGCAGCCCCGTGGGCATGAGCGAGTGCGTCACCGTCGCGCCGCGCACGAACACCACGTCGGCGCGCTCGGCGCTCTGAAAGGTGTACGTCACCACCGCGAGGGCTCCGCCCGCGACGGGTTCGAGCGCGAGGAGGTGCGCGGGGTTGTCCATCACGGCGCGCGCGGGCGAGAGGCGCCCCTGCGCGTCGAGCGTCGAGAGCATGAGCTTGGGCCGCGCGGCGCCGTCGGACTTCGTGATCGCCATGAGCACCGCGCCCGAGGCGGTGACCGCGACGCCGCCGCTCGTGCCCGCGAGGCCGTTCTCGGAGCCCGAGACGTGCGGTGTGAAGGCGCCCGTCGAGCGCACCTGACAGCGCATTTCAGAGGCGTTTCGCGCGAGGCTCACAGGGGCCGCGTCGGGGGCCGAGAGGTCTTGCACGAAGGTCCCCGGGGGCACGTCGAGGCGCTCTCGCGGACGAGACGCGTCGCAGCTCGCGCGCGTGAGGAGGAGCTCAGGACCGGACCCGTCGGCGTCGCGTCCGTCGATGGCGAACCACACGCTGTCGTCGCTCGCGCCCGTCGGCGCGCTCGCGGCCACGACGCGCGAGCGCCTCGTGGGAAAGCCCGTGAGCAGCGGCGCGCGGCCGATGTATCCGCCGCGGACGTCGAGGAGCGACGCGTTGAGCGAGCCCGCGCCGTCGTCCGCGAGGGTCGAGATGGTGAAGGCCGCGACGAGGTCGCGCGCGAGCGGCGCGAGGGCCACCTGCGCTTCGTACGCGCCGCGGTAGGTCGAGAGCGTGACGGGCGGCGCAGCGGGCTCCCCGTCGAAGGGCAGGAGCACCGAGCGGATCGACGCGTCGTGGCGGGTCATGCGCGCGCGCCACGCGACGAGCACGCCGCCGTCGACCGGGAGCGCCGCGGGGTGATCGAGGTCGCGCGCCACCATCGTGACGTCGGTCCCGTCGATCGCGAGGAGGGCGCGCTCGTCTCCGGGGACGCCTCCGCGGCGCATCGCCGTGACGTAGATCCGCGGGCCGTCGGGGGCGCTCACGAGGGTCGGCGCGCTCCCGTCGAAGACGCCCCCATCGGGCGCCGCGGTCGACCGTGTGGGACCATCGTCCGAGAGGAGGTCGACGTGCGAGGCCCACGCGACGCCCTCGTCTGCGCCCGCGTTCGCGACGCGCGAAGCGCTCCTCGCGACGGCCACGAACCAGTGCTCTCCGCGCACGAGGAGCGACGGGGCGCCGAGCCATCCCGCGACGCCGTGCGTGTGCACATCGCCCGTGGGAATGCCTCGCGCGTCGAGCGCGCGGGTCATCACGCGCTGCTGCCCCGGAGCGCCCGCGCGCCACGCGAGGAGGTATCCCTCACGCCACGGCGCGAGGGCCGGGAGGTTCGGCGCGACGCCCATGTCCGCGAGCTCCACGATGGGGCGCGTGGCGCCGCTCTCGTCGGCGGGAGAACCCTGCGCGCCGAGGCCGAGGATGTCGATCTTCGTCGCGCCGTCTCCGTGCGGATCGGTCACGAACGCGACGAGTCCGCCGTCGCCCCGTCGCGCGAGGGCGGGCGCCGCGGCGACGCCTTCGGAGAGGGCCGCCGCGGTGATCGCGTCGGTGGCCTCGCAGGTGGGCATCGCGGGCGCGTCGACGGCGCGCACGAAGACGTCTCCCTCGGCGCTCCGCTCGGCGGCTGTGATCGGGGGTGTCGTGGGGGGCGGGGTTGAGGCCGTCGTCGCGCGGCACGCGACGAGGCAGAGGAGGGCCGTCGCGCTCGCTCGCGGGAGCGCGGGACGATGTGGTTCTTGCGTCACGGTTGAGCTCTGAGTGTGAGAGGGTAGAGCAGGTTCCGCGCGATGTGAGGTACTCTCTCGCGCCGCTGCTGCCATGCGACGACGGATCGTTTCTCCATTGCTTTTCTCGGCGCTCTTCGCGGGCGAGGCGCGCGCGCAGCAGGCGCCCGCGGCGCGTCCCTCGGAGCCCGAGGCGACGGTGACGCCGGAGTCGATGGAGGTCGCGCGGAGGCTCTTTCGCGAGGGCGTCGAGGCCGCGCAGGCGTCGCGCTGGGAGGACGCCCGCGACCGCTTCTCTCGCACGCTGGCGATCCGTCCCGCGCCGATCATCCGCTTCAACCTCGCCGTCGCGAACGAGAACCTCGGGCGCTTCGTGGCCGCGATGGACCTCTATCACCAGTTCGTCCGCGAGACGCCCGCGGGGGCCGACCCCTTGCGCGTCGAGGCCGCGCAGCAGCGCATCGCGGAGTTCGAACGCCGCGTGGCGCGTCTGCGCGTCGAGGTCACGGGCGACGAGGTGCGCGCCTTCCGACTCGACGGTCGCGCGCAGGCGAGCGCGCTGCTCGGCGTGGACATCCCCGTCGATCCGGGGCCTCACACGGTCGAGGTCGAGGGCGCCGCGGGCGATCGTCAGCGGCGCGAGGGCGCCGTCTACGAGGGCGAGTCGATGCGCGTCGTCGTGGAGCTCACGCGCACGCCCGCGATCGCCGCGGCGGGGGCGCGAGACTGGGCAGGGCGCACGCAGTCCTTCGGTCACTGGGTGGCCCGACCGGGCCCTGGCGGACGCTGGATCGACTGGGCCGCGCGAGCGACCACGACGCCTCCGTCGATCTGGCAGGAGCGTCCGCTGACCCTCGCGATGCAGCTCGGATACAACGCGCCGGGCGGCATCGTCGCGCTCTCGGTGAGGTACTTTCCGCAGCCCTGGTTCGGCGTCGAAGGGAACGTCGGCGCGCCCGGTCTCTACGGCCCTTCGGCGGCCCTGCTCGCGCACGCCCGCCTCACGTGGACGCGCTTCGCGCTCGGCTTCGCGTCGGGCATCTCGGCCTCGCTCGCGCGCGCCAGGCTCTCGTGTGACGGCGGCGACAACACCTGCCGCATGACGCCCTCGGTCGAAGACGGCGCGCTCGCCCTCTCGGTGCTCTTCGGCGTCACGGGTGAGCTGCGCGTCGGAGAGCGCGTCGCGATCCGCGCGCTCCTCGGCGCGCGCGTGCTCGCCAACCCCGCGGACCTCCGCGCGATGGGTGATTCCCCTGCGCTGCGCGCGTGCAGAGAGAGCGGCGCCGCGATCGGCAACGCGACATGCGAGACGTACACCGGGACCTCGACGGGGAGCCCCGCTCCCGTCGCGGCGATCGACGTGGGCTACGGGTTCTGAGCGGCGGTTCAGCCTGCGAGGAGCTTGAGCACGAGCGTGGCGATCGTGGCCGTGACGATCGCGGCGATCGCGATGACCCGCGCGCGCTTCGGCGGCGGAGGGACCACCGAGACCAGCTCGGGCATCGCGTCGCGGGGAGGGACGACCTTCGCGGGGCGCGGCTCCATCCTTCGCGCCGGGGCCCTGGGGGGGAGGGTCGACGGGCGCGACGCGCGGGTCATGGCCGCGAGGTGCGGCGGCAACGACGGGAGCGTCGAGGGGCGTGAGGGTCGCGAGAGGCGAGAGGGCATCTCGGGCGGGATCGAGGAGAGCTCTTCGGGCAGCGGCTCGACGTCGAGGTAGGGGTCGGTGACGAAGGCCAGCGAGACCTCGCTCGACGCCCACGGGAGGACCGCCTCTGCGAAATCGTGCACCGAGGGGAAGCGCTCGTCGGGCTGCTTTCGGAGCGCCCGGTCGAGGGCCCGCGTGAAATCGGGCGGGATCTCGGGCACGAGCTCGGCGAGGGGCGTCGGATCGCGGCGGAGCACGTTCTTGAGCGTGTCGGCGAGCGTCGAGGCGGCGAAGGGCTTGACCCCCGTGAGCATGAAGTAGAGCAGCACGCCGAGGGCCCACTGGTCGCTCTTCGGGTCGACCCCGCGCGGCGAGAGGAGCTGCTCGGGGGACATGAAGTTCGGGGTCCCGATGGCGGTGTCTTGCCCCGTGAGCTGCATGCCCGGCTCGGCCATCTTCGCGAAGCCGAAATCGAGGATCTTCGGCCGCGTCACGCCCGCGGCGTCCCTCGCGAGGAAGATGTTGTCGGGCTTGAGGTCGCGATGAACGATCCCCCGGGCGTGGACCGCGCGCATCGCGGCCATGATCGGGACGATCACCTCCAGCGCGCGCTTGAGCGGGAGCTTCGTCTCGCGCGCGAGGAGCTCTCCGAGGGCCTCACCCTCCAGGAGCTCCATCGCGAGGTAGGGGCGCCCCTCGTCGTCGCCGACCTCGATGGCCCCCACGATGTTCGGGTGCTTGAGCCTCGCGACGGCCTTCGCTTCACGGACGAAGCGCGCGACGACCTCCTCGTGACCCGCCATCGACGCGTGCAGAACCTTCAGCGCGACGCGCGCGCTGCCGTCGGGCCTCGAAGCTTCATACACGGCCCCGAAGCCGCCCCTGCCGAGGAGCCGGTGGATCTCGTACCCCGCCACGCGAGTGCCCGGCGGGAGCGTCTCTTGTTCTGCGGCCATGCGTCGCCCGGGGCGATCGTAACCCCGCTGAAGAAATGGGTGCGCGACGAATTCCTGCGATCCGCGGGTCGGGGCCTCGGGGACGCGCCCGGGAGCCGAGGCGGGAGGCCTCGTGTGTCGCGGCTCAAGTCGTTCCGCGAACCGCCGTTGTGCTTTGACGTGAACAGCGAGTGTCGATCGAGCTCCGCACCGCACCGGATCACCACACGGCCCCCCGTGCGGAGGACGAGCATCGTCCCCACGGTCCTCGTCGTCGACGACGACCCCGCGGTGTGCCGCATCGTCGCGAAGCTGCTCCGGCGCATGGGCTACTGCGCCCTCCGCGCGCACTCCGCCGACGACGCCCTGGCGTTGCTCGAAGGCACCTCGCACATCGACCTGGTGCTCACCGACCAGGTGATGCCTGGGATGAGCGGGGTCGAGCTCGTCGCCCGGGTGCGCTCGCGCTGGCCCTCGATGCCCGCGGTGCTGATGTCGGGTGTCGCGTCGGTGTACACCCAGCGGCTCTTTCGCCCGACGCTGACGAAGCCCTTCTCGGTCGACGAGCTCTCGCTCTGCGTGACCGAGGTGCTCCAGGTTCGCAAGAGCTGAGCGGCGGGCTCAAGCCCCGTTGTGTGAAGGTCCTCCGCCCCACATCGACCAGCCGTCGGCGGTCGGGTCACCGAGCTCCAGCATGATGAGCCTCCCGTCGGAGGTGCCGAGGTAGAGCCTCCCGTCGACGACGGCGGGCTGAAAGCGCATGGGGTGACCCACGCGGATCGAGTCGACGACGCGCCCGTCCTCCTGACTGACCACCACGACGTCACCCGTGACGGTGCCCAGAAAGAGCCTTCCACCCGCGGCCGAAGGGGGCGACGCGAGGTGACCGCCGTGCTCGGCGAGAACACCGCTCAGGGGACGCGACCAGAGCTCGCGACCGGAGGCCGGGTCCATCGCGACGAGCTGATCGCCCTGCGTGAGAAAGAGCCTCCCGTCGATCACGCACGGCCGCGAGCCCTGGAACTCCCAGAGTCCGCGCACGGTACCCTGACCCACGTTGGCCTCGGCCTCGGCGGTGCGCGCCGTGGCGGGGGCCGTCGAGAAGCCCACCTGCGAGTCGCTCGAGTGCTGCTCGCCGCTGTAGGAACTCCCGCGCTGCACGTTGCTGTTGAGCCACGGCGCGTAGCGCGAGCGGTAGCTCCTCGGCGCTGAAGAGTCACCGGGGTTGTGCGAGCCCGAGAGCCTGCCCACGGCCTCGACCTGCGCGAGCGCGGCCCACGTGAGGAACGCCTGCGCCATGAACCCTCTCGGGCGCGGCGCGACGGGGTCTTCGCGGTGGCTCACATACACCTCGTTGCCGTAGAGCCACGGGGCGCTCGTGGCGCGGTACTCCTCGCGCCACGCGAGGCCGCCGTCCGACGCGCGGTGGCGGTACACCGTGCCGTTGAAGGTGCTCGAATACACCGAGTCTCCGTGGAGCACCGGGGCCGAGATGATGTCGCCCTCGAGGGGCACCCTCCAGATCTCCCTCCCCGAGCGGAGTTCGAAGGCCACGAGGCGGTGACCGCCGCCGCCGGGAAAGGCCATGTAGACCCTCCCGTCTCCGATCGCGGGCTGGCTCATGAGGGGGTCGCCGAGCCAGCGGCTCCAGAGCGGACGCCCCGTCTCGGCGTCGACGACGAAGAGCGTGCAGCTCTCGGTGTTGAAGGCCACCACGCCGTCTCGAACCACGGCTGCGGTGGGGCCGTCGTCGCTCACGCGCAGCGCCCATCGCGTCGCGCCGCTCGTCGCATCAAACGCGTAGAACTCGTGGCTGCCGAAGCCTCCGCCCACGTACACCACACCGTCCACGACGGCGGGCGTCGCGAGGGGGCGGCCGTTGCCGAGGTTGATCATCCATCCGCGCTTTCCGTCGGGCGTGCGAAAGGCCTCGGGGCGCTGCGGAACACCGATCCGCTCGGCGCTCCCGTCGCGGTGGTTGGTGCGAGCGTTGAGGGTCTCTTCGGTGAGCGCGACGACCTCGACGCGCGTCGCGGGCTGCGCCTCGGGCTCGCGCTGCGGCCTCGTCGGAGCCTCGGGCTGCACGACCGCGACGAGGGGCACTTCGGGCTGCGCCACCGCGTTCGCGACGGCGATGGTGGGAGCGCCCTGGACCTGCACGGTGACGGTTCTCGTCGAGTGCGTGCAGGTCGCGAAGGCCAGGCAGAAGAGGGCAGACGTCGCCGCTGCGGGCAACCCATGACGATGCATCGGATCCTCCGTTGGGACTTCGGTTGGTCGGTCGCGCGGCGCCGCCGGGGGGCGCGCGATCGAGGTCAACTCCGACGGACGAGCTCGGCGGTACGGTCTACGAGTTCGCAAAGGTCGACGCGGTCTGCGCTGTTGCGCGCCGGGCGCGATCAGAGGTACGCACGCGCTCCCCGCGATGGAGCGCTCGCTCACCGACCCCGCGACCCTCGTCCGACGATGGCGCCTCCCCGAGACGTTGACGGAGAATGTCACGGCTGCCTCGGAGCGCTTCGCGTTGAAAATCTCGGATCACATGGCGCGCGCGCTCGAAGGGCGTGGCGAGTCAGACCCGCTGGTGAGGCAGTTCCTCCCCTCGGCGGACGAGCTCGTGGAGCGCGAGGGCTTCGTGCGCGACCCCGTGGGCGACACGCACGCGCAGAAGACCCCGGGGCTGCTCCAGAAGTACCGCGGGCGCGCGCTGGTGGTGGCCTCGGCGGCGTGTCCCGTGCACTGCCGTTACTGCTTTCGACGCGAGTACCCCTACGCCGACGGGAGCGCCTCGAAGCGCTGGCCCGAGGTGATCGCCGCGCTCCGCGAAGACCCCTCGGTGACCGAGGTGATCCTGAGCGGCGGAGACCCTCTCTCGCTCTCGAACGCGGCGCTCGAGAAGGCGATCCGCGAGCTCGAAGGGGTGCCCTCGCTCGTGAGGCTGCGCATCCACACGCGCTTTCCGACGACGTCACCATCGCGCGTCGATGACGAACTCACACAACTGCTCTCGACGACGCGCTTCGCGCCCGTGGTGGTGGTGCTCCATGTGAATCACGCGCGGGAGCTCGATGGCGAAGCGGCCGGGGCCGTGCGGAGGTTGCGCGCGACGGGCGCCGTGCTGCTCAGTCAGTCGGTGCTCCTGCGCGGCGTGAACGACGATGAGGAGACCCTCGCGGCCCTGAGCGAGCGGCTCGGCGCGCTCGGCGTGATGCCGTACTACCTCCACCTGCTCGATCGCGTGCGGGGCGCGGGGCACTTCGAAGTCCCCGAGGCCGAGGCCGTGACGCTCGTGCGGGCGCTCGTCGCGAGGCTCCCCGGATACCTCGTCCCGAAGCTCGTTCGCGAGGTCGAGGGAGAGGCCGCGAAGAGGCCCGTCCCCATCTCGCTCACGTAGTCAACGCTTCGTCCGCGCGCGCTTCTGCGCCACGAGCGCGTCGAGGTCGCTCGACGGAGCCTCGGGCTTCTTCTCCGCTGCGCTCGTCGTCACGGGCGGTGACGGTGCGACGGGCGTTGCGATCATGGGCGCGACCGGAAGCGCTGGCCGTGACGCCGCGCGCTTCGCTCTCAACATCGCGAGGGCCTCGTCGGGAGGCTCGGGCGCGGTCTCGACGGGCGCGTGCGCGGCCCTGCGCTTCGCCCACCACGCGCGAAGCACCGCGACGTCGGGCGCGGGAACTCTCCTCGCGATCACTTCGAGGATCAAGAGCGCGAGGGCGACCTGGAGCAGCGGCGTCGTGATCGGACGCGACGAGCGATGCTCGGGGCGCGGACCCGCGAACACGTCGCGGAGGTGCGTTCGAACGCGCCCTCCGGTGCGATCGGCGAGCTCCGCGAGGCGCGCTGGATCACCGGGTAACGCAGTGATTTCTGACGACGCCGTGACCTCCGCGCCGGTCACGCCGACCACGCCCGCCGAGGGAGAGACCACCGTGACAAGGTATGACCCCGAGCGCGTCGCTTCGAGGTCGGCCTCGTAGCGCCCCGGCGCCCTCGCTTCGAGCGGAACGCGCGTCGTCGCGCCAGATGGTGTGACCACGCGCGCTTCGAGGTCGAGCGCCGAGTCCCATCGGCCCGTGTCGGTCGTCGCGTCGACCTCGACGCGCAGCCGTCCTCGCGAGGCCACCGCGACCGCGCGCACGCCACCGTCGCGGACGCCGCGCGCGAGCCACGCGCCCACCTGACCGATCATCGCGCTCGCGCCGGGCCACGCGAGGAGCGCGCGCGTCCATCGCCCGTCGAGGTCGCTGGTGATGACCGCGCTGCGCCCGACGCCGATCTGCCAGCGCGCGAGCCACGGGTCGTCGTCGAGCGCGCGCGCGAGCACCTCGGCGCGCGGTCTCTGCTCCGTGAGCACGTACCCGTCGACGGAAGGCATCGTCGCGGGATCGACTCCTCGGAGCGCCTCGACACCCCGTAGAAAATGGGGTCTGAAGGGCTCCTCTCGGATCGGGTTGCGCGCCGCGACGACGGTCTCCTCGGTGAAGATCGCAGGGAGTGTGCGCGCGTCTTCGGTGAGGTAGTAGCGCCCTCCGCCGAGGCGCGCGACGCGCTCGAGGTTGGCCTCGTCGTGGCCACGCCCGATGGCGACGACGCTCGTGGTGATGTGCTCCCGCAGCGCGCGCTCGCTGAGCGGAGGGCACTCCGCGCTCTCCTCCGCGTCGTCGCCGTCGGCCAGGAGGATCACGTGTCGGATCGTCGCGCGCGTCGCGCCGAGCGCCTCGTACGCGTCGCGGAGGGCGACCTCCGTGGCGATGCCGCCTCCGCCCGCGGTGCCCGAGCGAGCGGCGCGCGCGATGGCGTTCGCGTCGTCGGCGGCGTGCATGCGCCAGGTCCAATCGGTCTGCGTGTCGACGTGGCCGATGGCGATGAGGTCGGCCGCGTCGAGCATGGCCGCGGACCGCGCGGCGCCCTCGTTCGCGAGCTCGATCTTGGTGCGTCCGTCGCGCGTGGGCGCGCTCATCGAGCCCGAGCGGTCGATCATGATGGCGAGCGCGACGCTGCCTCGCATGCGGTGCTGACGAAGGTCGAGGGTCACGGGGAGCACGTCTTCGACAGGGCTCTGTCCGTAGCCTCCGGGGCCGAACGAGCGCTCGCCGCCCACCATGAGGAGGCCCGCGCCGAGCTCCCTCACCTGCTCGCGGATCACGGGGAGCGACGCGGGGTCGAGGTCTCTCGCGCGCACGTCGTCGAGCACGATGAGGTCGTAGCGTCCCCACTCGCCCGAGGTCGCGGGCGCAGACGACGGGCCGACGAGGTCGACCTCGAGCCCCGCGCTTCGAAGCGCGCCCGTCACGGCCTCGCCGCCGCCGCGCTCCCTCGCGCCCGAGATCACCACGGCGCGCGCGCCGCCCGCGACGCGTACGAAGCCCGCCGACGACTCGTTGCCGATCACCGCGTCGTCGCCCGGCACCGCGGGGACGATCCGCGCCTCGTAGCGGTGGAGCCCCGGCGTGAGCGCCTCGTCGCGGAGGTGGATGACGTCTTCGCCCGCGCCCCACTGCGTCTCCGCGGTTCCGACGCGAACACCGTCGCGAATGAGCTCCACGCGTCCGTGCGAGGCGCGCGTCGAGCGGGTGACGAGCGCGAGGTCGACGGGGGCTCCCACCTCGACGCGATCGGGCGCGCGGAGTCGCACGGCGGCCACGTCGGCGCGCGTCGGTCGAGCGAGGGCGATCACGTCGATGGGCACGCTCGCAGCGCTCGCGAGGAGGGCCGCGGAGCGCGCGTCACCGCGGGTCTCGTCGCCGTCGGAGATGAGCACGAGGCGCCCGCTCGCGTCGGAGGGGAGGTCGCCGAGGCCGTGAATGATCGCCGCCGCGAGGTCGGTCTCGTCGCGCGCAGAGGGAGCCCGCGGGATCGCGAGCGAGGCGCTCCGTGACGCGGGCGATGGGACCGTCGCGGTGTCGGCTTCGAGCGCGAAGGAGACCACGCCGAGCACGTCGTCGCGGCCCATCCCCCGAGGCGCCTCATCGAGGAGCGCGCGGAGCCGCCGGTCGAGGTCGACGACGTGATCGGTCGAGCGGCTGCGGTCGACGAGGATCACCACCGCGAGGCGCTTCGAAACCCGCACCGCGCGAGGCCCCGCGGCGATCACCGCGAACACCGCGAGGAGCGCGAGCTCCAGCGCGAGCACGAGGCGCAGCCGGAGCCCCCGCGGCGCCGTCCGCGAGCGCGTGAGCGCCCGTAGCCCGAGCGCGAAGACCGCGAGCGCAGGGACGAGCGCCAGGAGCGCCCACGGTCGATCGAAGCTCACGGCTGCGGCGCATTCTCTGGTACAACCCGCCGTGAAACCAAGAGGGGCTTCCACTGGAGCGGACTTCGCTCGACAATGCCCGAGAAGGAGCCGATGAGCTGATGATCCAGATCCAACGAATCGTGGTGCCGATGGACTTCTCCGAGTGTTCGCGGCGCGGTCTCAAATACGCTGCGGCGCTCGCCGAACGCTTCGGCTCCGAGATCGTGCTGGTCCACGCGATCGAGGCCCCGCTGAACCTCCCGCCGCAAACCCTCGTGCGCCTCGACCCCGAGGGCCCTCCGATGCCCATCATGGAGTACGTCCGCGAGGCCGCCGACCGTCGGCTCAACGCCCTCCTCGCGGAGCTCGACCTCGTGCACGTCAAGGCCCGCGGCGTGATCGAGGTCGGCGACGTGCGCGAGGTGCTCCTCGAACACGCGAAGTCCCTCGGCGCCGACATGATCGTGATGGGCACCAACGGCCGCAAGGGCCTCCGCCACCTGCTCATCGGCAGCGTCGCGGAGGACATCGTCCGCCGCTCGCCCGTCCCCGTGCTCACGATCCGCTCGTCTGACGATACTCGCCCGTCGCATCCTCCGCCTCCGCCGGGCGACAACAACGAGTAGCGCACCGTCTCAACGCACCGTCTCAGCGCGCGCGGCGCTCCTCGTCGATCGCCGCCGCGAGCGCGCCGAGCTCCTCGACCTTGAGGGTCTCGGGGCGCGCCCCCGGATCGACCTTCGCGACCTCACAGACCGCCGCCGCGCGCTCCCTCGGGATGAGCCCCGAGAGCCCATTTTTCAAGGTCTTTCGACGCGCCGCGAAGAGCGCGTGCACGAGGTCTTGAAAGGTCTTCGTCTCGACGGCGCGGGGCGTCGCCCTCGGCGTGAGCTTGACCACCATCGAGTGAACGCGCGGCGCGGGGTGGAAGCACCCCGGCGACGCGGCGCAGACCTTCGTGACGTCGCACCCGGCCTGCGCGAAGACCGAGAGCGCGCCCCAATCGTCATCATTGGGCGAGGCCACGAGCCGCTTCGCGACCTCGAGCTGCACCATCACCACCGCGACCCTCCAGCGGATCGGCGGCGCCTGGATCACCCGCAGAAGTCGCCCGGTGATCTGATACGGGAGGTTCCCCACGATGGCGCGCGGGCCCTCGACGGAGTTGTAGTCCCACGTCGCCGCGTCGGCCTCGACGATCTCGATGTTGGGCGGGAGCTGCTCCTGCGAGAGCGCGCGCACGAGGTCTCGGTCGCGCTCGATGGCGATGACCCGTCGCGCGCGCGGCGCGATCATCTTCGCGAGCGTGCCGGGCCCGGTGCCCACCTCGATCACGGTCTCGTCCGCGCGCGGATCGACGGCGTCGACGATGGCGCGCGCGATGGGCGGCGCGATGAGAAAGCACTGACCGAAGCTGTCCTTGGGGCGCAGCCCGTGGCGCGAGAGGAACCTCCGCGGGTCTTCGAATCCGTCGTCGGGTGTGTCGGTCATGGGGTGGTTCTCAGCGTGCGCGCGGCGCTGCGGCGCGGCGGATCCAGCGGGCCGCGGGGTCTCGCGGCGAGGCCGTGTAGAGCCCGACGCCGACGGACGCGAGCTTCTGGCGCATCTCGTCGATCCGCAGGCGCTCCTCGCCGGTGAAGAGGCTCACCACGGCGTCGCGCCGCTCGCGCTCGTCGGGCGCGGGCTGCGCGGGCGCCTTCCCCGCGAAATCGGGGCCCGCGGGCGCCACGAAGGTGACCCTGTGGTGCTTCTGCTTCGCGAGGCCGAGGCTCTGCTTCACGGGCGCGAAGTCGCCGATCGCGTCGAGGTCGCTCACGACCAGCAGCGTGCGCGCCTCGCGGGAGCGCTCGATCGCGGCCCTGATCGCGAGCGCGAGTCCCGCAGCCTTCGCGGCCCCATCGGGGTCGTGCTTGAGCGGCAGCGGAATCGCCCTCGCGCGACAGAACGATCGCCACAGGCGGTGCAGCGGGTCCTTCGCGAGCACCGGGATGCGCGCCGAGGGGTCGTGCTCGATGGCCTTCGCGACCATGCGCGCGAGCTTGTGTCGCCCGTCGGCGGCGCTCGCGTCACGAAAGACGTCGACGCCCTCCTGCTCGCGAAAATACCGGGCGACGGTCTCGAGGAGCTGATCCTCGTCGACGTCGGTGAGGTCCTCGTCGACGAGCGCGCGCAGCTCGACGGCGGCGGCCACGACCTGTCGCATGTGGGCCGGTCCGTCGCCGGGGTCGACGCGCGCCACCACGCGGCGGTCGAAGGCCACGAAGCCGAGGCGGTCACCCGACGAGGCCGCGAGGCGCGCGCACTGGGCCGCGAGCTCGATGGCGTAGTCGATCTTCGAAGCGCCGCGGTCGTCGCCGCGCATCGTGGCCGAGGCGTCGACGATGAGCACGCGCGTGGTCTGCGACTCGTCTTCGGTCTCGCGCACGAGGAGCTTCGCGCGCCGCGCGCTCGCGGCCCACGCGATGCGGCGCATGGGGTCGCCGTGCTGATAGTCCCTGAGCTCGCGGATCTCGGGGCCCTCTCCCGCGCGGCGTTCGGCTCTGCCAGAGCGAAGCGCTGGGGCCTTCTCGGGCGTCGGACGAGCGCGCGCGTGCGCCGATCCGCCGTACGCGCGAGGCTGCACCTCCATCACCAGCGGGTTCGGAAAGTACAGCGGTGCCCACGCGATCCCGAGGGGCCCCGAGAGGGTCATCCACGCGCCGTGGAGCACGTGCCTGCCCGCGTGCGCGGGCCGCACGATGAGATCGAACGTAGCGATAGAGCGAGGCGCGACCGCGACGCGTCCGCCCTTCCATCGCGTGTGACGAAGACCCGGAGAGAGCGCGAGGCGCGCGGTGCCGAGCACGAGCTCTTCGTCGGTGGGATTGCGCAGCGCGACGCGGAGCGTGACGGGCTCATCGGGCCGACGAACTCCGCCCGGAGGCAGCGGCATCCACCAGGTGAACTCCAGCCGCTCGCGGCGCATACGTCGCGGCAGAGGGACGGTGAGCACCCACGCGAACGCGATCCCCGTGAGGGCCGCGCTGCCCGCGAGCGCCACGGGCGCGACGCCTCCGAGGAGCCCCCCGAGCGAGAGCCCGACGGCGCCGATGAAGGCCATTCGTCCGGCGTAGCTCAGCGAGGGCAACGGGTGGTTCCTCTTACCGCGAGCCCTCGGCGAGCGAGGTCACGGCGCCGTGCGTGTGCAGGTCGGGCCTCGCGTCGGCGCGGCGGTACGGAACCCTCGCGAGGGCCTCTTCGAGCAGGGCTTCGCGCGAGGTCCCTTCGCTCTCGGCCTCGGCGGTCACGATGAGCCGGTGCGCGAGCACGTGGGGCGCGACGCGCTTGAGGTCGTCGGGGGTCACGAACGTCCGCCCCGCGATCACCGCGGCGGCGCGCGCCGCGAGCACGAGGCCGAGCGAGGCGCGCGGAGAGGCCCCGAGCGCGATGCGCGGGTGCGAGCGGGTGTACTGCGCGAGCGCGACGGCGTAGGCGTAGACCTCGTCGTCGACGTGCACGTCGCCCGCGATCTGCTGGAGCCAGAGGATGTTCTCGAGCGAGCACACGGCGCGCGGCTCCGGGGGCTTCGCGGCGTAGGTGCGCAGGATGCGGATCTCGTCTTCGGCGCTCGGGTACGGCACCACGATGCGCATGAGGAAGCGGTCGACCTGCGCCTCGGGGAGGGGATAGGTGCCCTCCTGCTCGATGGGGTTCTGCGTGGCGAGCACGAAGAAGGGCGCCGCGAGGCGGTGCGTCTCGCCGTCGATGGTGACCTGGTGCTCCTGCATGGCTTCGAGCAGGGCGCTCTGGGTCTTGGCGGGCGCGCGGTTGATCTCGTCGCCGAGGACGACGTGCGAGAAGATCGGCCCGTGGCGCAGGGTGAACGCGCCGTCGCGCTGCGAGAGCACGTAGGTGCCCGTGATGTCGCTCGGGAGGAGGTCGGGCGTGAACTGGATGCGCTTGAACGACCCGCCGATGGCCCCCGCGACGGCCTTGATGAGCGTGGTCTTCGCGACGCCGGGGACGCCTTCGAGGAGGCAATGCCCGCGCGCGAGGAGCGCCGTGAGGATGAGCTCGGGGATCTCCGCGTGGCCGACGAACGACCGCCCCACCTCGTCGAGGACGGCGCGCGAGAGGGCCTGCGCGCGCTGTGCGAGAACGGCGCGATCCTCCGCGCCGCCGGGGTTGTGCGCTTGCACCATCGAAAAGACGACCTCTTCAGCTTGAGACGGCGCGGAGGATCGCATCAATCCTCCGCCAGAGCGACAGAAAGCGCGCGGGCGTGACCCTCGGCGGCGCGGCGTCTTCCGCTGCGCTCGCGATCGCATCGAGCTCTGAGAGCACCGCGCGGACCTCGGCCTTTCGCGTCGCATCAAGTCGATCGGAGGCCCGGTCGACAGCGGCCCGCACGTCGGTCGACGCGCGCGCCCCGAGCGATCGCAGGAGCGACTGTTCGAAGTACCGTCGCGCGCGCAGCGCTGGGATGAGCAGGTTCACGCGCTCCGCGGTGTAGAGCGACACGCGCTCGGCGATGCCCGCGGCGGTGCCCACGGGGCCGCGAGGACCGTAGCGCTCGCTCGGCTTTCGGCCCCAGGTGAGGGCCGCCATCACGCAGGCCGCGCCGAGGCAGAGGAGCATCGCGAAAGGTCTCAAAACAAGGGGTGCGGAGAGGGCGTGAGAGAGCGCCGTGAGCGAGTCGTTGAGGGTGTTCACGGCGCCGCGGATGGGCGTGCGCGGGCGGTTGCGTCCGCGGTAGGTGCCGCGGGGCTGCGCGTCGCCCCAAACGAGGTACACGGGCCCGCGGTTGCCGCCGTCGAGGAAGGTCAGGAGGTTCTTCGCGAAGGCCCGGTTGCCCGCGAAGCGCATCATGGTGTTGAGCATGAGCGAGGGGTCGCCGCCCACGACGAGCTTGCCCCGGCCGATCTGGCCCACGAGCACGAAGCCCTGTCCGTCAGGGGGAAAGTCGAACACGGGCGAGAGCCGCGGGTGCGTGAGCGCGACGGGGATGTTGGTCACGAGCACGTCGACGCCGTCGGTGAGCATGTGGGCCGAGCGGGGACGGGCGAGCAGGAGCTCGGGCAGCTCGGGCGTCCGCGGCGTCGCCCGAACGCGCGTCTCGCGGCGAAACTGGAACCAGTCGAAGAACTGCTCCGACGCGCCGAAGTCGTCGAACCACGCGACGCGGCCGCCGTCGTCGAGGAAGGCCGAGAGGTCGACCACGCCGAGGGGATGCTTGGGATAGAGCACCAGCACGGCCTCGCCGGGGCGGAGGGCGTCCCAGTCGAGCGTGCGCACCGGCCTGACATCGATGTCGGCCTCGGTCGCGATGCGCAGGAGCTCGGAGGTGCCGTTCCACTCCATGCTCCGCGGGTCGTAGTCGGTCTGGGCCGCAGCCGGGCGAGGGAGCGCGAGCGCGACGAGGAGCCCGAAGAGCGCGATCCGATAGCGCGCGAAGGCCGAAGCGCGAAGCGCCTTCAAGGTCGTTCCCCGATCGGCCGTAGAAGGTTGCAGAAGGGCGAAGGTCCTCGCGCGACGAAAGAGAGTCGTCGAGGGCCGCGCTGGACTCTTGCCCGTGGCACCTGCGTTGCTATATTCCGATCGAACTCCGCCCGGTCCCACAAACCACCGCCTGGAGGTGCTGCCGATGCTCCCTCCGTACATCATCGAGGAGATCCGTCGCCGCGAGAACGAGCAGCGACGGCGTTATGAGCAGCCCCAGGTGGAGCTCCCGCTCCCCATTCACATCCCGCCGCCGAGCCAGTCTCCAAAGCGTGATGACGACGACCGTGGGGTCACCATCATCGATCTCTGATCCTCAGTTCCTCCGCTCGTTCGCTTCACCTCTCACACCACATTCTCAACCCACCGAACGACTCAGCGCGAACCACTTCGCGCGGATGTCTTCGGCCGTCCACGGGGTCCGCGGATCGTCGCCCACGACGCCGCGGCTCTCGGCCATCCTCCACGTCGAGAGCTTGTTTCCCGCGACGGCGAGCACCTCGCCCGTGAGGTCGCCGCAGAGCGACGAGGCCAGAAAGAGCGCGGCGGGCGCGACGAACGCGGGGCCGAGCGTGTCGTCTCCGATCGAGGTGAACATCGGCAGGTCGTCGGTCATGCGCGTGCGCGCCACGGGGGCGAGCGCGTTGACCGTGATCGCGTGCTTCTTCATCTCGATCGCGAGGGAGCGCGTGAGCCCGTACACCGCCGCGCAGGCCGCGGAGTAGGCCGACTGCCCGAGGTTGCCCACGAGCCCCGCCGTCGCCGTGGTGTTCACGACGCGTCCGCCGCGGCGCTGATCGACCATCCGCCGCGCGGCCGCCTGCGAGACGTGAAAGGTCCCCCGCGCGATCACCGCCATCAGCGCCTCGAAGTCGTCGTCCGCGGTCTTGAGGAAGCTCTTGTCTCGCAGCGCTCCCGCGTTGTTGACCACCACGTCGACGCCGCCGAAGGTCGTCACCGCGCAGGCCACGATCGCGCGCGCGCCCTCCGCCGTCGCCACCGTGTCATGGCTCGCGACGGCCTCTCCGCCCGCCGCGCGGATCTCGTCGACCACGCGGTCCGCGGGCTCATTCGAAGCGCCCGCGCCGTCGCGTGAAGCGCCGACATCGTTGACCACGACGCGCGCACCCTCACGCGCGAAGAGCAGCGCCTCGGCGCGCCCGATGCCGCCGCCCGCGCCCGTGATGATCGCGACCTTGCCGTCGAGGAGTCCCATCATCGCACCAGCATGTGGCCGCGCATCACGCCGGCCTGACCCGCGGTGAGCGCCGAGCCGCCCTGCGCCTGCCAGTACATGAGGTTTGATGTGGCCGTGGCGCCCGTGGGCGTGTCCGTGATCGCGTCGACGCCGCCGAAGGGAGAGCACATCGACTGCGTCGCGGCGGTGCACCCGGCGAGCTGTTCGACGGGGTGCCACAGCCCGAGGTAGTGGCCGCACTCGTGGGCCATCACCTGCGGGAGGATGTCGGTCCTGCCGCCCATGGTGGTCTCCCACCCGATGACGACGCCCGAGGCGAAGGTGCCGTTGACGCCCGCGGGGCCGCCGATGGTGCCCGCGACGCCGACGGCGTTCTCGAGGCCCGCGCTCGACGAGATGCCGCGCACGAACATGAGGTTGAGCACGGGGTCGGGGTTGCTGCCCGTGGAGGCGAAGAGCTCGCGCAGCTCCTGGGTGCTGTCGATGACCGAGTAGCGCGTGGCGGTGGCGGCGTCGGCGTCGAGGTACCCGAGGAGCGTGAGGTTGACCCCCGCCGTCGCGTAGATCCGCCGCATCTCGGTGACGGCCGCGAGGAAGCGCGCGTTCGTCGGCGCCGTCGCCGCGGAGATCCCGCGCGTCCCGATGAACCACACGCGGAGGAGCACCGTGCCCCCGCGGATCACGCCGCCGGGCGCGCGCTTGACCTGCACCATCGCGCGCATCCGTCGCGTGTCGACGCCGCTCGTGCGGTCGTTGAGGAGCGCGTGCATCGACGTGTACGCGCCGGGCAGCACCCGCTGCATGTCGCGCGACGGGAGCATCGCGGTGTTGAACTGAAAGCGCGCGGGCATCGTGCGGATCGGCTGGTCTCGCACCACCGACCACGTGCGCAGGTCGACGGGCACCGTCGCGTCGGGGGCCTCGACGCGCGTGATCGCGGCGTAGAGGTTCGACGCCTCCATGTCGCGCGTGCTCCACATGATCGAGACCGTGTCGGGCGCCGTGATGAGCCGCGACGGGTCGATGCTGCGATCGACGGGGTTGGTGTCGTCGAAGAGCGTGTACGACTCGACGGTGACCCCCGTAATGGGCGCGTGACCGCAGTAGCGGCTGCGTCCGCCCGTGAGCGAGAAGGGCGTGCAGCGCCAGCCCGCGGTGCAGTCGGCGTCGGAGGCGCAGGCGTTGTGGCAGCGGCCTTCGAGGCACACGTTCGAGAAGCAGTCGGCGTCGACCATGCACGCGTTGCCGGGGTCTTCGCCCGCGCGCTGCACCGAGGCGCAGACCCAACGCCCTCCGCCCGAGCGGTCGAGCGCGCAGTTGAACGTCACCCCGAGCGGAAAGCAGTCCTCGTTGCGCGCGCAGCCCTGCACGCACTCCCTCGCCAGGCCCGGGCTGTTCGCGCAGAGGCCCGAGGCGCACTGCGCGTCGCGCTCGCACGCGGCGCCGACGGGCAGCATCCCGGTGGGCGTCGGCACGTCGGGCGTGACGACCACGTCGGGCGTGACGATCACGTCGGGCGTGACGACCACGTCGGGCGCGACGACCACGTCGGGCGTGACGATCACATCGGGCGTGACCTGGTCGACGCCGCTGTCCGCGGGGGATGAAGGCGTGATGGTGGAGGAGCCACAGCTCGCGGCGAGAAGCAGCGCAAGGAGGGAAGGCGTTCGCACGTGGCCTCGACGGTTTGACGGGAGGAGATGAGGCAAAGGGAGCGCGCGCGTTGAGTGGCGCAACACGCTCCGCACGAGGGCCTCGGGAGGATATAGTGACTCCACGGGCCATGTCATCGCCGCGGTACACGATCGTTCGGAGCCTCGGCGTGGGCGCGCTCAGCGAGGCGCTGCTCGCGCGCGACGAGGGCGGCGGCTTCGCGGTGATCAAGCGCCTGCACCGTCACCTCGCGAGCGAGGAGTCGTGCGTCGAGATGTTCCGTCACGAGGCGCGGGTGCTCTCGGCGCTGTCGCACCCGGGCGTCGCGAGCGTCCTCGAAGGCCCCGCGCGGGTCGCTGAGACGTGGGAGTTCGTGCAGGTCTGCGCGCCCGGCGTGGCGCTCTCGGAGCTCACCCCCGCGATGCGCGCGCCGATGCCGCTCGCGGCCTCGTGCGAGGTGGTGGCGCAGCTCCTCTCCGCGCTCGATCACGTGCACACGCGCGTCGACGCCGAGGGCAGGCCGCTCTCGATCGTGCACCGCGACGTGTGTCCCGCGAACCTCATCGCGGCGCGAGAGGGCACGGTCACGCTCGTCGATTTCGGCATCGCGACGAGCGCGTGGCGCCCCGACCCCGACCGCGGACGCATGAAGGGCACGCGCGGCTACATGGCGCCCGAGGTCATCACCGGCGAGCGCGAGGCCGACGCGCGCAGCGACCTCTGGGCCGCGGGGGTGATCCTCTACGAGCTCACCGCGGGCGCGCGGCTCTACGAGGGCTCCGCGATGCGCGTGATGGCCGCCGTGGTCGACGGGCCCACGCCGTCACCCGCGCGCGACGTCGCGGGCTATCCGTCGGAGCTCGACCTCGTGGTGCGCGCGGCGCTCGCTCGCCACGCCGACGACCGCTTCGCCTCCGCGAAGGACATGCGAGACGCCCTCGACCGCGCGCTCTCGACGCTCGGCGTGAGCCGCTCTCCCGCGGCGCTCTCGGCCGCGATCGCGGAGGCGCTGCGCGGGCTCCCGAAGGACTCCGCGCCGGGCTGAGGTCACCGCCAGCGCACCTCGACCTCGCGTACGCCGAGCGCCCTCACGAGGCCCGAGAGCGTCGCCGACGCGTTCGCCTCGGCCCTGCGGAGGATCCCCGCTTCGACCGCGGCCGCTTCGAGCGAGCGCTCTGCTTCGGCGCGCGCGCGGGACTCGAGCTGCTCCTGACGGCGCGCGAGGAGGTCCGTCGTGCGGCTGTGGACGAAGGTGTGCCCCGCGTCGAGGCGCGTCGAGAGCACCGTCGCGCGCGGCAGCGTGAGCGTCGCGTGAGAGTGAGTGTGATCGACGGTGACGTCTCCGTCGCGCAGGGCTGAGAGGTCGACGCCCGCGGTCACGTCGGCCGAGGCCACCAGCAGGATCGCGTCTTCGGCCTCGATGAGACCGAACATCCGAGACTGCGTCTCTCGCAGGTCGATCACGCGCTCCATGTGGAACGACACCGCCTCGAGGCGCGCGAGGTCTCGCACGGCGCGCAGCACGTCGGGCGTCGGGCGCAGCGTCGTGGTCGCCGTCGTCGGCGTCGGGGCCTTCGCCGTGAGCGTCGCCGTGATCGCCGACGTCGCGAGCGCCGTCAGGAGCACCAGTGGAACGACCGCCGCCCGCGTGGAACCGTCGCGCATCGTGGGCAACGTAGCGCGCTCGGGCGTCGCGCGCTCCGAGTTCAAGGCACCACCGACTCGCGCGTGAGGCGACCGCCCGTCACGGGGAGCTCGATCACCATGCGCGCGCCGCGCTTTCCGTCGCGGCGAGACTGCGCGGTGAGGGTGCCGCCGGCCTGCTCGACGATGGCGGCGCTCGTGGCGAGGCCGAGGCCCGTCCCTTCGCCCGCGGGCTTGGTGGTGAAGAAGGGCTCGAACACCTTCTGGCGAGACTCTTCGGGGATTCCAGGCCCCGTGTCTTCGACCTCGATCACCACGCGGTCGCGAGCGTGTCGCGCGCGCAGGGTGACCGTGCCCGGCGCGAGCTTCGCCATGTGAATCGCGTCGGCCGCGTTGAGCGCGAGGTTCAGCACCACCTGCACCAGTCGGTCGGTCGAGACCGCCACCGCGGGGAGCCTGTCTTCGACGTCGGTTTCGAATCGCACGTCGCGCATGGCCTTCTGCGGCGTGAGCAGCCGCGCCACCTGATCGGCGGCCTCGGCGAGCTCGCCCGCGTGGTGCTCGCCCGGGTCCGTCGAGCCCGCGGGCGTCGGGGCCGCGCGCGCGTAGTCGAGCAGCTCGCGCACCGTGCGATGGATGCGCTGCGCCTCGCGCCCGATGCGGCCCGAGAACTCCTTCACCTCGGCCTCGTCGAGGCCGCCGTCGGCCATCACGTCGGCGAGGCCCACGATGGCCGCGAGGGGGTTGCCGACCTCGTGCGCGATGCCCGCGGAGAGGCGCCCCACGGTGGCGAGGCGCTCGCCGCGAACGACCTGCTCCTGCGCGCGCTTGAGGTCTTTGTGGGCGCGTTCGAGCTCCTCGACGCGATCGGAGAGCTCCTCTTCGCGGGCGCGGAGCTGCTCGGTCATGCGGTTGAACGCGTCGGCGGCGCGCACCACCTCGGCGGCGCCCTGCGCCTCGGCCATCACGTCGCGGCGACCCGCGGCCACGCGCTCGGCGGCGAGCGTGAGCGACACCACGGGCCGCACGATCCAGCGCGTGAGGAGGAGGTACACGACGATGAGCGCGAGCACGCCCGCCGAGGCCGTGTAGAGCAGGATGAGCATCGGCACCGCGCGCTCGGCGGCCGTGGGAGACAGCGACGTCTCGGCCACGAAGACCCCGCGGCCCGGGAGGAACACCAGCACCCCGAGCACCTCGCCCGACTCGCGCGCGTCGTCCATGAGCCGCGGCGGGTGCAGCGACGAGGGAAGCGTGAGGAGCCCCGCGCGGACGATGGTGCGACGGTTGAGGTCGTAGAGGGCCGCGCCGCTGAGCCCCACGTCGCCCACCGACTGCTGGAGCAGCGCGCGCACGGCCTCGGGCGACGGCGTGAGCGCAACTTCGCCCGCCACGGAGCGCGCGAGGGTGAGGCCGAGGCGACGGCGGGTGAGCCTCCCCGACGCGGCCGTGAGGGGCTGGATCGCCGCCATCGCGAGCGTCGCGGCGAGCGAGAGCACGACGAGGAGCGCGACCACGATCTGCGCGCGGAGGCCGAAGATCACGCGGTTCATGGTGTGGGCACTTTCGGGCTGCGTCGCCGCGGTGCGGAGCGGCGGAGAGAGCGTACGCGAGGCCGCCGCGGGGCGTCGCGACAGAAGTGTCGAAGACTGTCTCTCGCGAGGCGAGAGCTCCAACGCGCGGAGGCGCTCCGAGGGGGCGCTCTGTCGATCATTGGCGCCCCGTCCGCGCCTCCCCCTACGATGCGTACATGGAAACGACGAGCGTAGTTGCGCGGGGCGTACGCGGCAGCCCTCGGAGCCGCGTGACCCTCCCCGCGGCGGTGTTCAGCAACCACTTCTACTGCCCCGTCGAGGTCGCCTGCACCGACCTGTCGGCCTCGGGGATGTTCCTCGCGGCGGACCTCCTGCTCGGCCCGGGGGAGCGCATCACCGTGTCGTTCACCGTGCCCGGCACGTGGCACAAGATCACCACCGACGCGATGGTGGTCCGCTCACCCAGGGGGCTCCCTTCGGGGATGGGCCTCCGCTTCGATCGGCTGCCCTCGCTCGACGGGAGCATCCTCACCGCGGCGCTCGCGCGGTGCCGCGTCGCCGAGCTCTCGTAGCGCTCAGAGCTCGTGCGGCATCAGATCGCGCGGCGAGCGGAAGAAATGGGCCGGCGCGTAGTTGCCGAAGTTCGACACGCGCGAGGTGTAGAGGCACGCGTACTCCTCCACCTGATCGCCGAAGGAGCTGAGCTCCACGCCCTGCTTGAAGAGCGACCCCCAGTACGGGTGAAAGGCCACGTCGGCGCTCTTCTGCGTCGCGCGCGTCGAGGCGTCGAGCTCGCGCACCGTGGCCTTGAGCCGATCGATCGCGCGCCGCAGCGTGATCGACTCGGGGTCGTCCTCGCCCTTGCGCCGCGCCGTCGCCCGATAGAGGAGCTGGTGGTAGCGGATCTCGTCGTCGAGGCGCTCCCGCTGCCGCGCGTGCACGTCGAGCTCTGACATCGCGTCGCGCGTGCGATCGAGCGCTTCGAACTCGGCCTCCATCTCCTGCACGATCATCGCGGTGCGCCACGCCGAGTCCTTCTTGCTCCGAAGGATGTCGCCGTAGATGTGGTCGCCCACGTAGAGGATGCGGTCGGCCTGCGCGTTGATCATGCGCTCGAAGTCGCGGAGGTTGCCGCCCTCGTAGACCCTTCCGCGCTCGAGCGAATACGCCGGTCGCACGGTCTCCGCGCCGCTCTCGAAGACGCGCTCCATGAAGGGCCTGCGGTCCGTGAAGAACAGGGGCTTGGTCGCCGCCACGGAGACCACGTCGAAGTAGTTCCGCCACGACCCGTACTCGGGGAGCTGACCGCCGAGGAGGTAGGTCATCATCTTGTCGGTGTAGGCCCACCGCGAGTTCGTGAGAATGAACAGCTTCTTGCCCGCGGAGCGGAGCCGATGGAGCGTCACCGCGAGCCCGGGGTCGCGCTCGACGAAGCGCGGGAGGTCGTTGGCGATCACATCCACGATGGACCCGTCGCGGTGCGCCTCGTCGATGCACTGACGGATGTCGTCGAAGAGCTCGTGGTAGTCGACGTTGTGCCCGTAGCGCTCGAGCAGGTCGACGGCGCCCGCGTAGAGCGCCGCCTCGGGGAGCGCGTAGAGCGTGTCGATGTAATGGTACCGCGGCGGGCCCACGCGGATCTTTCGCGCGTGATAGAGCTCGTGGCGATCGTCGCGCGAGAGCTCGCGGAGGCCGTGGTACGCGCGGCTCACGAACTTGTAGCGGTCCATCTTGAGGATGTGACCGTGGCGCTTGTCGATGAGCAGCCCGCGGATGGGGTAGTGCGTGTCGTAGGTCGACTCGGCGAGCGCGGGGGAGTAGCCCCGGTCGACGAGTTTTTTCACCGTGGCCTCGATGCTCAGCCGGTCGATCTCGGCCTGGCGATAGATCGCCAGGGTGTAGTCCATGTCGAAGCCGACCCACTCGACGTTCTCCATGCGGAGGCTTCGGTTCACGTACACGCGGCGCTCGCGGGGGAGCGACGCGATCGTGCTGGCCGAAGGGGTCGTGTCGACGTTGGGGAGCGAGAGCTGAGGCGGCTGCGCGGCGTTGGGCATGAGCGTCGGTGCGGGCGAACGTACCGTATCGCTCGCGGGCGCATCTACCGCTTCTCTTCCCTTGAGAACTCGCGGAGTTCGAGCTTTGGCGGGCGAAAAGCCTTGACTGCTATACAGTTCGTGTATCTTTGGCGCCCCCTGACGCCCCCCCTATCGGGGAGTGGGTCCTACGTAACCGAGGCGCTGCCATGCGAGACATGATCCGGCTGTTCTGCTCGAACTGCCAGCGGAACAACTACTACACGAACAAGAACAAGCGGACGACCACCGAGAAGCTGGAGTTCCGCAAGTACTGCGAGTGGTGCCGTTCCCACCAGGTCCACAAGGAAGGCAAGCTCCCCAACCCCAAGAAGAACTGAGGAGACACCACCATGGCCACCAGTGACCTGACCGGCGTACGCCGCAAGATCGCGAACAAGGTTTCGCACTCCAACATCAAGACGAAGCGCTGGCAGTTCCCGAACCTCCAGGAGCGCCGCCTCTTCGTCCCCGAGCTCGGCCGCTTCGTGCGCATCACGCTCTCGACGCGTGACCTCCGCACGATCGACCGCGTCGGCATCAGCGCCTACGCCGCGCAGTACGGCGTCGACCTCACCCGCCTCTGAGCGGTCCGAGCGCCTCCCCGCTCACCCTTCAAACACAGCCCCACAGAAGACCTCTCGCGCCAACGTCGGGGATGCGTCCTCGACGTCGCGAACGGTCGCGTCGCCCTCACGGCTTGATGCGAAACGACTCCTCGTCGAAGGGATCTTCGACGGACGCGAGCTCGCTCATCTCCTGCGCGGTGTCGTGCACGGCCTCGCGCAGCGCCACGAGCGTGGCGGGCGAGAGCGACGCGCGGTCCTCGTACTCGACCTCGACGAGCTGGAGGTTGTTGCCGAGGTTGTTGATGTGGTGCTGCACCTTCGACATCGTGAGGCGCAGCGTGCGGAGCTTCTCGTCGCGGAGCTTCATCGCCGCGAGCTCGCGCTCGAGCTCCAGCGTGTGCTGGAGCCTCTCGATGAGGGCGGCCTTCTCTCGCTCGGCCCGCTCGCGCTGCGCGATCTCTCGCTCCAGCCGGCGCTGACGCCCGAGGAGCGCGCTCACCACGGGGACGGTCAACAGGACCGCCGTGACCGCGCCCGTGAAGAGGTAGTCAGGGAGCACCTCGCCGTGAAACAGCACGGAGAACACCGATACGATCGCCAGCGATCCGACGGCCGACACGCACGCGAAGTGGTGGGCTCGCATGCGACCGAAGAAGTCGATGAGGTCGATGCCGCTCGTGGCGTCGCTCGTCACGCCGTCGAGTCTTCTACGCGAGCGCGCGCGACGGCAACCGCGTAGCTCGTGAAAGTCCCGCAATTCGCGGCGCACACTGAGCGATTGCGGCGCGGCGACGAACACGCTCTCATCGCGCGGTGACCACCGCAGCGATCCGCCGTGCCCTGCCTCGTGTCGTGGTGATCCTTTCCGTATTCATCGCGTCGTTCGTCCCGCTCCTCGCGGCGCTCGGGGCGCTCTTCGGCGGAGACGGCGCGCGCGGCGAATCGATGGCGATCGTCGCGGCGGCCGCGTGCGCGATCGGCTGCGCGACGCTCCCGACGATCGTGCCTGGGCCCGTCGCGGCGACGCTGACGTGCGCGCTCGTGTCGGGCGCAGACGGGATGATCCTCGCGTGCCTGGGCCCTGGCGCGTTCGACGACGGCGCCTGGGGCCCCGTCGAGATCGGGGCGCTCTCATCACTCGCGAGCGCCGTGCTCTCGGCTCCGCTCGCGCTGCTCCTGCGGAGAGGGGCCCCGCTCGGCACGCGCGACTCCGTCGATCGCGCGATGCTCGCGTCGTCGTGGGCCTTCGCGCTCTCGCTCGCCAGGTCGACGGCCTACGTCGAGACGGGGCGCATTCACGGCGGCTACCACGGCCTCGTCGCGGTGGCGCTCGGTCCCGCGCTCGTGTCGCTGCTCGCGCTGGGGGTGCTCAGCGCGCTCGCGTCGCTCGCGCGGAGCGCGCGGTGGCTCCGGCGATGGCGCGCGATCGGTCGCGACGCCACGCTGCGCGTCGAGCGCCTCGCGTGGTGGCAGCGCGAAGGGCGCGCGGCGCCGGAGGAGAGCTGGCTTCGGGTGTGGGGCGCGCCGGTCGACGGGGTGCTCGTGCGGCGCGCGAGCGACGAGCGGGGCGCGTATCGCGCGGGTGAGGCTCTCTCGGCGCTGGCGCTGGTACCCTCGGACGCCCGTCGCGTGGAGCGCGCGCTCGTGGCGAGAATCGCGGCGTCGTGCGCGCTGCTCGGCGTGTTTCTCACGCTCGCGGTGGGACCGCTCTCGACGCTGCGCTGGTAGACCGGCGAGGGCGATCCGTCGCGGCTCGTCCGTCTGCCACGCGGGCGCGTCGGCGTGTTACCCATCGAGCATGCAGTCCTTCAGCAGATCACTGGCTCTCGCCGTCGCGCTCGCCGCGGTGGCGGCGTGCAGCGGGTCGTCGGTGCTCACCGGCAACCCCGACACGGGCACCGACGCGCGCTCCAAGACCGACGCGTCTGACGTCACCACCGACACCCCCTCGGACATCGGGATCGACGCGCCCGAAGACGTCGCGATGGACGTCGCGATGGACGCTCCGATGGACACCCCGATGGACACCCCGATGGACAGCGGCCCTCCCCGCTGCATGGGCGCATCGGACTGTCGCGCCGACCCCGGCCGCGGCGTCTGCGACACAGCCACGGGCAACTGCGTGCAGTGCGTCGCCTCGGCCGACACGTGCCCCGCGACGCAGCACTGCAACTCGACGACGAACACCTGCGAGTCGGGCTGTCGATCGGACGAGGGATGCGCCACCGCGACCGACGGCGGCGTGATGAGCCCCGACGGCGCCGTCGCGCGACACGGACGCTGTGACACGGCTCGCAACACCTGCGTCGAGTGCCTCGGCAGCGCCGACTGCGCGCCGGGAACGCTCTGCGTCGGCAACACCTGCGTCGTCGGATGCACCGCGGAGTCGCGCTGCCCGACGGGCCAGACCTGCTGCTCGGGCGCCTGCGTCGACACGCAGTCGAACATCGCCAACTGCGGCGTCTGCGGGACGCGCTGCGCCGTGCCCAACGCCATGTCGGCCTGCCTCAACGGCAACTGCGGCGTCGGCACCTGCTCGGCGCCCTTCGCCGACTGCGACATGACCGGCTCCAACGGCTGCGAGACCGACACCCGCACCAGCGTCACGAGCTGCGGCGCGTGCGGAAACGCCTGCCCCGCGCGCGCCAACGCGGCCGTGTCGTGCGACGGAGGCCGCTGCGCCTTCGCCTGCAACGCGGGCTTCGCCGACTGCAACGGAGACGTGACCGACGGCTGCGAGGTCGACACGCGCACGAGCAACGGCAACTGCGGGTCGTGCGGCTCCGTGTGCAATCCGCCCAACGGGACGCCTGCGTGCGTCGCGGGGCGATGCACCGTGGCCCGCTGCGACGACGGCTTCGGCGATTGCGACGGCAACGCCACCAACGGCTGCGAGACCAACGTCCGCACGAGCGTGACCCACTGCGGACGCTGCATGAACGAGTGCCCCGCGCGCCCCAACGGCTTCCCCGGCTGCGTGCTCGGGGCCTGCGTGGTGTCGTGCGTGGCGGGCTTCTCAGACTGCAACGGCGACGCGGCCGACGGCTGCGAGGTCGACACGCGCACGAGCGCTTCGAACTGCGGCGCGTGCGCGCGCATGTGCACTGCCTCGGGCGGCACCGCGACCTGCGAGGCCTCCGTGTGCCGCATCGCCGGCTGCATGAGCGGCCGCGGAGACTGCGACATGATGGTGGGCAACGGCTGCGAGACCGACCTCACCGCCACGGTTTCGAACTGCGGCGCGTGCGGAAACGCGTGCCCCGCGCGCGCCAACGCCACGCCCACCTGCGCGATGGGGGCATGCGGCATCGCCTGCAACGCGGGCTTCGGCAACTGCGACGGGATGGCGGCCAACGGCTGCGAGACCGACCTGCGCAGCACCGTCACCGCGTGCGGCGCGTGCGGCGCCGCGTGCTCGCTCACGAACGCCACGCCGACGTGCGCCGCGGGGGCCTGCGCCGTCGCGAGCTGCGACGCGGGCTTCGGCAACTGCGACGGCGTGGCGGCGAACGGATGCGAGACCAACGTGCAGTCGACGGCGGCGCACTGCGGGACGTGCGGGCGCGCGTGCACCTACGCCAACGCCGCGGGCGTGTGCCGCGGCGGCGCGTGCTCGATGGGGACCTGCGACGCGGGCTTCTCGGACTGCGACTACAACCCGGCCAACGGATGCGAGACGCGCGGGGCCTGCGTGTACGCGAGCTGCAACGCGATCTCGCGCTCGGCGCCGTCGGGCGTCTACACGCTCGGCGCCGCGGGCGCGACGTGGAACGCCTACTGCGACATGACCAACGACGGCGGCGGCTGGACGCTGGTGATGAAGGTCCCCGGACGCGACGGGCGCTTCCTCTACTCGGCGGCGATCTGGGCGGACACCTCGGTGCTCAACGACACGTCGACGGACCTGTCGACCACGGCGGCGAAGTTCCGCGGCTTCTCGACGCTGCCCTTCACGCAGCTCCGCCTGGGCATGGTCGACGGCGCGCCGCGCTACATCGTGGTCAACGTCTCGGCAACCGCGCTCCCCTCGCTGCGCGACGTCTTCGCGGGACCCACGCGATCGACCTCCGCGGGGCGCGCGGCGTGGCTCCGCCTGCCCGCGTCGTCCTCGCTCCAGCCCTACTGCAACGCCGAGGGCTTCAACCTCCAGGTGGGCTCGTATCAAGCGGTTCGCCTGGGCATCCTCGGCAACCAGGAGAACGACTGCGGCTCGCCCGACTCGCGCATCGGCTTCGGCGGTCAGTACAACCTCTGCGGCGTCGGCGGCGACGTGTCGTGCGGCAACGTCTCGACCTGCGGCGGCAACAACGGCGACCGCGACAGCGCCCTCTTCGGCTTCATCTTCGTGCGGTAACAGCCCGCGTCTCGCTCCGGGCGCGTCGCGTGTTGTCGATGCCCCGGAGCTTCTGAATCACCTACTCACCGCGTTCGAACGTGAGGCTCCCTTCGACTTCGAAGGGATCGCCGGGGCCGACGGGCGTGGCCATCGCGCCCACCGACGCGATGCAGCTCGCGAGCGAGGGCGCCGAGGTGTCGCGCACGCGAACCTGCGCGATGCGTCCGTCGCGGTCGACGGCGAGGCCTACGGTGAGCCTGCGCGCGGTGCTCGTCGGGTCGCGATAGAGCTGACGCGCCCAGCAGCGGCGCACGCCGTTTCCGCGGAGCACGCGCTCGAGGGCCAGCGTGCGGCGCTCTTCGAGCGAGAGGCGCACGGCGGGGGCCGCGCCGCGACGGCTCGGTGAGGCGCTCGCGCGGCGGACGTGTCGATCGGCCGACGCGGGCGAGGGCGAGAGGATCGTCGAGAGCGTCGAGAGGAGCGCGCAGAGGGCGAGCAGGGCCCCGCGCGCCCGCGAGGGATGCGTCTTCATGGCGTGTCCTTGAGGTGAGTGTTGGCGTTGCAGCGCGACGGCGACGCGCGGTGATAAGCGCGACGTGAAGCGGATCGACCGCACCGCGGCGCCCGTCGCGTCGGTGCGGTGTCTCGCCTCGCGGAACGTACTGTTGCGAGGAGCCCGCGGCGGCGTTCATCGCGCGGCGCGGCTTGACGGCGCGAGGTCGCCTGCGCCACAACGCGCGCCACATGGCAACCGCGACCCACCCCCACACGAGCGCCGGGATGAAGGTGCTCCTGCTCGAGAACATCCACTCGTCGGCGCATGAGCTGCTCGAGGAGAACGGCTTCGAAGTCGAGTCGCTCACGGGCGCGCTCTCCGAAGACGAGCTCTGCGAGAAGGTGCGCGAGGTCCAGGTGCTCGGCATTCGAAGCAAGACGCAGGTGACGCCGCGGGTGATCGCCGCGGCGCCGAACCTCCTCACGCTCGGGTGCTTCTGCATCGGTACGAATCAGGTCGATCTGCGTGCGGCGAAGCTCTCGGGGGTGCCGGTCTTCAACGCGCCCTTCAGCAACACGCGCAGCGTGGCCGAGATGATCCTCGCCGAGGTGGTGATGCTCGCGCGTCAGCTCGGCGACCGACTGAAGGAGGTGCACGCGGGCCGCTGGCGCAAGGTCTCCGCGGGGTGCTTCGAGGTGCGCGGCAAGACGCTGGGCATCGTCGGGTACGGGCACATCGGGTCGCAGATCGGCGTGCTCGCGGAGTCCTTCGGGATGCGCGTGGTCTTCTACGACATCGCGACGAAGCTCCCGATGGGCAACAACCGCCCCTGCGGCACCCTTCAAGAACTCCTGTCGGTCAGCGATTTCGTGACGCTGCACGTCCCCGCGACGCCGCAGACGCATCGGATGATGGGGCCCGAAGAGATCGCCCGCATGAAGCGCGGCGCGTACCTCCTCAACGCGAGCCGCGGCACCGTCGTGCAGATCCCCGCGCTCGCGGCGGCGCTCAAGGGCGGACGCCTCGCGGGCGCCGCGGTCGACGTCTTCCCCGAGGAGCCCGAGACCAACTCCGACGGCTTCGAGAGCGAGCTGCGCGGGCTCTCCAACGTGATCCTCACGCCGCACATCGGCGGCTCCACGGTCGAGGCGCAGGCGTCGATCGGACGCGAGGTCGCGACGAGCCTCGTGAAGTACATCGACGCCGGCGCCACCGTCGGCTCGGTGAACGTCCCCGAGGTCGAGCCCGCGCTCATCCCGGGCACACACCGCGTGCTGAACGCGCACCGCAACGTCCCCGGCGTGCTCCGTGACATCAACCGCATCGTGTCCGACGTGGGCGCGAACATCCTCGGTCAGGTGCTCGCGACGGAGCCCGACATCGGCTACCTCGTCATGGACATCGAGCGCGAGGTCAGCGACTCCCTGAGCACCGCGATGGCCGCGCTCCCCACGAGCATCCGAACGCGCGTCCTCTACTGACGCCCGCCGCGCCTTCTCGCCCCGTCGGCTGCTGACTCTCCAGGCCGCGCAAATCCTTCGCCCCCCGGCCTTGCCATCGCCTCCCCGGTTCTGTTACACCCCTCCCCTCGCACTGACTGACGTGTCAGTCACCCCATCGGGAGGCCCTCGCTCATGCTCGATCCCCGCACGTCTCCGGTTGTTCTCGGCGTGGATGTCGGTTCCACGACGGTGAAGGCCGTGGTGCTCGACCCCGACACGCTCTCGATCCTGTGGAGCGACTACCAGCGGCACCAGACCAAGCAGCCCGAGAAGGTCGCGGAGATGCTCCGCGAGATCGAGGAGTCGTTCCCCAACTCGCCGAAGCGCCAGTGGCGGATCTTCATGACGGGCTCGGGCGCAGCACCCCTCTGCGCGGGCCTCGGGGGCAAGTTCGTTCAAGAGGTCAACTCCGTCACCCTCGCCGTCGAGAAGCTCCACCCCGACGTGGGCTCCGTGATCGAGCTCGGCGGACAGGACGCCAAGATCATCATCTTCAAAGAAGATGAGAAGAGCGGCGAGAAGACCGCCAACGCGTCGATGAACGACAAGTGCGCGTCGGGCACCGGCGCCACGATCGACAAGTGCATGATCAAGGTGGGCCTCGATCCCGCCGTGGTGCGCGAGATCCACTTCGACGATTCGAAGCTGCACCACGTCGCGGCCAAGTGCGGCGTCTTCGCAGAGACCGACATCGTCAACCTGGTCAAGAGCGGCATCCCCGCGCCCGAGATCCTCTGCTCGCTCGCCGACGCGATCGTGCTCCAGAACCTCTCGGTGCTGACGCGCGGGTCGACCCTGCGACACAAGGTGCTCCTCCTCGGCGGACCCAACACGTACCTCCCGTTCCTCCAAGAGTGCTGGCGCAAGCGCATCCCCGAGACGTGGAACGAGCGCGGCTACGCCTGGCCCCAGGATCGCGCCGTCGAAGAGGTGGTCTTCGTCCCCGAGAACGCCCAGTACTACGCGGCCTTCGGAGCCTGCGTGTACGGCATGGCCGAGGCCGCCGACGTGGGGCTCTACAAGGGCCTCGACGGCCTCGTCGAGTACATGACCAACGGCCGCAAGGCCCGCCTCGGAGAGAGCGCCGGACCGCCCCTCGTGAAGAACCGCGGCGAGATCGACGACTTCCGCGATCTCTACGCCATCCCGAAGTTCACGCCGAAGGAGATCACCCCGGGCACGACGCTCCGCGCGGTCATCGGACTCGACGGCGGGAGCACTTCATCGAAGGCCGTGCTCGTCGACGAGGATGGTGAAATCGTCTGCAAGGCGTACCAGCTCTCGAAGGGCAACCCCATTCAAGACACCAAGGAGCTCCTCGCGCAGCTCCGTGAGTACGTCTACTCGCAGGGCGCCACGCTCGACGTGATGGGCTTCGGCGCCACGGGCTACGCCGCCGATGTGCTTCAGGAGACGGTCCGCGCCGACGTGAACATCGTCGAGACCGTGGCCCACATGATGAGCGCCGTGAAGTTCTTCGGCGACGTCGACGTGATCTGCGACATCGGCGGACAGGACATCAAGGTCCTGTTCATGAAGAACGGCGACATCGCCAACTTCAGGCTCTCGAACTCGTGCTCGGCGGGCAACGGGATGCTCCTCCAGGCCATGGCCGATCAGTTCGGCCTCAAGGTCACGGAGTACGCAGACACGGCCTTCGGGGCCGAGCTCGCGCCGAAGTTCAGCTACGGCTGCGCGGTCTTTCTCGACACCGACCGCGTCAACTTCCAGAAGGAGGGCTTCTCGAAAGAGGAGCTCCTCGCGGGCCTCGCGCAGGTGCTCCCCAAGAACGTGTGGCAGTACGTGGTGCAGATCCCGCGACTGGCCTCGCTCGGCACGCGCTTCGTCCTCCAGGGCGGCACGCAGTACAACCTCGCGGCGGTCAAAGCCCAGGTCGACTACATCAAGGAGCGCGTGCCCGGCGCCGAGGTCTTCGTGCATCCCCACACGGGCGAGGCGGGCGCGCTCGGGGCGGCCTTCGAGACGCTCCGCGTGGTCAAGCGCAGGGGCAAGAGCACCTTCATCGGCATCGATGCCGCCATCGACATCGAGTACGACACGAAGAACGACGAAGACACCGTCTGCCACTTCTGCCCGAACAACTGCAAGCGCACCTTCATCGACACGAAGCGCCCCGACGGCTCGGCCTCGCGCTACATCTCGGGCTTCTCGTGTGAGAAGGGCACCGTCGAGAGCGAAGACGCCATGCTCGCCCTCGTGGCCGAGCGGAAGGCCATCGCGAAGCAGTTTCCCAACATCGTCGACTACGAGGCGCGCAGGGCCTTCATCAGCTTCTTCAAGCACGCGCCGATGCCCGCCGAGGGGACGCCCGTCAAGGACTGGGCGATCAAGAAGGGCATCTTCAGCATCAAGAAGGTCGAGGTCACCCGACCCTTCGCGCGCTCAGGGCCCGCCGTGGCCGAGCGCCTCCGCCGCGTGCGCATCGGCATGCCCCGCGTGCTCAACATGTACTCCACGGCGCCGTACCTGCGGACCTACTTCGAAGCCCTCGGCATCCCGAAGCAGAACGTCGTCTTCAGCGATCACACCACGGAAGAACTCTGGGTCGAGGGCGGCAAGTACGGCTCGGTGGACCCGTGCTTCCCCTCGAAGGTCGCGCAGGCGCACATCCACAACCTGCTCTTTCACCATCACACGCCCGAGAAGAGGCTCAACTACATCTTCTTCCCGATCCTCACGCACGTGCCCTCGTTCGGCGAGGGCGTGATGGACAAGACCTCGTGCCCCATCGTGTCGGGCGTGCCCGAGGTGATGAAGGCCGCCTTCACCAAGGAGATGGACTTCTTCAAGACCCGCGGCATCGAGTACCTCGACCCGGGCCTCACCTTCTCGGAGCTCAACCTCACCGCGAAGCGCATGTTCGACACCTGGGGACCGCGCCTCGGCATCACCCAGGACGAGAGCGACCACGCGCACCACGAAGGCGTGAAGGCCCTCGAGCAGTTCGAACGTGACCTTCAAGACAAGGGGCGCGCGATCCTCGAGACCGTCGAGCGCGAGAACCGCGTCGCGATCCTCGTCATCGGCAGGCCCTACCACTCGGACCCCGGGCTCAACCACGGCATCCCCGAGGAGTTCCAGGTGCTCGGGTATCCCATCCTCTCGGTGCGCTCGCTGCCGCGCGACAACGAGTACCTCAAGCGCTTCTTCGCCGAGGAGTTCGCCCGGGGTCAGCACCCGCTCGACATCAACGACGTGTGGCCCGAGAACTACTCGGCCAACAGCGCGCAGAAGGTCTGGGCCGCCAAGTTCGCCGCGCGGCACCCCAACGTGGTGCTCCTCGACCTGTCGAGCTTCAAGTGCGGCCACGACGCGCCCACCTACGGGATCATCGACGGCATCGTCTCGTCGAGCGCCACGCCCTACGCGGCCCTCCACGACATCGACGCCAACAAGCCCGGCGGCTCCATCAAGATCCGCGTCAAGACCTACGCCCACTCGCTCAAGCTCTACGAAGAGATGCTCGACGACCAGGCGCGCAAGAAGACCGAGCTCACGCGCTCCGTCGACGAGAAGCGCCTCGAGCTCATGCAGCTCCGCCGCGATCAGCTCGCCGCGCGCACGCAGAACGACCCGACGCTCGAGCGGCAGATCGCCGAGCTCGCCACACGCCTCGCTGCCTACAAGCCCGAGATCAGGTCAACGCCCGAGCTGCCCAAGGGCTTCGTGGCGCTCAAGAAGAAGTCCGCCGATGGCACCGTGGTGCCGGTGAACGGAACCGTCGCGGGCTGAGACCCCGCGGCACGAGGAGAGACCCCACCGATGGTGATGCAATCGCACAGTGAACCGAGGCGCGTGAAGCTCCCTGTCTTCAACGCCGACCCGACGCCCGAGCCGGCGAACCTCGTCGACGTCGAGGCCGAGCTCAAGGCCTTCGAAGAGGCCGAGCGCGCCCGCCTCGGGATGCGCCAGGGCCGCAAGCAGTGGGTCGACACGATGGTCAACCCGCAGGTCAAGAAGGCCGAGCGAGACAAGGTCACCCTGCTCATCGGCGGACTCACCCAGGCGCAGGACTTCCTCGCCGAGGGCGCGTTCCGCGGGCTCGGGTACAAGGTCGAGCACCTCAACACCGCCGACAACGCGGGCCTCCAGACCGGCAAGGAGTTCGGCAACCGCGGCCAGTGCAACCCGACGTACTTCACCGTCGGCACGCTGGTGAAGCACCTCATCGACCTCCGTGACATCCACGGCCTGTCGACCGAGGCGATCATCCGCGACTACGTCTTCTTCACCGCGGGCGCGTGCGGCCCCTGCCGCTTCGGGATGTACGTCACCGAGTACCGCAAGGCCCTGCGCGACGCGGGCTTCGACGGCTTCCGCGTGATGCTCTTTCAGCAGCAGGGCGGGCTCTCGCAGGCCACCGGCGACGACGTCGGCATCGACCTCTCGCCCACGTTCTTCATCGCGCTCATCAAGGCCATCGTGGCGGGCGACGTGCTCAACGCGCTCGGCTATCGCATCAGGCCCTACGAGGTCGAGGAGGGCGCCACCAACCGCGCGCTCGAAGAGGCCCGGCGCCTCTGCTACGAGGCCCTCTACGAGCAGAAGAACATCTTCGTCGCGCTCTACAAGTCGCGGCAGGTGCTCTCGACGGTGAAGGTCGACCGCACGCGCCCCAAGCCCAAGGTCTCCATCATCGGAGAGTTCTGGGCCATGACCACGGAGGGCGACGGGAACTATCACCTCCAGCGCTTCCTCGAGGGCGAAGGGGCCGAGAACGACATCCAGCTCACCACCGCGTGGCTGCTCTACAACATCTGGGAGCTCGCCCGTGACACGCGCGAGCGCAGGGACCTCCGCGTCGCCGACAAAGACGCGCGCGGCCTCGACGGCATGGAGGGCTTCGACGTCTCTCGCCGCCTCGCCACGATGAAGCTCGCCGAGTGGGGGCTGCGCCTCGGGTTCAACGCCTTCGCGTACCCCGCGGGCCTCTTCCACTACCCGCTGCCCGACATGGACCTCGTCGCCGAGGTGGCCGATCAGTTCTACTCCACCGAGCTCCGCGGCGGAGAGGGGCACATGGAGGTCGGCAAGCTGATCCTCAACACGGTGATGTCGAAGGCCCACATGACGCTGAGCGTGAAGCCCTTCGGCTGCATGCCCTCGTCGGGCGTCTCTGACGGCGTGCAGACGCTCATCACGTCGCGCTACCCGGGGACGATCTTCTGCGCCGTGGAGACCAGCGGCGACGGCGCGACGAACTTCTACTCCCGCGTGCAGATGTACCTCTTCAAGGCCCGCCAGGTGGCCGAGGCCGAGTACCAGAAGGCCCTCGAAGAGACGGGGATCACCGACGCGCAGATGAAGGACTTCCTCGCGAAGAGCCCGCGCTTCTCGTCGCCGCTCTACAAGCCCCCGCACATCAAGGCGGGCACGGCGGCCGACATGGTCTACGCCGTGGCGCCGTACATCACGCAGACGCGCGCCGAGCGCGCCGTGAGCTCCGCGAAGCGTGGGTTTGAAGCGCTCCGCAAGGTCGCCGCCGCCGCGCCGGGACTCGTCTCGAAGGCCGTCGAGGCCGTGCGCGATGAGGAGTTCCGCGGTCAGGTGCGCGAGGACCTCACGCTCGTGCGCGACCTCGCCGCGGGCAAGGCGAAGGAGCGCTTCGCCCCCATGATGGACCGCCTCGCCCACCGCGCCTTCTTCTCGAAGGACCCCGTGAGCGCAGCCCCCTCGCAGGGCTACGCGCAGCCCGCCGCGATGGCGTAGCGCCTCGCGCGCTCCGTCCGCTCCCGCCTCTTCCCTCTCCGAACGCTCACCGACTCCTTGCGTGTTCTCGCGTCGATCGGCGACAATTCTCCGCCGATGGACCGCGGGCTCCACTCCCTCTGCGCACTGGCCTTCGCCCTCGCGGCGGGGTGCGCGGTCGAGGGGGAGTCGGTGGGGTCGATCCCCCTCGCGCCAGAGATCGCGATGCCCTCAGGGACGGTCGAACTCAACGGCGCCGTCGTGGCGCGCACGCCTTCGATCACGGAGCGCACGCCCGAGCGCGACAGACCCTTCGTGCTCGACCTCGTCGCGGGGGCCTCGCACGCGTGCGTGCGCACCGCCGAGGGCTACGTGCGTTGCTGGGGCTCGAACGAGCACGGCCAGCTCGGGCGGTCGCCGAGCGCGGCGGAGCTCCTCCCTGAGGTGGCGGGGCACGGCGCGCTCGCGCAGCACGTCTTCGCGGGGCCCACGCAGACCGCGGTGCTCGACAAGTCGCAGCAGTTCGGTCACTGGGGGCTCTTCGCGCCGCGCAACGACGACGGGGTGACCCCCTGGTCGCGCCACGACACGCCGGGCGTGGCGCCGCTCGCGGGCGTCGCGTTCGGTGAGCGCTTCGCCCTCGCGTGGGACGACGACGGGCACCTCGTCGGGTGGGGCGCGCCCGACGGCGCGAACTTCTCCACGGCCTTCGTGCTCAAGCCCGTGATCATTCATCTCGGCGTCGCGGTCTCGCAGGTCGCCCTCTGGACCCGCGACGGACGCGGCCACGGCTGCCTCGTCGTCCCCGGCGGCCTCGTCGGGTGCTGGGGGAACAACGACCGCGGACAGCTCGGCGCGAGCCTCGTGGAGTTCGGGATCTTCCGCGTCCCCTCGGTCTCGCGCGTCGTCGCGATGTCGGTCGGCGATCGCTACTCATGCGCGCTGCGCGGCGACGCGTCGGCGTGGTGCTGGGGCGCCAACGACGCGGGCCAGCTCGGCGATGGAACCGCGCACGACCGGGCCGTCCCCGCGCGCGTCGCGATCACGTCGCAGGTGCTCGCGCTCTCGACGGGCGCCCGCCACGCCTGCGCGCTCACCCGCGACGGCTCCGTGTGGTGCTGGGGCGCCAACGATCGCGGACAGCTCGGCGCGAGCTCCGTCGAGCTGTTTTCGACGACGCCGATGCGCGTGGGGGCCTTGCCGAAGTCGACTGCGGTCGCGGTGGGCGACGACTTCTCGTGCGCTCGCACCGAAGACGGACGCGCGTGGTGCTGGGGCAACAACGACCGCGGTCAGCTCGGCGACGGCACCACCGTGATGCGCGCGGAGCCTCGCCCGATCAGGCTGTAGGGGCGACGACGGCTCCGGGTGGCATCCGTTTGCGGCGCGAGGCCCCTGGGGTGCCTCGCGGTGGCATCCGTTGGCGACGGGCAGCTCTGCCTCCCCACTTCACCGCACGTAGATCGCGCTCGATCGCGCCGCATGGAACAGAAGGGCCCTCGCCCTCTCCGCAAGACCTCCGATTTCTCGCCGCTGGCAACGGCTTCCTGTCACCCCTTCGGCCAGCAGCGCAGGGGCGTCGTCTCCGACGGAGAGCGCTGACCAGCTACGGGAGCACCTCACAGCGGCTCTCGGACAACCCGTCGGGGCCGCCCCGGTAGAGCATGGTGACCGCCGGCTCGCGGTGGATCGTGGCGCGCAGGTCGTCGTAGCCGTCGTCGTCGGCGTCGAGCACTGCGAGGGCCACCGTGGCGTACCCGTCTGGTCGCGCGACTCCTCCGCACGGGCCGAGTGAGATGCTCGCGGCGGTGACCGTCGAGGCGCGCCGCGCCGGGCCGCCCGGAATCACGATCGCGACGGGCCGGAGGGACTCGAACGGGAACGCCGCACGCTCCTCACAGGCGGCGAGGTCCGCGGTTCCGTCGGCGTCGAAGTCGCCGACGAGCGGCGTGCTCTCGTTCCAGTCGTGTGTGTCGTTCGCGCCGTCGATTGACGCGCGGCCGCCGAACATCGCCGTGTCCCAGTACGCGCGCGTACCTCGCTCACGCCAGAACCAGTCACCGTACCCGTCGCCGTCGGCGTCGCCCGTGGGGAACATGGCCGTCACGTTCGGAGGCACGGTGTACCGGTAATCGACGGAGCCGATCCTGGCGCTGTCGACCGGTGCGGCTGCGAGGCCCGACGGACCGCCGACGAACACGTCGTGCCCGTCGAACGAGTTGAAGACCGTGCTCGCGCCGCTCTGAAAGCTGCGGCTCACGCGCTTTCTCAACAGCACGTCGCCGTAGCCGTCGCCGTTGATGTCGCCCAGGGCGACGACGTCCGTCGCGGTCGCGCTCTGGTTGCTCCAATCGAAGCCGCTCGCCCACGCCACCATCTCGTCGCCGACGAGCGACTGATCGGGCGCTGTCGACGCGCTGCCCCCGAAGAACACGTCGAGCGCCCACCGCGGTGCGCCCCTGGCGTCGCGCTCGTTGCGCGGGGTGACGCGGTCTTCGAGGCCGTCACCGTTCACGTCGAGGAGCGCGCGCGTCGCCCCCGGCGTCGACGCTCCGGCCGCGGGCACCACGAGCTCCCACACGGGCCCCGGCGTCGTGTCGGTGCGCCCGCCGCGGCGCGCGAAGAGCCTCCAGAAATGCACGCCGGGCGAGAGCGACGTCGGGACGCGCCACCGGCTTCCGGTCACATCCCAGCGTCCGTCGAGGCGGTCGCACGCGCGCGTGGCGCACACCTCGACGCGCGCGCCGTCGGCGCCGGGAGGGAGCTCCCAGAAGAGCCACGGCGTCGCGCGCGTGACATAGAGCGCCGACGTCGGCGCGCGCGGGCGGATCGGCCGCACGACGCAGCGTCCGCCGACACAGAACGCGTCCGCGCTGCACGCCGCGCCGCACGCGCCGCAGTGCGCGTCGTCGCTCGAGAGCGAGGTCTCGCAAGGGTGCACGTCGTCGCCGTCGCACTCCCCGGCCCCCGCGACGCACGCGTGGGCGCAGCGCCCTGCGCGACAGGAGACGGTGTAGCCAGGGCCGCCGCCGCAGACCGTGCCGCAAGCCCCGCAGCGCGCGCGGTTCGTGAGGATGTCTTCGCCGCAGGCGTCGACGTCGCCCCGGCACCAGAGCCGACCGCCGGAGCAGGTCGTGCAAAGGCCGTCTTCACACTGCTCGCTGGCGGCGCACCGGCGATCGCACTCTCCGCAGTGCTCGCGGTCGCGAGTCACGTCGTAGCAGCCGCCTCCGCAGCGCGTGGTGCCCATCGGGCACCCGACGCACACGCCCGACTCGCAGCGCTCGCTGAGACCGCATCGGTGCCCGCACGCGCCGCAGTTCGACACGCTGGTTCCGAGGTCGACGCAGACGCCGTCGCAGGGCGTACCCGCCCGGCACGTGACCACGCAGCGCCCCTCGACGCACGGCTGCTCGGGGTAGCACGGACGGTCACACGCGCCGCAGTTCTGCGCGTCTTGCTGCGTGTCGACGCAGCGCGCGCCGCACTCGACGCGACCCTCGAGACAGGCGCACGAGCCTGCGATGCAGGTCCCTCCGCTCGGGCACGCGTGGCCGCACGCGCCGCAGTTCTGTGCGTCTTGCTGCGTGTCGACGCAGCGCGCGCCGCATTCGACGCGACCCTCGACACAGACGCACGAGCCTGCGATGCAGGTCCCTCCGCTCGGGCACGCGTGGCCGCACGCGCCGCAGTTCTGCGTGTCGCTCGACGCGTCGAGGCAGCGTCCGCCGCACGGGAGGAGCCCCCGAGGACACTCGCACGTACCCCCGACACAGGCGCACGAGCCTGCGGTGCAGGTCCCTCCGCTCGGGCACGCGTGGCTGCACGAGCCGCAGTTCTGCGTGTCGCTCGACGCGTCGAGGCAGCGTCCGTCGCACGCGAGGAGCCCCCGAGGACACGCGCACGTACCCCCGACACAGGCGACTCCCGCCGGGCACGCGTGGCCGCATCCACCGCAGTTGTGCGGGTCGCTCTCTCCCGCGACCTCGCAGCCGTTGGTGCGATCGCCGTCGCAATCGGTGAAGCCCAGAGGACAGTCGACGCACTGTCCTCTCACGCAGCCCTCGCCGGGCGCGCATCGCAGGCCGCAGTGGCCGCAGTGCTGCGGGTCGCTCCTCGGGTCGACGCAGACCCCGTTGCAGACGCTGCGGTCGTCGGGGCACGGGCCTGCGTCTGAGGGGGCCGGGGCCGAGGTGCAGCTCGCGATGATGAAGCACAACGCGATCGTCGCCCACGCGTATGCGCTCGTTGCCTCGCCCCTGCCGACTCCGCGTGTGCCCATCTGTGTGTGCGTAGGGTGCCCGAGTCCACGACGGCATTCGATGGCGCACTTGGGCCCCGAGGTGCCTCCATGCAGCATCCGTTGGCGGCGGGAGGCCCCCGACGTGTCGTCTGGCGGCATCCTTTGGCGGCGGGAGGCCCCCGACGCGTCTTCTGGTGGCATCCGTTGGCGGCGGGAGGCCCCCGACGTGTCTTCTGGCGGCATCCGTTGGCGGCGGGAAGCCCCCGACGTGTCTTCTGGCGGCATCCGTTGGCGGCGGGAAGCTCGGCCTCCCCACTTCACCGCACGTAGATCGCGCTCGCGCGCGCGCCGAAGGGGACGTCGACGCTCCCTCCGCGCACGGTCACCGAGGCGCCGCCGAGCGCGTCACGCAGCGTCGTTCCGTCGCTCACGTTGAGCTCCGCGGGGATGCGCACCGACACCGTGCGCATCGTCGTTCCGCGGTTGATCGCGACGATCGCCACGTCGGCCCCGAGGCCTCGCGCGTACACG
>JBPOHC010001111.1:0-4155 GCA_052035985.1 Myxococcota bacterium | reverse complement strand
CCGCTGGAAGGGTCACCCACCCCAGCGCCTTGCTCAGCCCTCTCGGCCGTCAGGATCGCTCCTGCGAGTTCAATGGCCCGGCGCCACCGATGCTCACCCCCGGCGGCGACGGCGAGCGCCAACCGCACGAGGTCGTCGTTGAGCACGACCGCCGCGAGTTCGTCGGCCAGTTCGTCGGGCGCTTCACCCCCCGCCAGCGCCACCAGAAACGCGCGCGCTTTGGCGTAGGCCACGCTTAGGCCACGTGCCTCCCAACCCCGCGAATCCCCTCCACACGCCTTGCGGTTCCCAAGCTGAACGTCGCCGGTTCGATCCCGGTCGCCCGCTCCGAGATAGCGCAGAGGTTCCGGCCCGTTGCGAGCGATGCTCCAACGGGCCGAGTGCTTTCGAAGAGCCGCGACCGGCCACCCACGGTCGGACCGCGCCGACAATCGCCAAACATGGCCCGAACAATCACACCGAGTGCGCCGATCACAGCGTAACGCGCCAAGTTCGTTCGGCTACGAACGACTTCATTCGCCTGCGAACGATCGACGACCCATCGGCCGCCGCGAGCTCCTCGTGCCGGGTGGTCATCGCGCCAGCCGATCTAACATCCTGCACTGACGTGGAACGCCTGACTCTCGCGGTGAGCGCGGCCCTCCCCTCTTCGCTTCCTCGGGTCGTTTCACGCGCGTCGCACGCCCGCAGGCAGCGAGAAATTCCGCGCGGCGACGGCCTTCCACAGGTTCGACTTCATCTTGTGGGCTGTCGCCCAGCGAGCGACGATCGCAGCTGCGGCGCCTGCGTCGAGCTCGCGCGTCACGGCGAGCCACTCGGCGTTCTCATCGTAGTGCGACCCGTGGGTGTCCCCCGGGTCGGGCACCAGCTTCGCGACGTTCGCCCGCCAGAACGCGACCACGAGCGGCAGAAGTGCGGGGCCTCCGAGGCGGGCGAACCAGCGACGTCGCGTGGTGCGCCAGGGGCTCTGGCGCTCGTCGTTGAACCCGCGGATGAGCTTCGCGAACGTGGGCGCCTCGCGCTTCACCGCGCCCTCGATGTCGAGGTCGAGCAGGAGCTGACCCATGGCGCGCCAGCCGAGTTCGCGAGCGCCGTCCCACATCGCGACCATGCCGTAGCCCCGCGGCTTCGGCTTCGGCGCCTTCGACATCGCGTCGATCGACTTCATCACCGCGTCGCGCAGCGCGGCCTCGCCCGACGCACCCGCGCGCGCCGCGTCGACGAGCGCGGGGACCCACTCGCAGCCGCGCGGGAGTGCCTTCTCACGTGACGCTTCGAGGGTGCGCTCGAACACCTCGTCACGCCAGTCGCTGTAGAGCCGCTCGCGCACCCGGACGAGTTCCGGCGCCGTTGCGGCCGCGAAGACGTCGAGCATCACCTCGCCGTCAGACACCTTGCGCAGCGCGGTGTGTTGCAGGTCGAGCGCCCACGCGAGCGATGCCTCGCCCTTCGCGGCCGCCGCGTCGCGCCAGAGCGAGCAGAGCTTCGTCATGTCGGCTTCGCCACGCTCGCTGTAGCCGATCCCGTTGCGCTGCCTCGCGAGGAGGTCGGCTTCGGGGTCCCACGATGGCTTCTCGTGGGAACGTGGGAGCGCATCGGCAGCCTTTCGCGCGAGCGAGAGCGCCTCGTCGTACGCCTCGCGGCGCAGGCACTTCTCGATCAGCGGGAGCGCGAGGCGCCAGTCTTCCTCGATGTTTTCACGGCTGAGCGCGTCGTGGAGCGAGGGGTCGCCGTGGCGCGCGAGTTCCACCGCGACCTTGAACCACGGGGAGCGCGCCGACGAGAGCGCCTCGCGCCAGTGGCCTCTGCCCCGCTCGTGCTCGATCCCGGCGAGGATCTCGCGTCGCTCGTCGTCGGGCAGCTCCTTGACGAACGAGACGATCGTGTTGTCGTCGAGCGCTGCGCCTTCGAGCTCCTGATCGAACTCGCAAAGCTCGTCGATCACTTCGAACACGCCGCGGCCGTCGCGCAAGCCCACGCAGTGCTCCCACGTCAGGAAGCTCCGCGTGACATTCACGCCCAGATACACCGGCTCCTCGGGCTCGAGGAACTCCTCGGGCAGCGACGAACCGACGTCGTCGAGGCCCTCGATCGCTTCGCGAAAGCTGAACTCGCGCAGCGCCTCGTCGCGCACGAGCCTGGGGATCAGAGGTAGCCACTGCGCGGCGATCGCTTCGAGGTCTTCCGCGAAGGTCTCGAGGACGAGGTAGGGCTGCTCCCAGTGGCGCTCACGGAAGGCGTAGCGGCCGTTCTCGTCGTTGGTCGCCTCGACGCAGGCGTCCCACTCGTCCCAGAGGCGCTCCCAGGTCTGCCGAGCGCCCGTGGCCTTCGCGCGCTTCGGCGTGGTGTTGTTCTCTTTCGGCCCGACCGCGCGCTGCCGCGGCGGCGCGAGGACCTTTCGCAGCGCCGCAGCGGTCTCGGGGTGCAGCCGCTCGAAGAGCCGCTGGCGACCGTCGTCGTCGAGCGAGAGCAGCGCGCCCGTGAGCACGAGCCAGATCTCGTCCTCGGCGAGTTCGTCGAAGATGCGGCGCAGGAGGACACGGCCCTCCGCGTCGCCGGGTCGGTCCTCGGGGGCCTTTGTGCGGCGTTTCACGATGATGGATTTCCGCTTCCAATGCTCCGGCAGTCAACTGGGTTCAGCTCGTCCGACCGAGATCGTCGGGTCACGAACAATCTCGTTCGTAGCCGAACGATTCACGCTGCTCCACCCTTCCGCAAGGCGTATCGCGACGTCCGTCAGAGACCGATCACGGTCACGTCGAAGCCGCGCGGAGAGACGCGCTGCTCGACAGAGAGTCGATCGGGCAGCGGTGGTGCGACGGTGCGCTGATCGAAGCGTACGAGCCACCCGCGGGCGACGCCGAGACGCGCGAGGTACTCGTCGAGCTGCGCGATACCGGCGTCGATCGGATCCTTCGCCTTGTCACTGTCGCGCCAGGTCTTCACCTCGATCGCGAGGCGCTCCCCGTGAAACTCGATGCAGAGGTCGAGGCGCTTCGAGCCGATCGCAAGCTCGCGGTCGACGCGCCCTCCCCCGTTCACCACGCGCGACAGGAACGCCATCAGGACGAGATGCGCCGCCGCCTCGTTGTAGGGCGAGCTGCCCAGCAGGGCTTCGCCGTGCTGCGTCCAGAACGCGACGAATGCCGCTCGGAGGCGCTCGTGATCGAGGGTTCCGTCGGCCCGCAGCCACGTCGGCGCCATCGTCGGCATCGAAGCTCGCACGCTCGTCGTCAGCGACCGCACGATGATCTCGCGGTAGATCGGGTTGGCGATTGCGATGGGTCCGTCGGGCTCCTGGCGCACCAGCCCGAGGTCGATGACGAAGCGCAGGTCGTCGGGCGCGAGCGAGGTGAGCGGCGATCCGACGATCATCGGCTCGATCACCGCACGTACGCGTGGGTCGCGCAGGCGCTCGGCCAGGCTGTCGAGGTGAGTGTCCTGGCGTTCGATCAACAGCGTGCGCCCCCGTTCGACGTCCGCGGCGGTGACCGCTGCGGAGCTGTCGGGCACGACCACTTGCACGAGCTGGCGCGCGAGCGCGTTGACGAGCCAGGGCTGACCGTGCGTGAGTTCGAAGACCCGCGCAAAGACCTCAGGATCGAAGCGCTGTCCCGTGTCGACCGTGTGCTGGGCGTAGAGCTCAGCGACCTCGTCGCACGTGAAGTCGCGCATCGTGAGCGACTCGACCTTGATGTTGAAGGGCGAGGCGGTGTTCAGCCGGTCGCTGCCGCCCGACGCGACCTTGTAGTCCCGGACGTCGCGCAGGCCGACGAGCGCGAGCGACCAGGGGAACCCGGCGGGGCGTAGCCGGTGGCCGGCTCGGAGTTGCCGCAGCACAGAAATCAGCACCTGATCGCGGAGCGCGTCGATCTCGTCGAGGAAGACCGCGAGCGGGCGAGAGCAGGTCGCCGCCCAGTGTGAAAGGGCCGTCTGGATGCCCTGCCCAGGCTCAGCTTCGGGCCATGGCGGCGGCTGCAACTCAGGGGGAAGTTGGAAGCGTGACTCCGTGCGCCAAGATCCGAGGATGGCGCGCTCGGCAGCACCGATGTCGTCCGGGAATCCGGCGCCCACCTCCATCGAGACCAGCACAGCCGCGTATTTTCCCTCGCGCGTGAGGGACGCAGCCAGCGACGAGAGCGCCGTGGTCTTTCC
>JBPOHC010000138.1:0-6049 GCA_052035985.1 Myxococcota bacterium | reverse complement strand
CGGTTCTCGAGGTAGCAGTAGACGCTCACGTCGGCGGCGGCGGTGTCGACGTTGGGGCGTCGTCCGAGCTCGCGCACGAAGCGGTCGCAGATCGCGTCCTTCACGCGGTAGGTGGCGAAGAGCGAGTTGCGCACGAGCGAGGAGTGGGCGTTGAAGGTGACCCGAAAGGTCGCGTCGACGGAGAAGAGCCGGGGCCAGTCGATGGCGGCGACCACGTCGTAGAGGTCCTCCTCGCGCTCCAGGGTCGTGAACTCGAGCTCGCGCACCACGCGAGAGACGCAGCGCAGGTGGATGAGCGCGCGAGAGAGGTCCGCGACGTCGCCGTCGAAGCGCACGCGGCCGGGCTCGACGCGCCGGGGCGTGATGCCGAGCGCCGTGAGCTCGCGCGACACGATCGTCTCGAGCCCCACCCCGATCGTGGCGTAGATGTTCATCGCGGGCGGACGCTACCGCGGGGCGATCGCCCGATGCACGCGCCGCCGCAGCGGCCCCTGGGATTGGCGATCCATGAACGCGGGTCCGCCGTTCGCTGCGCGTCTCGAGCGCGACGCGTCAGCGCATCGCGCGCCGCGAGGACGCCAAAGACTATGGCGCCAGAAGGTTCAGTGGTGGCTGAATTTGCATCGGTCTCGCGCGGCGTCGACCGCGCGCGGCTCCACCGCGCGGTGAGCGATCTCGACGCCGGGGGAGCCGCCGCGCGCGAGCCTCACGCGTGGCGCTGACGCCTCGCACATCGACGCGCGAAAACGCTGTATTTCAAGCGCGATCGAGCGGCACACGCGCTGCACCGAGGGAGAGCACGCGGCGCTCGATGCCGCGACCAACACGGGGTGTAACCGCCATGAAGCTCTCGTCGCTCCTCTCGCTCGCCTCCTTCGGCCTCGTCGCGCTGGTCTCGGTCTCCGCCGAAGCGCAGCCCTTTCCGATGGGCGCTCCCCGCGCGATGCCCGGCGCGTACGCGCCCTTCCGAGGACCGATGCGACTCCGCGGGATGCGTCGCGGCGCGCCTGTCGTGTTCGTCACGCAGCCCGCGCCTCGCCCCGCGAGCGTCGTGGTCGTGACGCAGCCCGCGCCGTGTCACCCGACCGTCGTCGCGGCGCCGCCTCCCTCGGACGAGCACGGCCTCCTGGTGCTCGACACGACGCCGCTCGTGGGCGGTCAGTCCGTGCTCATCGAGTGGGGCGCCGGGTACTATCCCGGCCAGGTGATCGCGGTGAACGGCAACGGCACCGTCCGCGTGCACTACTCGAGCTACGGCGGGATGTGGGACGAGGACGTCCCCCGCTACCGCCTCCGCCTCGCGCGCTGACGCGCTGGCCCCGGCGCGCTCCCTCGTGGCATGACGCGCGTGATGAGCCCCGCGCCGATCCGGTTCGTGTTCGACTTCATCTCTCCGTACGCCTACCTCGCGTGGACGCAGGTGCACGACCTCGCCGCGCGGTACGGACGCGAGGTCGAGCCCGTCGCCGTGCTCTTCGCCGCGATGCTCGACGCGTGGGGGCACAAGGGCCCCGCGGAGATTCCCCCGAAGCGGCTCTACGTCTTCAAGGACGTGCTGCGGACGGCCCGTCGCCTCGGGGTGCCGCTGTCGCCGCCGCCGACGCACCCGTTCAATCCGCTCCTCGCGCTCCGCGCCGCGTCGCTGCCGATGGAGGCGTCGACTCGGCGCGCGCTGATCTCCGCGCTCTACCGCGAGACCTGGGGCGGCGGACGCGGCGTGACCGACGCCGCCGTCGTGGCCGAGGTCGCGCGCGAGGTGGGCCTCGACGGCGACGCGATCGTGCGGGCCGCGCGCGAAGACGACGCGAAGGAGCGCGTGCGCGCCCAGACCGCGAGGGCCATCGCCGAGGGCGCCTTCGGCGTGCCGACGCTCACGGTCGACGGCGAGCTGTTCTGGGGCCTCGACGCGTGGCCCAACATCGAAGACCGCCTCCGCGGCGACGACCCCATCGACGCGCTCGCCCTCGCGCGATGGGATGGACTCGCGGCCTCGTCCGTTCGCAAGGCCGCCGCGCGGCCTCCGAGCGCGACGCCTACCGCCACTGTCGCCCGCGCGCGCGCCGTCGCGTGGGTCGACGCGTGGAACCGCCGCGACCTCGACGCGATCCTCGCGCACTACGCCGACGACGTGTCGGTGTGCTCTCCGCGCGTGGTCGAGCGCACCGGCGCGGCCGACGGATGGCTGCGCGGAAAGGCCGCGCTGCGAGACTATTTCGCGAAGGGCCTCGCCAACCCGGCGCTGCGTTTCGAACTCGTCGACGTCACGGTGGGCGTCGGCGCGATGACCGTGGTGTACCGCCGCGAGACGGGCGCGCTCGTGACCGACTGCGCCGAGCTCGACGCCGCGGGCCGCATCGCGCGCATGGTGGCGTGCTACGGCGACGTCGCGGCGGGCTGACGCGCGTCCTCGAGGGCGCCCGCGCCGCGTCGCGATGCGCCGCCACGCCCGATCGTGAAGCGACGCCCCCGCGAAGGCGGCGAAGGCGCTCAGTCGGTGCAGCACACGTCGCCGAGCACGTACCCCGCGCCGAGGCCCGCACACTCGGAGCAGAGCTGCTGCGCGGCCCCCCGGCGCAGGTGCGCGGTCTGGGCGAGCGTCACGGGGAAGCCCGGCTCCGTGGTGCGCCGCACGACGGGGTCGAGGGCGGCGCCGCCGCGCGCCCGCGCGCAGTAGAGCGCGTTGATGGATGAGGCGCGCTGCGAGCAGAGGTCGCCGCGGCCGTCGCCGTCGAGGTCGGCGGTGCAGAGCCAGCGCGAGAACCACGGCGAGCCGGGCGTCGTGGCGGACGAGAACTGCGGGCCCACCGTGAGGTCGCGGAAGCGGTTCACGCCGAAGCCCTCGTACACCGAGCGCGCGCAGCGCGTCCCGTCCATGCTCACGTGGCAGACGTCGCTGCGGCGGTCGCCGTCGAGGTCGACGAAGGCGAGGTCTTGCACCGCGAAGTCCGCCACTGCGCGGCCCAGGGCCTGGTCGCTGAAGTCGGGCCCCCACAGCGTCGCGGGCCCGAAGCTCAGCGCGATCGGGTCGAAGAACGCGCAGTAGATCCCGTCGCTCCCGCGGCCGCAGACCTCGTCGACCTCGTCGCCGGTCACGTCGGCGTAGCGCACCGTGCGGTAGTACTTCGGCTGGTTCCAGAACTGCGCGTCGGAGAAGGTCGTCGCCACGCGAGAGGGCCACGCGGGGCGGCTCCGCGCGCCGTTGTAGACCCAGCAGCGCACGCCGTCGCGCCCGCGACCGCAGAGGGCGGCGCCGAAGATCCCGAAGGGCCCCCCGCGGCGCAGCACGCCGATCGTGCTCCCGTACGCGTCCGCGTTCCACCCGTTGGCATCGGAGAAGTCGGCGACGAAGGGCTGCGGCGCGCCGTTCGGCAGCGTGGGCACGACGAAGCCCGCGCCCGTGGAGTACGCGCAGAGCACGCCTCGCGCGTCGCGCACGCACACGTCGGCGCGGCGATCGGCGTCGAGGTCGGCGACCCAGTGCAGGTTCACGTTGAAGACGTCGTTCGGCACGATCCCGTCGAAGGCGGGCACGGGCAGAAAGCCCTCGAAGCGCTCCGTGGCCCCGCGGAGCGCGCAGCCGTAGCGCCCGCTCACCCAGCCGCAGAGGTCGTCGAGGCCGTCGCCGTTCACGTCGCCGAAGGCGATGCCCGACCAGCCCGCGGGCGTCGCGCCGTTGGCGCGAAGGGCGGGGTCGCTGCCGTAGCTCCACACCTTGACGCCGCCGCGCGGCCCCTGCTGCGCAGGGAGGGGCGCGTAGGGAGCGGGCGCGGTGACGGCCTCCGCGCGTTGGGCGACGTCGGCGTCGTCGACGGGCGCGCAGGCGGGGAGCGAGAGAGAGAGCGTGAGGACCAGGGAGGGCGTGTGTCGTCGCATGGGCGACGGTGCGTTGCGAGCGCGGGGCCACGCGAGAGAGGCTGAAAAACAGGCCCATCCAGCGCGTCAGGTGTCGGCGCGAGGAGACAGCCCGAGCGCGGCGGTGTCGGGCGGAGCGGACAGCGATGCTCGCCGGGCGGCGGAGCTGCTGCTCGGGCCGCTCCCCGCCGATGCCTCACGCGTCGTGCGACGCAGATCTCCCTCGGTGGCGTCGCTGGCAACGGACGCGGCGCGCCGCTCTGTGGTGCTTCGGCGTCGCGCGACGAGAGCGGCAGACGCCTTCCGGCCGCTCGCCGTTTTCCGATTTCCGAAGGAAGTTCCCCGCGGTAGAAGTGCCGCGAGGTGGTGATGCGAGTGTACAGGTGGGTCGCCAGGGCGTGTGTGGTGCTGGTCTGTGCGTCGGGCCATGGGTTGATCGCGTGCGGAGACAGTTCAGCGACGGGCGACGGGGGGACCACACGACCTCCCACCAGCGGTCTCGTGGTGCGCGCGGGCGCGGCGACGGTGCAGAACAGCGGCACGTACGCGATCCCCGACAACACGCAGGGCGCCACGGTGCCGCTGTTCTCGCGGCAGCGCGATCGGGTGTCGGTGCGCAACTCGTCCGGCGCGGCCTTCACCGTTCGCTCGGTGACCGTCACGCCCGGCGCTGGGGTCGAGGGCGAGGAGTACTCGCTCGAAGACACTGCGATGGTCCCCAGTCCGCTCCGCGTGATGAACGCGAGCGTGGCCGCGGGGCAGACGTTCGACTTCTACCTCAAGTTCTCGCCCATCGCGGGCGGCGCCCGCCCTGCGGTGGTGGCCATCGACACGTCGGTCGGAACGTTCCGGTTCACGGCGACGGGGACCGGACGGCCGACGGCCCTCGTCCGCACGACGCACGCGACGCTCGACCGCGAGAAGGTGTTCGGCGCGCCCGGCGCGGACGAGCTCCTCGGCGCTCTTACGGGTGACAGCGCGGGCAACGTGTACTTCTCGGCCAACGCGTCGCAGCTCGTCGACGGCACCAACGACGACCTCCTCGTGGGCCGCCTCAACGCCGACGGCACCCTCGCGTGGGCCCGCGTGTGGAACGGGCCGAACCGCGAGCGCGCCAACGACTCGGGACAGAACGCGGAGACCGGCGGCACCGCGCGCTCGCTCACCCTCGGCAGCGACGGCGCCCTCTACGCGCTCGCGTCCGCGGCGACGACGAGCACCAACAACACCTTCGCGGTGCTCGTGCTCAAGATCGACGCGGGCACGGGCAACATCCTCTGGTCGCGGGCGTGGGCGCCGACGATGACCGTCCGCACGGCGAGCGACAGCGCCGAGGGCTATGCGCTCGACGCCTCGGGCGAATCCGTGCTCGTCGCGGGCACCACGAACGGCAACGCGCAGGCGCTGTTCTTCTCGCTCAACAAGTCGACCGGGGCGGTGATCGCGCAGCGCTCCATCGAGATCGCCGCGACCGTGAACGACCGGGCCTACACCGTACGCGCGGACGCCCGCGGCGGCGCCTACCTCGCCGGACTCACCGGGAACGCGGGTTACCTCATGCACCTCAACGGCGCGCACACGGCGTCGCCGACGGTCGACTGGGTGCGCGCCGTCCCCATCTCACAGGGCAGCGGCATCAACGACCTCGACGTCGACGCGGCGGGCAACGTGTACGCGTCGCTCGACGTGCGCGGCGCGCAGACGGCCGTCGCCGTGGCGAGCTTCGACATGACCGGCGCGAGGCGCTGGGCGAAGTCGTTCCGTACGGACTCCAACGATCGCTTCAACACCCACGTCGTCCGCGTCAACGGCGGCAGCGTCTTCGTGGGCGGGCGAATGGGCGACCCCAACCTCGATCGCACGCAGGGAGACGGCGTGATCCTCTCGCTCGCGACGGCGGACGGCGCGTACCAGTGGGGCAACCTTCACTTCTCGGGCACCAACCAGGACTCCCTGTGCGAGCACCGCGTGAAGGGCGTGGTGTTCGCGGGCAGCCGGTTGGTGGTCGCGTCGCAGGTGTACACGGGCAACGAGAACCGCGCGCGTTACTCGGGCTACTGGTACGAGATTCCCGTCGGGATGGAGAACACCCAGAACTACAGCGTCATGCCGACGATGGGGAGCGCGACGGCCTCCCCCGTGGCGATGGGCTCCGCGCGCGACGCCGCGACGCTCGGGCGCTGGGTGCCCTCGCCCG
>JBPOHC010000940.1:0-11727 GCA_052035985.1 Myxococcota bacterium | reverse complement strand
AGATGCCGCCGCTCACGCCCGGCGCCGTGGGATCACACCTCCACATGGCCGCGGGGACGGGCGGCGCCCTGTGGCTCTCGGCCTACTCGCCGGGTGACCCCGCGGGCACGCGCTACGGCGACCTCGTCGTGGGCCAGTGGCGCTCGGAGACCATGTCCGTCGACTGGGTGCACGCCGACGGCGTCCCCTCGGGCGGGAGCATCACGGGCTCGGTGCGCGGCTGGCGTCGAGGCATCGGCGACGCGGGCGACGACGTCGGACAGTTCAACTCCATCGTGGTGGGCGCCGACGGAAACCCCCGCGTCGCCTACTGGGACGCGACGCACAACAAGCTCAAATACGCGGTGTGCATGGGCTCGACGTGCACCTCACACATCGTCGACACCAACGGCTCCAACGGTCGCTACGCGTCGCTGGTGCTGCTCGACGGCGGCGTCCCCGCGATCGCGTATCGCGCCGCGGCGCAGGCGATGGGCGGCTTCAACGCGATCGTGCGCTTCGCGCGCGCCAACAGCGCGAACCCCGGCGCGTCGACGGACTGGACCATCTCTGACGTGTCGTCGCTCGCGAGCGCGTGCCGACCGGGCGACTGCGCCACGGGGACCGTGTGCCTGCGCACGGGCCAGTGCGGTCCCATGCCCATGAGCGCGGGCGACGTGTACGCGGCGGGCACCGTCGAGGCCCTCCCGCCCGGCGCGCACTACGTGAACCTCGTCGCGGGCCCTGGCGGAAGGCTCGCCGTGGTGTGGTACCACCGCGATCGGGGCAACCTCATGCTCTCGAACGGCGACGCGATGGGGCGCTTCATGGACCCCGTCGTGCTCGACGGCGAGGGCGCGATGCGCGCGGACACGGGCGACCGCGGGGTCTACGCGTCGGCGGCCTTCGCGCAGGACGGCGTGCTCCACGTGGCCTACGTCGACGGGTGGGAGGAGCGGCTGCTCTACCTCCGCGCGATGAACAACACCGTGATGGGCATGCCCGAGGAGGTCGACGACGGCGGCGGCACCGGGTCGACGACCTTCGACGACGGCAGGCACATCGTGGGAGACAGCGCGTCGATCTCGGTGGCCTCTGACGGCACCGTGCGAGTGGCCTACCAGGACGCGACCGTGGGGACGCTGCGCCTCGCCACGAAGGGCGCGATGGGGTGGACGCGCTCCGTGCTCGATACGATGAACCACACGGGCTACTGGGCGACGACTGCGGGGGGGAACGTCGCGACGTGGTGGCGCGACCTCTCGATGGCTGGAATGCCGAGGTACGGCGTGCGGGTGTTCCCGCTACGCTGATCCGCGAGGGATCTCGTCGAGGGGGACGAGGCGCGTCGCGGGTCCTGCGACGCGGCCTCGCTCCTCGGCGACGATCGAGAGCAGCTCGCGCTGGTTCACGATCCCCGCCTGGAGCATCGCTTTCATATACCCGTCAGCGTACCCATGAGCGCGCGCGAGGCGCGGCTGGGCGACGCCCTGTTCGGTCGCCACGAAGAGGTCGTGGAGCATCCGACGGAGTTCGTCGAGCACGTGGTCGCGAGAGTTGGGAGACTGCATGGGTTTCCCATTGCCAGACGCCGTGGATGTGATCCAATTTCCGGCAGCGCGGCGGGACGCGGGAGGAGCGCGCTCGTCGCATGTGGACGCACGGATGAATCACATCGCCGGGATGGCGGAATGGCAGACGCAGGGGGCTTAAAACCCCTGGGAGCGAAGAGCTCCGTGCGGGTTCGACCCCCGCTCTCGGCACCGCAGACGAAGCTTCGAAGGGGAGACGACGGAGACGTGATGCGTCTCTGCTCGCGCATTCGGGCGTGCGTCGGAGTTCGAATGGGGGCGGGGAGGGACGAGCGGTGGGAGCTCCCCGCTCAGCTCACGGGTGGTTCGGCGGAGGCGGGGCGTGCACGGGCGCGGCGGGGCGACCGGCGCTGCGAACGACGGTGACGCCGCTCGAGAACGTGATCTGTTCGAAGGTGCGGTTGAGGGTGTTGCTGCGAAAGCCGGGCATCTCGCTGCCGGGCGCCACGTCGACCTCGTCGCCCACGGCGAGCGTCGTCTGCGGGACGGCGACCCACGTGTTCGACCCCACACCCTCGACGCGGAGGTACGTGTAGTTGCCGGAGTTCATGGTCTCTCGCACGATCCCGTGGCGCGCGCCGGGGGGCGGCGCGGAGGGCACTGCGGGCGACGGAGCGACCGTGGGCGCGGGCGTCGGCGCGGGCGTCGGCGCGGCGGCCTGCGCGCCGTTCACGCGCACCGACGAGGCGAAGACGATCTCGGGGAAGGTGCGGTCGAGCGTGCGGCTGTGGAAGTTGCCCATCACGTTGCCGCCCGCGACGACGACGCGGTCGTTCACGGCCACGGGCATCTGCGTCGTCGCGACCCAGCGTTCGGTGCCCGCCACGTCGATGCGCATGTACGTGTAGTTCGCGGCGTTCATGGTCTCGCGCACGATCCCGCCGAACTCGCCGAGGGGCGCGCTCGGAGGCGCCTGATCGCCGTGCGGAGAACCGCCGTGCGGCGACCCACCTTGCGGCGACCCGCCTTGCGGTGACGCGCCTTGCGCAGCGCCGTGGTTGGGAATCCACGCGTTGAGCCGCTCCTCGGGCGACGAGGGCGGACGCGACGGGACGTTCGCGGGCTGCGTCGCCTGGGAGGCTTGAGCCGCGGGCTGCGAGTTGCAGCCGAGGGCGAGAGCTGCGAGTGCGAGAGCGAATCGGGCGGGTGTCATCGGAGGGGGTGCCTGCCTTTTGCTCGGGAGACAATTGGGTCGGTGCGCGGTGAAGTCCACCGCGCGGGGCGTGGACCACGCACCTACCCAACATCGGTCGCGAGCGCCAGCGTTCGGTGCCCGCGCGAAGACAGGAACCCGCGGCGGAGCCGTCGGGGCGGGCGCGCGACGCGAGACGGCGCTCCGACGGACCCTCAACGGCGCTCGTCACGGAGCTCGTGGAGCAGCGCCTGCACGGCGGCCCTGACCCTCTCGTCGTGCGCGCGCACGGTCGCGTCGTCGGGCTCGTCTCCGGGGCCGAGCGAGGCCGGAGGCATGATCGGAGCGCCCACGCGATACCGCAGCGTCGCGGGCACCGGGAGGTGCGGCCACGGCCCGAGCGCGAGCCCCCACGGGAGCGACAGGTGCACGGGCCACACGGCCGAGCGCGCGATGCGCTTGAGCCCGATGAGCTCCGCGAAGCGACGCCCGTCGGTGAGCACCATGAGGGTGTCGTGGGCTCCCGCGTGGGCCACGGGGACGATCGGCACCCGCGCGCGCAGCGCGGCCCTCGCGTAGCCCGTTCGACCGGCGAACTCGACCTCGTAGCGTCGGCTCCACGGGCGCCAGGTGTCGACCTCGCCGCCGGGCATCACCATGAGGTCGTGGCGCCACTCGGAGAGGATCCTCGCCGCGAGGGCGGGGTCCGCGCGCACCACGCCGCGCTGCGCGAACCACCGCGCGACGGCCGCGACGGAGAGAACCATCTCGTGGGCGCTCGGGTGCAGCGGACGCCGCGTACCGAAGGCGCGGTACCAGAGCCAGACGAAGCCCCACACGTCGGGGATCGTCGTGCCGCCCGAGTGGTTCGCGACGATCATCACGGGCGCCTCGGGGATGTTCTCGAAGCCCTTCGCCTCGACGCGGAACCACCCTCGCGGGCCGAAGAGCGGCCCCGTCACGGACTCGATCGTCGCCGCGACGCGCGCGGGGTCGAAGTCGTTCGGCTCGGCGCCCCACGCGTGCGGCGCGGGGCCGTGGAGCCATCGGAGCAGGCTGCCCTTCGCGACCACGAGCGCGAAGATCGCACGAAGTGGCGGTCCGCGACGATCCCCTCCATGCTCGTCGCGACGCGATGGCAGGCATCACCGAACACCTCTCGCTCCTCGGGCTGCGGCTCCGGGGGTGGCGCCGACGGCACGTCGAAACCTCTGTCGGCCGCGTGCACCTGCTCGACGTCCGCGGCCGCGGGACGCTCCCGACCGTGGTGTTCCTCCACGGGCTCTCGTCGGCGGGGAGCCACTACGGCTCGCTGCTCGTCCGCCTGCGCCCCTTCGTCCGTCGCGTGATCGTGCCCGACCTCCCCGCGCACGGCTTCTCCGAGACCCCCGCGCAGGTCAGCCTCGACGCGCTCTTCACGGGGCTGCGCGAGTCCCTCGACCGCGCGCTCGACGGGCCCGCGGTGCTCGTGGGCAACTCCCTCGGCGGCGCGATGGCCCTGCGCTACGCGCTCGCGCGACCCGACCGCGTGCTCGGCCTCGCGCTGCTCGCCCCCGGCGGCGCGCCCCTCAACGCCGCGGAGATCGACGACCTCCGCGGGCTCTTCTCCGTCGAGAGCGACCGCGACGCGCTGCGCTTCGTCGACCGCGTGATGGTGCGCCCCGGCGCCATGCGACGCCTCTACGCCGCGGGAATCCGCGCGGGCCTCGGTCGCCCCGAGGTGCGCGCCCTCCTCGACGCGCTCTCGCCCGACGATGCGCTCTCGCCCGACGACCTGCGCGGCTTGAAGGTCCCGGCGCGCGTCCTCTGGGGCGCCGAGGAGCGGGTGTTTCCCCCGTCATCGCGGACCTTCTTCGAAGCGCACCTGCCCTCGCACGGTCGCCTCGAGGTGCACCACGGCCTCGGGCACTGCGCGCACCTCGACGACTGCGACCGCGTGGTGCGCATCCTCCTCGGGTGGTGCGAGGAGTTCGCCCGTCGCGGCCTCTCGGGCGCCGCCTGAGGTCACGGCCGCTCGGGCGTCGCGTCGGGCTTCGCGGTCGACGACGGCGCGCGGAGATCCTCTTCGCGGCTCTCCCAGAGCGCGATCGCGAGGGCCATGACGAGGGGCCCGAGCACAACGCCCGAGGCGCCAAACGCCGTGACCCCTCCCACGAAGGCCACCATCATCCACACGAAGGGCAGCTCCGACGAGCCGCGCGCCAGCATCGGCCGGAGCACGTTGTCGATGCTGCCCGCCACGACGGCCACGACGAGCATCGCGACGGTCGCCCCGTGGCGCCCCGCGACGAAGAGGTAGAGCGCCGCGGAGAGCGTCACGAGGGCGGTCCCGACCAGCGGGATGAACGACAGGACGAAGCTCGCGACGCCCCACACGATCGCGTGGGGGACGCTCAGCACGAGCGTGGCGATCGAGATGATCGCGGCCTGCACGACGGAGACGCCGATGTTCGCCAGCACGACGCCCTCGATCACCTCCGCCGTCGTGCGGCGCACGACCTCGCGCTCCCTCGGCCAGGGGATGAGCCGCGGGAGGATCGCCTCCCGCAGCGCGGGCCCGCGCACCGCGAAGGTCACCCACGCGGTCATCACCACGATGGCCGAGAAGATCATGTCGGGCGCCGCGGCGATGCCTCGCCCCGTCGTGCGTGCGGCCCACGCGCCCACGGCCTCCGCGCCCCGTCGCCCGCGCTCGGCGAGCTCCGCCATCGGGATCGCGCGCGACAACGACCCGAGGTGCGCGGTGAGCCACGCCGTGACGAGCGTCGGAGTCAGCGTCGCGGAGCGCGATCGAAGCGACGAGACGAGGTTCGCGAACTCGTCGACGGCGACCCACAGCGCGAGCACCGAGGGGATGAGGAGGACCAGCACCGCGACGATCGCGACGGTCGACGCGACGATCCAGCGCCACCGCTCGCTGTGAGCGCGGCGCATCTTGCGGAGCAGCCAGGCGACGGGGCGCTCGGTGACGTACCCGAACACGAGCCCCGCGCCGAGTTCGAACGCGAGGGGACGCGCCACCACCGCAGACGCCGCGATCGAGGCGAGGAGCAGCAGGGTCAGCGGCGAGCGCCACGAGGCGGACGGTGAGGTGTCGCGCATGGGCGCGACTCTAGAGCATTGCCCTGGATCGCGCGTCTCGCGTCGGCGACGGTTGTCACCTCCGTGAGGTCGCGTGCTCGTCGCTGGTGTGCCTCGTCGCTCCTGGCGCTCGCCGTGGGGTGCCACCGCGAGCCCGAGGTCGGCCCCCGCGACGCGACGGTCGCGCGCGACGCCGTGATCGACCGCCCCACGGCGCGGGGCGCATCGATCGACGCGAGCGGGGCGCCGCGCGTCGACGCCGCGGATGCGCGTGATGCGCCTGATGCCCGTGATGCCCGCGACGCGAGCGCAGACGCGGTCGACGGGTGGAGCACGCCGACGGTGCAGTGCTCGGGTCATCGGCTCCACGATCAGGTCGAGCGCACCGCGAAGCCATGCCTCCCGCGCACCGTCGAGCGGGTTCGGCTCTGGGCCCCCGACGCCGTGGTGGTGCTCGGCGGAGGAATGCTCGCGGACGGCGACCCGAGCTGCGCGACGGTGCAGCGCGGCTACCTCGCGGGGCAGCTCCTCGACGCGCTCGCGCCGCCGCCCGTCGTCGTGCTGAGCGGCAACGGGACGAGCGGGCGCCCTCGCCGCCTCGACGCCTCCGACGTCCGCTGCGTCCGCGCGCGCATCGTCGGCGAGGCCGAGGCGTCGCCGCGCGCGTCGAGCGGGTCGCGCGCCAGAGCGGCGCGGGCGGCCGGCGCGGTGTCCGAGGGGCAGGAGCGGGCGATGACCGAGGCCGAGGCGATGTGCGCGGTGGTGCTCCGGCGCACGGAGCCGTCGCGGCGGGACGCGACGCTCGCGCGGCTGCGCTTCGAGAGCCGCGCGATGAGCACGGAGCAGAACGCGCTCTTCACGCGGCCGATGATCGCGGCGGGCGGGTTCGCGCGGGTGCTGGTGCTCACCTCGCCGGTGATCAAGCGCTTCGGGCGCGGCCTCGACGTGCACGCCGACCGCGCGCTCGACGCGTTTCGAACGACGCGGCGAGACGGGCGGTGGTCGCTGGCGAGCCTGGGGTGCCCGATCTTCTCGGGCGTCGCGACGTGGTTTGACTTCGAAGCCGTGCCCTCGATGCCCGAGGGGATGCGCTCGGCGCAGCCGCCCCCGCGCCTCGTTCGCCGCTGAGCGAACGAGGGCGAAGGGTGACCGAGGCCGTTCAGGGGATCAGGGGCAGTTGGTGGTGGTCGTGCCAGCGGCGGGGATGGTCCCCGAGACCGTGGCCGACTGCGAGCACGAGAAGTCGAACAGGTCGAGGAGGGCCGCCGCGTTGGCGTCGCGTCCGGTGAGGGCCGGGAGGTCGAAGATGGCCTCGATGAAGCGGAGCATCGAGGTGTGGTCGTGGACGACGTGCGAGACGAAGTGCGAGCGGGCCCACGGAGACACGGCCACGAAGGGCACGCGGATGCCCTGGCGGTTGAGGTCGGTGGTGTCGTAGCCCGCGCTGGCGGGCGCGTGGGGGAAGCACGCCGTCGGCGGCGGGACGTGGTCGAAGAACCCGCCCGCCTCGTCGTAGGTGACGAAGAGGGCCGAGCGCATCCAGAGGGGCGAGGCCATGAGCCCGACCACGGCGTTGCGGACGAAGGACTCGCCGAGGTGGATGTTCGTCGGCGGGTGCTCGTCGGTCGCGTCGTCGATCGCGTCGAGGTAGACGACCGAGGGGAGCGTGCCCGCGGCGAGCTGCGAGTAGAACGTGCTGACGCCGTAGACGTTGCGGTGCGAGTTGGTCCACCCGAGGCAGTTCTGGCGGACGCCGCCGTCGGTGTAGACGCCCCACGAGACGTTCGCCGCGTCGAGCAGGTCGAAGATCGTGGTCCTGTTGGTGATGGCGAGGTCGTTGGTGTTCCGCACGCCGTACGACGAGGCCATGTACGCGAAGTCGCGCGTCGCCCAGGTGCCGCTCAGCACGCTCGAGAAGTAGCGGTCGCTCATCGCGAAGTTGCCGTAGAGCCAGCGGTAGAACGGGATCTCGGCCTCGGTGTAGTACCCGAGCATCACGCTCGCCGGGATGTTGGCCTCCTCGCCCGTGCGCGCGAAGCCGTTCATGAGCCCGTTGTTCCACCCGGCGTGCATGGCGTCCCACTGGTGCGGCGGGTCGGCGGTGCAGATCTGCGTGAGCCGCGAGGGGCTCACGTTCACGTTCGCGAGGTTCGGGTTGGTGTACCCCGCGGGGATCCGGTCGACGTCGCCGGGCATGTTCCCGAGGTACTGATCGAACGAGTGATTCTCCTGCATGATGATCACGACGTGATCGATGGGGATCTGCGAGCGCACCGCCGCCGTGACGCCGAGCGTGTCGGCCACGCGCGCGCCCGCCGTGAACGCGCACGACTGCCGCTGCGCCGCGTACGCCGCCACGGTGGCCGCGGGGATGAGCGGCACGTTGCACGCGGCGCCCGCGTCCCACGCCGCGTCGGGGACGACGTCGACGGCGGCGTCGGCGCCCGTATCGGCGCCCGTATCGGCGCCCGTATCGGTGGCGGTGTCGCCGACCGTGTCGACCGCCACGTCGACGGTCGAGTCGATGGCGCTGTCGATGCCCGTGTCGACGGCCGCGTCGACGGTGCTGTCGATGCCCGTGTCGATGACGGTGTCGGTCGCGACGTCGACGCCCGCGTCGGCGCCAGCGTCGGGGTCCTGGTAGTCGGGCGCGCCGTCATCGATGACGATGGCCTTGATCTTCGCGAGCACCTGGACGGCGGTGAAATTGCGCTGGTTGTAGCCGTACGTGAGGCCCGGGTCGGTGAAGTTCGCGGGCGCCGTGCCGAGGTACACGTTGAGGTGGAGGCCGTCGCCGTCGAGGCCCTGGTTGACCATCGTGGGCGCGGTCATGGCCTGCCAGTAGTTCCACACGGGGACCTGCTGCGCGGCGCCGACGGCGTAGATCGCGTCGTTGTACGCGGGGATGCGCGCGGTCAGCGTCGCGTTGTCGGTGCGCGGCGCCAGCGTGCTCAGCACGGGGATGACGCCCGAGTTCACCGAGTCGGTCACGATGCGCGTGAGGTTGGTGGTGAAGTCGGTGACGTTGTTGATGAGCTCGAGGTCGTTGGTGCCGATGAGCACCAGCGAGACCGAGGGGTGCGTGAGGTGATACTCGCACTTGAGCATCGTGTCGTAGGGGGCGGGGCAGTCCGAGCGCGTCACGCCCGCGAGCACGGAGCCCGTGGTCCATCCCCCCGAGGCGGCGACGCTGTCGAGCGAGAAGGAGTTCGACACGCCGCACCACGACGAGGTGCGACCGGGGATGCTCGTGCCGCGGAAGTACGAGATCGTCGGCGCGAGCTCGGTGTGCGTCCCGACGTTCTCGGCGCTGCACCCGATCTCGCTGAGGAACGACTGCGACGCCGTGAGCCCGTCGCCCACCTTCGAGAACACGGGGCCGCGGTTTCCGAGCGTGAGGCCCGTGGTGTAGATCGTTCGAAGCCTCGCCTTCATCGACGATCCGATCAGGGGAATGATCGGTCGCGTCGTCCCGCCGTCGGTGCCCGCGTCGGTGCCCGCGTCGATAGTCGCGTCGATGGTCGAGTCGATCGCGGTGTCGGTCGCAACGTCGATCGCGGTGTCGGTCGCGACGTCGGCTGCTGCGTCGATCGCGGTGTCGGTCGCGACGTCGGCTGCTGCGTCGGTGGTGTCAATCGCGGTGTCGGTCGCGACGTCGGCTGCCGCGTCGATCGCGGTGTCGATCGCAGTGTCGGTCGCGACGTCGGTCGCTGCGTCGGTGGTGTCGCGAGGGACGTCGGTCGCGGCGTCGACGCCCGCGTCTGCGACGGGGTCGAGGTCCGCGGGGCCGTTGTCGATGACCACCGCCTTGATGTGGGCGAGCACCTGGAGCGCGGTGTAGTTGCGCTGGTTGTAGCCGTAGGCGAGCGCGGGGTCGGTGAAGGTGACGGGGGCCGAGTTGTTGTACTGGCTCGGCTCGAGGCCGTTGGTCGAGAGGCCCTGCGTGACCATCCCCGGCGAGGTCATCGCGAGCCAGTAGTCCCACACGGGGACCTGCTGCGCGGCGGCGACGGCGAGCACGGCGTTGTTGTAGGCCGCGACGCGCGCGCCGTACGTGGCGTTGTCGGTGCGCGGCGGAATGGTGCTGAGCACCGGGATCACGCCCATCCCGATGGAGTCGGTGACGATGCGCGTGAGGTTGGTGGTGTACGTCGTCGTCGTGGCCGTGCTCTGGAGGTCCGTCGTGCCGAGCATCACGAGCGCGATCGAGGGCTTGGTGAGCCGCAGCTCGCACTTGAGCCTGGTGTTGTAGGGCGCGGCGCAGCCCGTCCTCGTGATCGCGGCGATGGTCGACGCGGTCGTCCACGAGGTGCCCGCGGCGATGGAGTTCAGCGAGAACGAGTTCGACACGCCGCACCAGGCCGACGAGCGTCCTGCGATGGTGGTGCCGCGGAAGTACGAGATCGTCGGCGCGAGCTCGGTGTGCGTCCCGATGTTCTCGGCGCTGCACCCGATGTCGGTGAGAAAGGCCCCGCTCACCGTGAACGAGTCTCCGACCTTCGAGAACACCTGCGCGCGATTTCCGCGGGTCTGACCGTTGAGGTAGACCGTGCGAAGCCGCGCCTTCAGCGTCGCATTGATCACCGGGATGACCGTGCGAACCGTGGCCTGCTGCGTCACGCTCGCCGCGAGCTCGGGATCACCGTCCGAACAGCCGCTCACGTACACCGTTGTGAACGCTGCGAGCATTGCGGTGCACCACCGCGCGGCGATCGTCGGCACCGCGCCGCGCTCGCTCCTTCGCTCACTGGTCCGTCGCGTCGACATAAACTCAGAGCTCCCTGAGCGATCCACTCGCCCTCTGTGCCCTCTCTTCTACAGTGTCGGACGCGGGCGAAGCTAGACCCCGAAGGCGACAATTCGGAGCGTCCTCACGCGCGAAGCCCGGCCGTAGCGACGGGCTCGCAGCGCTCCGGCGGTGCGCGATCGAACGCACTTCGCGAACGTCTCAGCCTCCGGTGCGCACGGCTTCAGCGCGCACCCGCCAGCGTGCGAACGCCTCGCACAACGAAGATTCGACGCGCTCCCCTTCGAGCACGCCGAGCGCCGCCGCGACCGCTTCGAGCGTGCAGAGTCCACCTTCGTGCACGCTTCGGCGCAGACCGTACGAGCTCGTCCCGATCGAGGGGAGGGTCACGGCCTCGGCGCCGATCGCGAGGGGGTCACGGCGGTGCACGCGCCTCGCTTGCGCCCACGTTCCATCGGGCACGACGAGGATGAGGTCATCGCCCGCGTCGTCGGGACTCAACGGCCGCGCGCCCTCCGCGGGGAAGAGCACCACGCGACGCCCCTCGGGGACGGGCTCACGCACGCCGTCGCGCGCGCCGCGGAGGTGCAGCGAGGCGCGAGGGAGCATCCGCGCGACGAGGCGTCCGGTGTTGGTGCTTCGCACGGCCTCGATGACGTGCATCACGATCATCACGCGTGCGCGTGTCTCGATCACCGGGAGCGTCGCGCACACGCAGAGCCGCGGCGGGAGCCCGCACGCGCCGCAGCGCACCTGACGCCATCCGCGCAGGTCGCGTCCGCCGAGGCGATCTGCGGGTGAGTCGGTCACGCTGCGTGGCGGCGACGATGCGCAGACGCGCGACGCGGCGTCAACGCGCGCCCCGTGGCAGCCCCTCGACGCCGCGGCGCGCGCGGACGATGTCGCGCCTTCGACGTCCTCGTTCGATCGTTGTATGACCGCGACGCGGCTTCAGAACACCCCCCAACTTCGATCCCCGGGTTCTTCGATGCGACCTCGCTCCGTCTTCCTCTTCGCCCTCTCGCTCTCGCTCGGCTGCGGAACGGCTCGCTCTGGCGGTGGAGGCGATCCGCTCCCCGTCGACGCGCAGACCGCGGACGACAACGTCACCGTCGACGACTCGCCCGTGCCCACGTTCGACGTGCCCGTCTCGCCCGACGTGCCCGCTACGCCCGACGTGCCCGCCACGCCCGACG
>JBPOHC010000067.1:0-19277 GCA_052035985.1 Myxococcota bacterium | reverse complement strand
AGGGCATCGATCCCGTCGAGGTCGGCGCCCTCGCGGAGCGCCCGCCGTAGACTGCGCTCCTGGTAGAACGCGCGCTTCGCGAGGTCGACGAGCCTGGCCGCGGTGGCCTCGGGGATCACGCCCTCCGCCGCCGCGCGCTTCAGCGTCGCGCGGACGTTCACCATCGCGTCCGAGAGCGAGCGATAGCCGTCCTCCGCGGGGCCGTGCAGCACGGCGACCTCGTCGTCGTCTTCGAGCGCGCCCGACCGGAACGCTTCGAAGATCTCGCCGACGCCGACCATCCCGTAGTGCGAGAGCTCCGCGGCGCGGAGGGCGCCCATGCTCGCGGCGCCGTAGACCCGCACGCCGCGCGACATGGCCCAGAGGATCTCCTTGTGCCACACGGACGGGACGGTCTCGAAGTAGCCGTCGACGACGCCGATGGCCGCGGGGCCTTCGAGCGCGGCGCGGTACACGTCGCCCTGCGCGGCGGGTCCTCGCCACTCGAATCCGTAGGCGGGCGAGAGGTCTTCTGCGCGCAGCGTCGGACCCGTGAACACGATGGTCTTCATGACACGCGCTCCGCGAGGCGAGCGAGGAGCCGCGGCCCGGGCGCGTACCCGGGCAGCGAGTGGATGCCTTCGAGCCCCGGCACGATGGCGCGCACCACGGGGATGTTGAACTCGGGGCGCGTCAGGTCGATCGCGACGACCTCTCGAACGCCCACCGCGCCGAGGCGACCGAGGAGCCACACGACGTCTTCGTGCACCGATTCGGACTCGTGTGAGGGCGCCTCGCGGAACGACCTCCGCGCGCCGGGGCGTTCGAAGCGCTCGCGCGAGGCCGCGTGCGCGGCGGCGTCGAACGAGCGGGCGAAGTGCGCCACCCCGAGGTCGTCGCGCGCGCCCGTGATGAGCGTGAGGCGCGTCTGCGCGGCCTCGGTGAGCGCGCGGAGGAGCGCGACCTCGCGCGTGGGGTGAGCGCCCGATCCGACGCCGGGGAAGTACGGTCGCGCGGGGTCGGGGTCGCGGTCGATGATCTCGACGCGGTACGACGCGACGCCGACGTCGGAGGTCATGTCCCACGCGCACACGGCCACGTCGGCGTCTGCGAAGCGCTGGAGCACCTCGCGGCAGGGCCCGTCGTCGACCGTGTCGAGGTCGAGGCGCGTACCGTCGCAGGTCGCGTCGGAACCCGCGTGCCAGAGCGTCGAGGCGTCGCGCTCGATGAGCTCGCAGAGCGCGTGCGCCATCGCTTCGAGGCGGTGGTTGCCCGACGCGAGGCCGTTGGAGCCCGGCAGCAGCGCGCCGCTGTGAGGCGCGAGCGGCAGCGTGAAGCGCGTGTGCACGAGCTCGTAGGGGACCCACGCGCTCTCGCCGCCGAGGAGGTCGTGGCCCTCGGCCCAGAGGATCGCGCGGCGCGGGTCGAACGCGCGGACGGCGTTGTGCGGCAGCGCGCCGACGTCGATGACCCTGCGGCTCGCGCGCATCTCGTCGAGCGACGCGTGGAGCAGCGGGATCATCGGACGTTCGGCGTGCCAGCCCTCGATGGACTCCATCACCCCCGAGCACTTCGCGGCCTCGAGCGTGAGCCCCTTGCCGGGCGACACGGCGATCGAGCGCGCGTTGGGCCTGAAGGCCATCGCGACGGGGACGCCGATGCGGTCCATGCCCGTGACGTTGGCGACCCGCGTGATCCCCATGGCGCCGAGGTGCGGCGTGACGCGCGCGAGGGTCTCGCAGGGCGAGACCGTGCGATGCGTGCCGCAGCGGTGGCGCTTGAGGAGCGCGTCGGGGGTGACGGAGCGCGCGGTCATCGCCCGGTCTTCGGGTCGAGCTCGTCGCCCGCGAAGGCTTCGAGGTTGAGCATGTAGCAGGTCGCGCCGACGGGGTCGGGGGTCTGCTGGAGGTACCCGAGCAGCATGCCGGCGCCGAACTGGTTTCGCACCGCGAGGCGCGACGCGTAGCTTCGAATCGGACGCGGCGCGGTGTCGGTGTCGAGGGTGAGGGGACGTCCGTCGCGTCCGCCGTCGACCTTCACGAACCACACGTCGTGGGCGTCGTTCTTCACGAGGAGAACGACGTCGTTCCAGTCGGGCGACTCGCTGGTGGTGTCGATGGGGGCGCCGACGGGGTTGCGCTGCCCGGCCCAGCCGGTCACCTGCGCGTTGAGCCGGTCGAGGTCGACGCGGTACGGCCGCACCTCGTCGCCCTGACGCTGCGGGAGTCCGAGCATCACGCCCGCGTTGAAGTCGCGATCGAAGCCTTCGCGATCGCCCTGCTCGACGCGCTCGACGGCGCGAGGGGTCTGCTGACCGCCCTCGGAGTCGACGCGCACCACGTAGAGCTGACCGCCCGCGCGAACCACCACATCATGAGGATTGATCTGCATCGAGTCTGGACCTTTCTTGCGTTGCGTGAGGGGCTTCGGGCGCGTCAGCGGTATTGCCAACTGCCCGCGGTGAGGTCTTGCGGCGCGGCGGCGTCGGACTGCGTCCACTGGGGGCGCGGGTCGTAGCTGCCGACGGGGAGGAGGAGGTGCTGGTCCTCTCCGCCGACGGTCGCGTCGCGGAAGCTCTGGTAGGCCTGGTTCTCGGAGAGGTGGAGCATCACTCGGGGGAGCGCGTCGGGCGCGGGGAGGTCCCAGAGGTTGACCACCGTGGTGGCGGGCGCCGTGGCGCGGAGCCCTGCGCCGTCGGTCGCCACGTCGAGGCCGGTGCCGCGGAACATCCGATCGGAGACGCGCGCCCCCGACGCGATGAGCCGCCACCCGAACGCGCGCGCCGTCACGAGCGGGAGGAAGACCTCGCGCTTGCCCCGAGAGAAATCGCCGAGGCGTCGCGACGGAACCTCGACGTGATCGATGAGGAACGATCGCATCGTGGCGGTCACGTCGCTGCGCACCGAGGCGCCGACGCGGGCGGGCTCGCGCCCCGGCGCGACGTTGCGCGGAGGGTCGTAGCCCATCGGCAGGAGCACCTCCTCGCGCAGGTCATCGAGGTCTTCGAGGAACTCCTGGTGCCAGCGCCGACCGCGGAGCTTCGCCGCTGCGAGGGAGGGGCTGTAGTCGACGCCGACCATCCAGACCTGCGTGACCACGCCCGGCGCGCCCGTGAGCGCAGAGCCTGCGGCGAGGAGGTGCGCGCCGAAGGTCTCCCACATCCACGGCTGCACGCTGAGGGCGATGTGTCGCTTCCATCCGGGCATGCGCTCGGGGGCGACGCGCGCCGTCTGGAGGAGCAACGCGTAGTCGAATTGCTCCCTCGTGGGATCGACCATGCTGACGTTCGCGAGACCGGCCACGGCGCTCCTCCTCGACGAGCGCGAAGTGGCGCTCGCCAGGTTCGAACGGCAGCGCGTCGCAGACCTGTAGCGTCCGGCTACGTTTTTACAAAAGACCTTCAGACAAGGCAGATCGCACGATTTGAGAGAGGGCCGTCCGCGCTTCGAACGCGGCGCCTCTCTCGTACGACTCGACGGCGGATTTTGATTGCGTCAAGACCGCCCCTGGGAGGTCGTGCTGCACGGGTCCGAGGAGCCTCCGCGCGTGCTCCACGGCGTCGCCGTCGCGGCCCTCTTCGAGCGCGCACGCGATGGCCGGGAGCCTCGCGAGCCACTCGAGCGGATACACAAAGCGCGACGCGAGCTCGCGCCAGATCGACACGGCCTCGTCGGCCTCGCGCGTCGCCTCCGCGCGCTCGCCCCGCCGCCACGCGGCCCACGCGAGGTTGGCGTGCGCGACACCCTCGTAGTCCTTCATGCGCATCGCGCGCGAGGCGACCAGACACGCGCGGGCCTCCTCCGATGCGTCGTCGATGCGCCCGAGGCAACGGAGCGCCACGGTGAGGTACGTGCGGCAGCGGAGCGTGAGCACCGCGTCGCCCGCGCGCTGTGCCGCGGAGAGCGCCTCGCGCATCTCGACCTCGGCCTCGCCGCGTGCGCCCGAGAACAGCAGCGAGAAGGCGAGGATGAAGCGCGCGTACGCGATCGCGCCCGCGTCGCCTCCCTCGTGCGCCGCGTCGACCGAGGCTCGCGACGCGCGCACGGTCTCTTCACCGACGCGATAGCGCATGCGACGCAGGTCGTTGTGCATGATCGCCTGATAGAACCGCGCCCGCTGCGGACCGTCTCCGCGCTCGACGACGAGCGGCCTCGCGCGCTCGACGAGCGAGGTCATCGCGTCGACCTCGCCGAGCCAGTAGTGCAGCCACACGCGCTCGACGAGCACCTCGACGCGCTCGCGCCACCACAGCGCGCCTCGCGTTGATTCCGGCGCCGCGTCGAGCTCTTCGAAGGCCGCGTCGTAGGCCACCCTGGCCTCGGCGTGTCGGTGCAGCGCCTCCCAGGTCTTGGCCTGGAGCCGCTTCAACCTCGCGCGGTCGGCGTGGTCGTCGGCGCGTCGCGCTTCGAAGCTTCGGGCGTAGGCCGCGCGCGCGTCGTCGTGGGCTCCCTGGCGTTCGAGCACGTCGCCGCGGCCCTCGTCGACGGCCGCCGCGAAGGCGATCCACGAGGCCGCCTCGGGGCCTTCGAAGAGCGTCGCGGCGTGGTCGTGGGCCGCGCTGTAGAGCGTCACCGCGCGCTGGTTCGCGCAGGCGGCGCGCGCGAGATCGGCGGCGCGTCCGAGGCACTTCGCGGCGCGGTCGTCGACGCCCGCGCGGGCCCAGTGGAGACCGATGGACTCGACGTCGTCGCGCGTCGAGGGGTGTCGCTCCGACGCATCAGCGGCGCTTCGATGGAGGTCCTTCGCGAGGGCGGGCGCGATGCCTCGCGCGGCGGTCTCTCGCAAGAGATCGTGTGCGAAGCGGAGGCGACCCCCCATCGCGGGCTCGAGGACCTGTCGGCGTCGCAGCTCGTCGAGGGCCTCGAAGAGCGCGCCCTCGGAGAGCCCGGCGACGGCGGAGAGCACCTCGCCGTGGGGCTCGCGTCCGAGCACCGCAGCGGCCGCGAGGGTGGTCGACGCGTCGGGGTCGAGGTCGGCGAGGCGCCACGACACGACCTCAGAGACCGTCGCGGGCGCAGGCACCGACCTTCGAAGCGCGTCTCCGCTCGCGCCGTTCGAGAGGAACCAGCGCCCCGCCTCGTCGCGTCGGAGGTGCCCCTCGGCGATGGCGGCGCGCACGTACTCCGCAGCGAAAAAAGGGTTCCCCTCGGAGCGAGCGAAGATGAAGTCGGCGAGCTCGGGAGGCACGTCGCGCAGCGCCAGGAGTCCGCGCACCAGCGAGGCGATCTCGGCCACGTCGAGGCGATCGAGGTCGACGCGGCACACCTCGGGCGAATCGACCACGCCTCGGAGCGCGTCGGGGAGCTCGTCGGCGCGGCTCGCGGCGATCACGGTGAGTCCCGCGGGGCGCGCGTCGGCGTGAGAGAGCGACTCGATGATCGCGAGCGAGAGCTCGTCGGCCCACTGGAGGTCGTCGAGCACGAGCGCGAGGGGAGCCCCGGAAGCGCACACCTCGAGCGCTTTGCGAATGCTCTCGATCACCGCGCGTTGCGTCGTCTCGCGGCGCGCACGGACCGACGGCGTGAGCAGGCCCTCGAACGACGGCTCGTAGCGCGCGAGCACGTGGCCGAAGGGCGCGACGAGGTCCTCTTCGAAGCGCTCGGGGTCTTCGCGGCACTGGTCCGCGGTCCACGCGAGAAAGGGCCTGAACGCAGACAGCGGCGCGGCCCCGCGGCCTCCCGCGCGACCCGCGGCGCGGTGCTCGGCGCCGCCCTCGATCACGCGTACGCGATCGCGCTGGAGCCTCGACGCGATGTCGACGAGGACGCGCGTCTTGCCGACGCCGCCCTCTCCCACGATGAGCGCGAAGCCGTCGCCGCGATCGCCCCTCCACGTGGCCCGTGAGACCCGCTCGATGACGCTCGCGCGGCCCACCAGCGACGCGCGGTAGAGGTACGGCGACACCGCGGGAGGCGCCGTGCGCGCCTCGACGCGAGCCCCCATTGCAGCGAGTGCGCGCGCCACGTCAGATGCGTGACCGACACGATCCTCGGGTCTCGGCGCGAGCATCTGCGAGAGCACCTCGTCGAGGGCGGTCGGCACGCCCTCGACGCGCGTCGACGCCGCGCGGAGCCCTCCAGCACGGAGCCGCTCGAGCAGCTCCCTCCGTGACGTCCCTTCGAAGGGGGCCGCGCCCACGACGGACTCGTAGAGCATGCACCCGAGGGCGTAGAGGTCTGCGCGGGCGTCGGCCTCGTCGCCCTCGAGGAGCTCGGGGGCGAGGTACCGCAGCGTGCCGCCGTTGGAGCGCGCGTAGCCCACGCGATCGAGCACGCCGAACTGCGACGCGAGGCCGAAGTCGACGAGCACCACGCGCCCGTCGTCGGAGCGCATCACGTTCTCGGGCTTGAGGTCGCGGTGCACCACGCCGCTCGCGTGCACCACCTCGAGCGCGTCGCAGATCTGGTGAAACACCGTCGCCACGTCGGCGAGCTGCGAGGCCGTGAGGGCGCCCTCCGCGCGGGCCTCGCGCCAACGGTCGACGCGCGCGCGGAGCGACTCGCCGACGATGAGCTCCATCGCGTACCAGGGGCCGAGGTCGGCGTCGACGCCCTGATCGATCACCCGCACGACGCCGGGATGACGAAGCCTTTGGAGCGCGTAGACCTCGCGTCGGATGCTCGCGAGCATCGAGGTCTCGGGGAGCCTCACGGTCTTCACCGCGACGCGCTCTCCCGTGACCGCGTGCGACGCCTCGTACACGACCCCGATGCCGCCCGAGCCGAGCCTCCGCGCGACCCTGTAGGGGCCGATCGAGGCGGGCAGGCTCTCGCTCACGGGAACACTCTCCGGCGGCTCACAGGGGCCCCTCGACCTCGCCGTGGATGAACTGCTTGACGACGGGATGCTTCGACGCGAGCGCTTCCTCCGTCGTGCCGTCGAAGAGCAGCGCGCCCTTGTACATCATCCCCACGCGGTCGGTGACCGTGAGGAGCCGGTCGATGTCGCTCGACACCATCACCACCGTGGCTCCCGACTCGCGCTGCTCCTTGCGCAGGAGGTCGAAGATCTTCTGCGAGGTGACCGGGTCGAGGCCCGCGGCGGGCTCGTCGTAGAGCACCACCTCGGCGCGCGTCACGGTGGCCCGCGCGACGCCCACGCGCTTCTTCTGTCCGCCCGAGAGCCCCGACGGCATGCGACCTTCGAAGCCCGTGAGCGACACGGCGTGGAGCCTGTCGGTCACGCGCGCGGTCAGCTCGGCCTCGTCGGTCACGCCCATGCGCCGCAAGGGGAACGCGATGTTCTCTCCCACGGTGAGGTAGTCGAAGAGGGCGTTGTTCTGAAAGAGCATCCCGAAGCGCTGGCGGATGCGCTGGAGCGCCACCTCGTCGAGGCCCGTGAGGTCGTTGCCGTCGATGAGCACCTTGCCGCGCTCGGGCGTGACGAGGCCCACGAGGCACTTGAGCAGCACGCTCTTGCCCGCTGCGCCAGGGCCCACGAGGCCGTAGAGGCACCCGCGCGGAACCGTGAGGTTGACGTCGTGGAGCACCGGCGCAGCGAAGGACTTCGAGAGGTTGCGTACCTCGATCACGGCGGGGGGCGGGGAGTGTATCCTCCGCGGCCCCTCGATCGCCAATGGCTGACTGGCTCGCAGATCAGATCTTCTATGAGATCTTCCCCGACCGCTTCGCGATCGGCGGCGGATCGACCGCGCGCGCGCGCCGCAAGCTCCTCCCTCGCGGCGCCGAGCTCCGCGCGTGGGACCAGCTCCCCGCGCGACCTCCACGCGGCAAGGACTTCTTCGGCGGCGACCTCCGCGGCATCGCCGAGCGCCTCGATCACGTCGCCTCCGTCGGCGCCACCGCGCTCTATCTCACGCCCGTCTTCGCGTCTCCGAGCAACCACCGCTACGACGCCACGGACCACCACCGCGTCGACCCCGCGCTCGGCGGCGACGAGGCCCTCGTTGACCTTCTTTCTTCGTGTCGCGCGCGTGGGATGCGCGTCGTGCTCGATGGCGTGCTCAACCACGTCTCCGATCAGCACCCGCGCGCGAAGGGGCGCCGCGGATTGCTCACGCACGGCGGCGTGGCGCAGCGCTGGAGGGGCTTCGGTCACATGCCCGAGCTCGACCTCGACGACCCCGAGGTGCGCGCGGAGTTGCTCGACGGACCCGACGCGCTCATCCCGCGATGGCTTCGAAGGGGCGCCGCGGGGTGGCGCCTCGACGTCGCCGCCGACCTCACCGCGCGCATCGTGAGAGACGTCGTGAAGGTCTCGCGCGAGGTAGACCCCGAGACCTGCGTCATCCCTGAAATCATGGCCTTTCCCGAGGGATGGATGGGCCGCGACGGAGACGCCGACGGGGTGATGAACTACTACGCCCGCCGCGCGCTCCTCGACTGGATCGAGGACCCGAGGGCCACCCCCGCGCGCGTGGTCACAGCGGCCGTCTCCGACGTCATCGCGTCGTGCGGCCTCGACGCGACCCTGCGCTCGTGGATGATGCTCTCGTCGCACGACACGCCGCGCGCCATCGACGCGTGCGGCAGCGCCGAGCGCGCGCGCCTCGCGGCCACGTTGCAGTTCACCATGCCCGGCGCCCCCGTCGTGTACTACGGCGAAGAGGTCGGGATGCGCGGCGAAGACGACCCCGCCAACCGCGCGCCGATGCCCTGGGACGCGGCCCGCTGGGACGCGCGCACGCTCGCGCACTACCGCGCCCTCGCGGCCCTTCGAACGCGCTCGCGGGCGCTGCGCAGGGGGCGCTTTCTTGACCTCTCGACGCGCGCGGGCGATGGGGTGCTCGCGTTCGTGAGGCTCACGGACGACCCCGAGGAGACCGTGCTCGTCGTGGCTCACCTCGACCCCGTCGCGCGTCCGGTGAACGTGTACCTCCCGCTGGGGCAGCTCCACGACGCGGTGAAGCTCGTCGACCTCGTCGCGCACGAGTCCGACGGACCCTGGACGTCGCCCTGCTGGATCACCTCGGGGAGACTCGCGATGACGCTGCCGCCCGGCGGTGTTCGCGTGCTCGGCGTCGAGTCGGAGTACATTGACGGTTACAGGCTCTATCGAAAGAGGGAGCTCCCTCGATGACCCAACGCGTGTTCGCGCTCGCCCTCGCCGCCTTCGCGCTCTCGTGCAGCGCGCGATCCGAGACGACGTACGGCCAGTGCCGCGCCTCGTCGACCTGCAACGAATCGTCGCCGCTCTGCATCGCGTTTCGCAACCGCGTCGACGGCACCAACATCCCCCTCTGCACGCGCGAGTGCTCGACCAACGCCGAGTGCCCCGACAACGGCGTGTGCATCGAGATCCTCGCGGGCGGCTACCGCTCGCTCTGCATGCAGCGCTGCGTCGGAGACACCAACTGCCCCTTCGTCGGAGGCTTCTGCGCCGACGTGCGCGCCGGCGATCGCGCCTGCGTGCCTTGACGAATCAACACCCCCACACCGCTGACACCGCCATGAACTTCGACCACGAACTCGCAGCACGCATCCGACCCTTCATCGAGCGCGCCTACGCGGACCGCGCGCTGCTCAAGGACTACGACCACGAGTACGCCGTGCTCGACGCCCTCGCCGCCCTCGACACGGGCAAGCTCCGCGTCGCCACGCGCGACGACGCGGGCGTGTGGACGGTGCACCCCTGGCTCAAGCAGGCCATCCTGCTCTACTTCGCGCTCCGCACGAACGAGCGCGCCACCGCGGGGCCCCTCGAGTTCAACGACAAGATCCCCGTGAAGGCGCCGCCCGTGGGCGTGCGCGTGGTGCCGCCCGGCACCGTGCGCTACGGCGCTCACATCGAGCCCGGCGCCGTGGTGATGCCCGGCTACGTGAACATCGGCGCGTGGGTCGGCGCGGGCACCATGGTCGACACGTGGGCCACCGTGGGCTCGTGCGCGCAGATCGGGAGCGACGTTCACCGCTCGGGCGGCGTGGGCATCGGCGGCGTGCTCGAACCCCCGGGGGCGCGGCCCGTCATCATCGAGGACGGCTCGTTCATCGGGTCGCGCGCGATCATCGTCGAGGGCGTTCACATCGAGCGAGAGGTGGTCATCGGCGCGGGCGTGGTGCTCACCGCGAGCACGCCCGTGGTCGACGTCACGGGGCCCTCGCCCGTCGAGACGAGGGGCCGCGTGCCCGCGCGCTCGGTGGTCATCCAGGGGACGCGCATCAAGCGCTTTCCCGCGGGAGAGTTCGGCGTTCCGTGCGCGCTGGTGATCGGTCAGCGGACCGCGAGCACCGACCGCAAGACCTCGCTCGAGGCCGCGCTCCGCGACTACGGGGTGTCGGTTTGATCGACGGCACCCTCGAACAGACGCTCCTCGCGCTCTGTGAGATCGCGTCTCCGACGGGCGAGGAGGGCGCCCTCTGCGACGTCGTCGAGCGCGAGCTCACCGCGCTCCTCGGCGGCGCTCATGTGGCGCGCGACGGGCACAGCCTCGTGGTCACGCCCGAGGCGCCCGCGGGTCTCCCGCGCGTTGCGCTCGCGGGTCACTTCGACGTCGTGCGCACCGACCACGACGGCCCTCCGCGCATCGAGGGCGATCGCATCTACGGCCCCGGCGCGGCCGACATGAAGTCTGGCCTCGCGGTGATGCTCCACCTGCTGCGAGACCTCCGCGACGGGCGTCGTCCGCGGTACGCGCCGAGCTTCGTGTTCTATGAGCGCGAGGAGGGGCCCGACCTCGAGATCAGGCTCGGCGACGTGCTCGAACACTTCCCCGCGCTGCGCGAGGTCGACCTCGCGGTGTGCCTCGAGCCGAGTTCGAATGTGCTCCAGCTCGGGTGCATGGGGAGCCTCCACGCGCGCGTCCGCTTTCACGGTCGCACGTCGCACAGCGCGCGGCCGTGGCAGGGCGAGAACGCGATCCACAAGGCCGCGCCCTTTCTCGCGAAGCTCGCCGCGCGCGCGCCGCACGACGTGGTGATCGAGGGGCTGCTCTACCGCGAGGTGATGAGCGCCACGCTCGCCGAGGGAGGCCGCGGTCGCAACGTGGTGCCCGACCTCTTCACCCTCAACGTGAACTTCCGCTTCGCGCCGGGGCGCACGCCCGAAGACGCCGCGGATGAGCTCGCGATGGAGGTGGCCGGAGACGCCGCCATCGAGGTCTTCGACCGCTCTCCGTCGGCGCTGCCGAGCCGATCGCACCCGCTGGTCACGGCGCTCGAAGCGCTCGGTCTCCCCGCGGTGGAGCCCAAGCAGGCGTGGACCGACGTCGCGCGCTTCGCGGCTGCGGGCGTGGCCGCGGTGAACTTCGGCCCCGGCACCCAATCGCAGGCCCACCAGCGCAACGAGTGGACCGACCGCGCCTCGCTCTCTGACGGAATGGCGCTCTTTCGCCGATGGTTGTTCACCGACTGAGGTTTCGTCATGCACCCTGCGCTCACGTACTCGCTCCTCGGGCTCCTCGCTGCTCTCTTCGCCGCCGCGTGGTGGGTCGACGGACGCCCCGACGAGCACCGCCTCGCGCGCTATCGCAAGTTCACCCTCGTCGCGCAGGTGGGCGCGCTCGTCGCGGCCTTTCTGCTCCTTCGTCCGGGGCAGAGCCCGCACGCGCGACCCGAGACCTTCGAGGCCGCGGTCGGTCACGGGACGCCCGCGTTCATCGACATCTACAGCACCAGTTGAGGCCCCTGCCTGCTGGCAAGGCCGTCGGTCGACGGTCTCGAACGTGAGACGAGAGGGAGGCTCAACGTCGTGCGCGTCGATGTTGAGTCGCAGTCTGCGGCGCTCGTGGTGAACCGCTACGGGTACCAGTACACGCCGACGTACATCCTCGTGGACCGAGAGGGTCGCGAGGTGTGGCGTCAGGTCGGCGGATCTCCTCCGCACGACGTCATCGAGGCGCGCATCGCCGCCATGCGGTGACACGCGCCTCGAAGAGATTTCTCAGACCATCAGTGGAACGTGATGCCGGTGTAGTTGATCGGCGTGCCTGACCCGAAGGAGTCGACGGAGGTCGTGCCCGCGGGGAAGAGGTCGTAGGTCTCGTCCATGCTGCCGGTGCTCCACACGACGCCCTGGTAGGGGACGGTCCAGACGGTCGTGCGGCTGTTGCGGATCGCGTACTCGAGGGCGTACTCGCGGCGCGCGCGGTAGGCGGCGTCGGCGATGTCGGCGAAGTGCAGGTTCGCGGCGGCCCAGCCGTACCAGTGCGCGTAGTCGGGGTTGGCGTGGTAGGCGCCGTGCCAGGTCTTCACCGCGTCGTACTTGTAGAGCTCGAAGAACGCGCGCTCGGGGAGCGAGAGCCTGCGGTAGAGCTGCGCGCCGCCCAGGATGATCGCGCCCACCGCGTCGGGGTTCGACGGCCTGCTCGCGACGGAGGGGACGATGAGCCCGTCGAAGTTGAGCGCGCGGATGATGTCCTCGGCCTCGTGCGTGAGGCGGGTCACGTTGACGTGCATGCCGTCGGCGACGCGCAGGCGGAAGTCCGCGAACGTTCGCGCGTGGCAGCTATCGCAGACGGTGAGCATCTCGCCGCGGCGGGCGGTGAGCACGCCGGTGGCGTCGGCGACCTGCACGATGGTGCCGTCGCGGTCGTTGGGGTAGGCCGAGTCGGGCGTCCCGTCGGCGCCCGCGAAGTCGATCGCCGCGCGCGGGTCATACGCGGTGTTGGGCGCGAGCGTCGTGCCCGAGAGCGTGTAGGGGAGCTGGCCGTTGCGGCGGAAGCTCATGTGCGTGTCGCGCCCGCCGACGGGGCCGTACGCGATGCCGTACGAGAGGTCGTGGTCGGTGTACCGCGTCCCGTCGGCGGCGGTGAGGTGGCGCGGCATGTGGCAGCCCGAGCACGACGGCGCGCGGCCCGTGTCGCCCTCGTTCTGGTAGATCACGCCGTGCTTCGAGAGGATGTACGCCTCGTATTGCGAGTGGTCGGGGCCCATGTGGCAGGTGCCGCAGGCCGACGGGCTGCGCGCCTCGGCGGAGCGGAAGCGGTGGCGCGTGTGGCACGAGTCGCAGCGCGTCTCGATGTTGTGGCAGTTGGTGCAGGTGGCCGTGCCCGCAGACTCGAGCGCGCGGTCGACGGTGCACGAGGGGAGGTCGTCGAGGCGCCCCGCTTCGTACATTCGCTGCTCGCCGATGGCGTGGCGGTTGGCCTGGTGACCGCGGAACTGGTTCTCGTGACAGCGCGCGCAGGTCGTCGCCGTGGGCAGCGGGTTGTGCCTCGGGCCGCCCGTCGTGTCGGTGCCGTGGCAGTCCTGGCACGAGACCTCCTGCGCCATCGCGCCGGCTTTGTAGTCGGCGACGATGCCGGGGTCGCGCGTGCCGTGACAGACGATGCAGGCGTCGCTCGCGGGGTTCCAGTTCTGAAAGACCAGATCGAGCGTGGTGGGTCGTCCCGCGAGGATCGAGACCGAGCGGGTCACGGGCGGATAGGCCATGTAGCGCGCGGTGACTTGATACACGCCCGCGGGCAGGGCCATGAAGGTGTAGCGCCCATCCGCGGAGGTCGTCGCGGCGCTCATCACGGCGGGCTCGAGGGTCACGGAGGCGCCCGTGACGGGGCGGCGCGCGACCGCGTCGGTGATCGTCCCGAGGAGCGTTCCGACGCTCACGCCGGGCTCACCCTGCGCGCCCGCGTCGCCTGCGGGGCCCTGCGGTCCCTGCGTTCCTGACTCTCCCGCCGGGCCTCTCGGGCCGATGGGACCTTGAACGCCAGCCTCTCCCGCGGGGCCCTGCGGCCCTGCCTCGCCAGCGGGTCCGACAGGTCCGTCGGCGCCGATGCACGCGACGCTCATGAGCGCCGCCGAGAAGAGGGTAACCAATACACGATGCCGTCGAGCGGACATGTCTGCGGTCCTTTCCAATGTCCGGTGCCGCGGTCGACGACCTTGGGGGTCGACCGTGCGGGTGGATGACCGCGCGTACTGCGAGACTCGGGCCGCGCTCTACGGCGCCCGCTCGATGCCCATCTCCTTGAGCATTCGCCACAGGGTCGTTCGCCCGATGCCGAGCACCCTCGCGGCGTCGGCGTGATGCCCGCCGCAAGCCTCGAGCACCCGGAGGACGTGGGCGTGTTCGACCTCCGCGAGCGACGCCATCGCGCCCTTCGCCGCGGGGTTCGCGCGCGTCTTCGTGAGCTCTTCGGGGAGGTGAATCGCGTCGACGTCTGCGCCGCGAGAGAGCACCGCGCCGTGCTTCACCGCGTTCACGAGCTCGCGCACGTTGCCCGGCCAGCGGTGGGCCGTGAGGGCGCGCTCGGCCTCGGGCGTGAAGCGGCCCGCGGAGTGCTTTTCACGCGCCAGAAAGGCGTTCGCGAGGGGAATGATGTCATCGAGCCGCTCCCGCAGCGGCGGAACGGTGAGGGTGAAGACCCTGAGCCGGTAGTAGAGGTCCTCGCGGAATTGCCGCTCGGCGACGCGCGTCGCGAGGTCCTGATGCGTGGCGCAGAGCACCCGCACGTCGACGGAGAACGCGTGGTTGTCGCCGACGCGGCGCACCTCGCCGTCTTGCAGCGCGCGCAGCAGCTTAGACTGGAGCGCGAGGGGCATCTCGGCGATCTCGTCGAGGAGGAGCGTCCCCCCGTGGGCCTCTTCGAAGAGCCCGCGCTTGAGCGCGTTGGCGCCGGTGAAGGCCCCCTTCGCGTGGCCGAAGAGCTCGGACTCGAGGAGGTCCGCGGGCAGCGCAGCGACGTTGATCCCGATGAAGGGACCCGTGCGCCGCGGCGAGTTCGCGTGGAGCGCGCGCGCGACGAGCTCCTTTCCGCTGCCGCTCTCGCCCTGGATGATCACCGAGGCCTCGGAGGCGGCGACGAGCGAGACGCGGGTGAGCAGGGCGCGCATCACCTCGCTCTCGGCCACGAACTGCGAGCAGATGCGAACGCCAGGGGCGCGGGGATGGCTGCAGCACCGGGCGCACACGTCCCCGCGCTCGAAGGGGATCGCGCAGTGAGGTTCCGTGAGGGGCGTTCCGTCGCGTTTCACGTTGGAACGTATCGCCCTCGCCGACGCCCCCGGTCAATGCGCGCGTCGACGCGCCCGGAGACCCCGCGCGTTGGGTATGCGAAATGTCATTGCCGCAGGTATTTCGGTGTGCCGATCGCGCTACGGCTCGTCGGCGCCGAGGTCGGCGATCACGGCCATGTAGCGCCGCTCGATGCGGGGCGTTCGCTGCCGTTCGAGCATGGCGGCGTAGACGTCTCTCGCGCGAACGAGCGCGGCCTGCGCGTCGGAGCGCGCGGCGATCTCGGCGGGGTCGTCGGCGACGGTGACGGGCGCGTCGTCGGGCCTGCGCGTGAGGTCTCTCAAGCCCCGCGCGAGCAGCACGTCGACGGCTGCGCGCGACTCCTCGTCGGGGTAGCGCGGGTCGACCGCGCGCGCGATGGGGACGAGGTCGCCGCGAAAGTTCGCGCAGGCGCGCACGTCGGCGGGCGTGAGCGGTCGGGCCTCGGTGGCGCCGATGAGCTCGGTGCAGCGCGCGTCGAGCGCCCACGAGAGGAACGCGCGCTGGTACGACGGAGAGATGCGCATGAGCGAGTCGGTGAGGGGCTCGACGCGTCCGTCGTCGGCGACGGGGGCGGCGTTGCGCTCCCAGCGGAGGGCGAACCACGCGAGGCGCGTCGCGCGGGTGGCGTACCACTGGCCGCGGGGGCTCAGGCCGTGGCGCGCGGCGACGATGGAGAGGGGCGCGTCGGGGCGCTCGAGGTCGTCGAGGAAGCGCTGCGCCGCGCGGGCGCGGAGGGCGATGGAGACGTCGGCGCCCTGCGTCGCGGCGTGGCGGAGGGTGTCGGCGAAGTCCTGTCGGGCCGCGTCGCTTTGGGCGGGATCTCCCGCGGCGGCGGCGCGAGACCAGCGCGTCCACGCGCGGTCGACGGCGGCGAAGGCGGGCGGGAGCGGGCGCGCGAGGTCGCGTCGGTGCTCTGCGATCACCGCGGACTCGTCGCAGGTGAGGTGAGGGAGCTCGGCGGGCCACTCGGGCGTGCGGTGCGAGAGCGGCAGAAAGAGCGCGAGCAGGAGGCCGAGGGCGCCCCCCACAACCGCGGGTGGGACGTCATATCGCGGGGCGTCGCGGCGGGCCACGGCGCGACTGTACACGGCGAAGACCGTGTGTACAGTGCGCGCCGCGATGGCACACGAGCACGACGACGAAGAAGACGATCACGAGAACCACGAGCGCGACGAGGTCGACCACGCGGCGATCGCGGAGGCGCTCCACCGCGCGGTCGAGCGGGGCGAGAAGGTCCAGCTCGAGCGCGAGGGCCTCGAGAACGAGACGTGGAACGGCTTTCCCCTCGTGGCGAACGACGATTTCGTGCTGATGCGGTCGCTGCACGACTTCGCGCTCGACGGCTTCGCGGTGCTGCGCGTGCGGGACATCACCAGCGTGCGCTCGGCCGACACCGAGCGCTTCTTCGAACGCGTGCTTCGCTCCGAGGGGATGCTCGACGACCTCGCGCCGCCGAAGCCCGTGCTCCTGCGCTCGTGGCGCTCGGTGCTCGAGAGCGTGCGGGCGCACTACCGCTACGCGATCCTGGAGTGCGAGGGCGTCGACAGCGGCGACTTCGTGCTCGGCGAGATCGTCTCCGTCGACGACGAGCACGCGTCGCTGCGGTACATCCAGGTCAACGGGACGCGCGAGCGAGAGCTGACGAAGGTGTCGCTGCACGACCTGACGCTGGTGCGCTTCGATGAGCAGTACGTGAACCTCTTCGGTAAGTACTCCGTCGGCGAAGAGCACCACTGACCGCGAGGCGGTGGCGTCCGACGGAGGCGGCGTTCAGGCGGGCTTCTTCGCGGCCTTCGCGGCGGCCATTCCTTCGGCGATCTTGGCGTTGCGCGCCTCGATCACGCGGAGGGTGGAGGCGAAGCGATCGGCGATCTGCGGGTCGCGCTTCGCGCGGTGCTGGACCTCTTCGGTGACGGCTTCGAGGGTCTTCACGGCGTCGCTCCCCGCGATGGCGCGGCGCACACGGAGGTACTCGACGAAGCGCTCGGCCTTGAGGAGCGCCTCGTCCGCGTCGCGGAGCTCGCGCGCGGTCGCCGCCGGGTCGCCGATGTCCTTCGCCACGGGGCCCAGGTCGGCGCTGAGGGCCGTCGCGTCGATGGCCGCGAGGTCGGTGAGTGCGATCTTCGTCTCCGCGACGAGCTCCTCGTCGAGGGGGCGCAGGGCGCGGCGGCGCTCCTCTGCGCTCGGGGCGACGAAGCCCGCGGGGACCGACGGGATCACGTCCTTGTGCGGCAGCGGATGGGTCCGGGCCTGCATCACCAGGTCGACCCCGTGCACCGCCGCGTGCGTGCCGGACTCCGCGGCCTTCGATTGAACGGACAGAAGCTCGGCGATCGGGTGCTTGGGCATGTGCTCGGCCAGTCGCCACGGCTCCCCGCGCCTCCGCATCGGAGCGCTTCGTCCTGGCGATGACGCAGAACGGACGACCGTTCGAGAACTTGAACCGAATCGGACATGACCCGAGGAATGTGGGCCGACGACCCCAGCCACGCCGCGTGATCTCCCGAGCACGTGGGTAGACCACCCTGAGTACGTCGGTAGACCACGCCGAGCACGTGGGTAGACCATCCCAAGCACGTCGGTGCATGTGCCCAGGTGCGTGTGTGGGCGGGGCTGAGCTGGTCGTGGGGGTGACCCTGGGAGGTGATGAGACCGGGCGAGGGTGGTGGTGATGACGACCCGCCACCAGGGACGAGGCGCGGTCGCGTCACCCGCGTGATACGTTGCCCGCGCGATGACCGACGAGGCCGCCGAGAAGAAGAGAAGGGTCCGCCTCGAACGCCGCCCCGAAGCGATCACGTACGCCGTCGATGACCTGCTGCTCGCGGTGCGGGATGGCGTCGTTCGCGTTCCCCACTTTCAGCGAGGGATGCGATGGGACGCGGGCGATCGGGTCGCGCTCTTCGACAGTCTGTTGCGGGGCTTTCCCATCGGGACGCTGCTGTTCTGGCGCCGAAAGGGGCCCGAGGAGACGCTCCACCTCGGCGATCTCGAGATTCACGCCTCTGCTCGAGACGACGCTCGGTACGTCTTCGACGGGCAACAGCGGATCACCACGCTCGCGCAGGCGGCGTTCATCACGCCGTCGACCGGGGATCGCGTGCTCCACTACGACCTCGCAGCCGAGCGATTCGTGTGGGAGCGAACTCCGGGGCCTGAAGAAGCCCCGCTCTCCCCGAGGCTCGTCCCGGTGCGCGCCCTGCTCGACACCTCGCATCTGACGGAGTGGATCATCGCGCGTGCCTCGGAGCTTACGGCTTCCGATCGCGCAGCCGCGATCGATGCCGGCAAGCGTCTCAGGGAGTATCGAATCCCCGCTTACCTCGTGGACACCGGCGAGGAGAGCACGCTGCGGGAGATCTTCGAGCGGGTGAACCGTTCGGGGAGAAAGCTCACCGACGCGGAGGTGTTCCACGCGCTCTACGTGGTGAGCACACGGTCAGACGATGGCATCGCGTCGGTCCAACACGCCGCCCGAGATCTTGCGTGGGGCTCGCTCGACGAGAACGTCGCGCTCAACGTGTTGCGCGCGGTGGAGGGCCTACCGGTTCGACAGGCGCTCTCGGCGACGCTCGACGGCGCTCGCATGCAACGCGCTGTGCCTCGCGCGAAGGACGCTGCGCATCGGGCCGCAGCATTCCTCCAGTCCCGATGCGCCATCCCGCACAACCGGCTGGCGCCGTACATCCTGCCAATGGTTACCCTCGCGCGCTTCTTCGACGCCTTTCCCGAGCCCTCGGAGCGGACCCGGACGCTGCTTCGCAGGTGGCTGTGGCGCGGGCTCGCGGGGTTGCACCTCACGGGCGCCACCGTGGATCTGCGACGGCACCTGAAGACGGTCGTGCACGGCGCCGAGGACGACTCCGCCCAACGACTTCTCGCGTTGGCCCCCTCCGCCGCGGACCCCTCCGTCTTCGACACCGTCGCCCCCGACATTCGCACCGCGAGGACGAAGGTCCAGACCTGCGCGCTCGTCGCTCGCACGCCGAGGGACCTGCGCACCAGCGCCGCCGTAGACGTCGCCGCGATCGCCGCGCCGGACGCTTCGCCACTCGTCAAGGTGGTGAGCGACGACGCGCCGAACGAGCTCGCGGGGCGCATCTTCCACGCGGCGCTCCCGCGGCGCGAGCTGGTGCGTCTTCTCTCGCAGGCCGACGCGGCGACCCTCGCGTCGCACTTGATCGACGCGCCCGCGCTGCACGCGCTGACAACGGGCGACGAGGAGGGGTTCGTCTCCCTCCGACGCGAGGCCGTGGTCTCGTGGCTGCGAACCTTCACCGCGCGCATGGCCGAGTGGGGCGCCGACGACAGTCCACCCATCGCGTCGCTTGCCGCGGAGGATGACGACTGATGCTCCGCGTGTGGCTCCACGGGAAGCACGTCGGCGACCTGCGACTCTACTCCGG
>JBPOHC010000173.1:0-3300 GCA_052035985.1 Myxococcota bacterium | reverse complement strand
TTGTTGCGTGCCGTTGGGCTACCTATCCGCTGCGTGGCGGTGGTCGGCGGGCTGGTGGTCGATGCGGGCGCGCGTCGACCGGGGGACCGCGGAGAACATCGGGCGCCTCGAGCGCGAGGCGGCCGTAGCCCGTACCGAGCTTGTCCGGCACCATCACGACGTAGCCACGCACGCCCAGGAGACCGCTCAACCAGAGCTTCACATCGGCGCCCTTGCGGGGGGCACATGTCCCCGAGGACACCTGTATCGAGCATCAACCTCGTCGCGAGCGAGGCCTGCGTCTCTCTGGCGTGGCTGATCGTGCGCGCGATCGAGTCGAGCGGCGGGAGAAGCGGAGGCTACCAGGGGAGCGCGGCACGGGCGGCGGCGAGGTCGCTGAAGCGCTCCTGCGGGTCGCGCACGACGCAGAGCCGAAACCACTCGTCGAACTCGTGGTCGATCGCCTCGACGGGGACGCCCGTCAGCCCCTTCGCGCGCGCGGAGGCCAGCGGGAGCGGACCCGCCATGATCTGCGTCGCCAGCGCGACCACGTCTCGCGCATCGCGCGTCGGGAGCCAGTAGTCCACGCCCGTCCGCATCCAGAAGACCAGCAGCGCGAAGGACCACACGTCGCTCCGCGCGTCGCCGCGCCCGCCGTTCACGACCTCGGGCGCCGCCCACGCCCACGGGGTCCCGGTCACGCGCGAGCGCTCGGGGTCGAGGTCGGTCTTCACCTCCGCCGCGAGCGCGCGCTCGAGGCCGACGTCCATGAGCCGGACCCCACCGTCGCCGAGCCAGATCCGATCGGGCCAGAGGAATCCGTGCGCCCTCCCTCGGCCGTGCGCGCACTCCAGCGCGTGGGACACCTCGTCGGCGACGCCGCGCTGATCCGTCGCCGGGAGCGACCTCCCTTTGGTCACCCGCTCGGAGAGCGGACGTCCCGTGAGCGCGTCGAGCACGAGGACCACGGGCCAGGAGGGGTCGCCCGACGCGATCCAGCCGAGGACCGCGAGGACGCCCGGCAGCGGATCGCCCAGGCGCTCACCCCACGCGAGGAAGACGGCGTCGCGCTCGGCGTCGCTCATCGCCGGGAGCCCGAGGAGCGTCACCTCCCTCGCGCTCGCGCCCTCCCGCGCCTTTTTCGCGAGGCACCGGCTGTCGAGGGAGAACGCCCGGATGCCGACATAGCCGTGGGCCTCCGCCGCGGCGTGGACCGCGTCGACGCCGCCCGTCCGTCCCCCTGTGAGGTTGACGTAGACCACGGGCTCCGGGTCCCAGTGATCGGACTTGCGCCTTACGCGCAGCGCCCCGCCCTTCCGGCGCGGGGCCTCGGCCCTGTCGACCCTCCCCGCCACGCGGCCGCGCACCACGCCGTCCCGCGTGAGCACCAGGATCGCAGGGTGCACGCTCCCTTTGTAGTGTTCCTCCTCCTCGGTGAGGAGAGCCACCCCGTCGTCGACGATCACCACGTCCTCGCGGCGCAGGGAGATGGAGCCCATGCGCTCGCTCCGCGAGAAGTCGCCGACGACGCCGAGCTGCGTCGCGAACACGAGCTGCCCCTGCGCGATGCAGACCGCCCAGTACTCGTCGTTGGGCCCCTGGACGGAGCGATAGCCCACGTGGAGCGACGCGTCTCCCCACGCCCACTGCGCGCTGCTGGTGAAGGCCGCGAGTGCGTCGCGGGCCTCGTTCTGGGTGTCGCTCACAGCGCGCTCCGTCCTCTCGTCGGTCACTACAGGGTGAAGCACTGATACCGCGTCGCGACGCCCCCGCCGACGAAGAGTCGAGGGCGCGCTTCACCCGATCGCTCTCTCTTCGGTCCACCGATGCCCGGCGACCACGCGCAGCACAGCGAGAGTAGACCGAACCTCTGTGTGCGGAGCGTGGCCGCCCGAACGCTCCTGCGCCTTCGCCGCGATCGGCGCGGTGCTGCGGGCGGTGCGCGCGCTCCCCTACGCGGAGGGGCGCTACGTAACAGATGTTTCGTCGACCCTCGCTGCACGACGACACCCATGCTGTCGTGGTCTCGACGTCGCTGGGGCCGTTCTGCTTCGGTGCCTTGGGGGCCTTCGCCGTGGGTGCGCTCCGGTGAAAATGGGGGCGCGATGTTCGCACTGCGGCGGGCGAGGGGAGGCGTTCACCACCCGACCGTCAGACGTAGTTGCTGTAGGTCCGCGCGTCGCCCGCGGCGTCGGCGATGAAGTCGCTCCAGGCCCTGCCCGCGTACACCGGGTCGAAGTCGCCCATCGCGATCACCGCGAACGCGCCCGCGAAGTCGCCTGCGCGGGCGTAGCAGCGCGACAGGGGCCGCGCGATCACCTGCCTCTCGTCCTTCGAGGTGCTCTTGCGCAGGAGCGTCAGCGCGGGCGACCAGCAGCCCGCGTCGGCCGCGCGCCCGCCGAGCATCTTCACCGTGTCGCCGCGGGTGCAGCCGACGCTCTTGGGGGTCGCGAGGATCACCGTGGCTGCCTGGGAGATCAGCGCCTCGCCCCGGTCCGTCTCGCCCGTCGCCACGAGGGCGAGCCCGAGGCCTCCGAGTCGCAGCGCCTGCTCGACGCCCTGCGCGGCCTGCGCAGCGGATTCGTAGGCCGCGAGCATCGCGCGCGCGGCCGCGGGGTCGCGGGCGAGGATGGCGCGGTACACGGGCGCGAAGCCGTCGAGGGACACCGCGGGATGCGGCGCGCGCGCATCCACGCAGAGGCCGTGGAGGCGCTCGGACTCGCTCGCGTCGCCGAGGTCGGCGAACACGTTCGCGAGGGCGTGGCACGGGAGCGCGACGCCGTCGCGCGTGAGCTCGGCGATGCGCCGCGCGAGGGGTACATCGCCCGCGATGGCCACGCGCCGCGCGACCTCGGCGCCCGCGTCGCCGGTGGAGTACACGCGGTTCTGGACGACATGCTCGACGATGCGCGCGAGGGCGTCGCCGTGGCCCGCGGCGAGGGCTCCCGCGACGCCGTCCCACAGCCCGGCGGTGAGGATGGGGCCGTTGCAGGCGTAGAGCCTGGCGGCGAAGCGGGTGAAGGGCCCGACGTCGCCAGCGGCGACGGTCTGCGCGACGGCGCGCTCTGCCGCCCGCGCGAGGTCGAAGGAGAAGTACTCGGTCGGCGGGAGCGCGCAGAGCTGCGCGAGCAACGCGTCGAGGCGCCCGGTGTCGGCGCGCGCGAGCGCGAGGTGGGGCCACGCCTGCCTGGGGTTCGCCTTCTCGCGGCGCACGCAGTCCTCGGCGGCGGCGAGCGCGGCGTCGCAGGCGTCGGCGTCGCCGAGCGTGTGCCGGGCGCGCGCGGCGGCGCACCACGCGAGGGTGCCGGGCTCGCCGTCGAG
>JBPOHC010001070.1:0-16158 GCA_052035985.1 Myxococcota bacterium | reverse complement strand
GGAAGACGCGCACGTCGTGGAGGTCGACCGCGAGACCGACCCATCCCGTCGCGTGCGCGCGAGAGAGCACGTCGCAGAGCTGAAGCAGGCACTCCACCGCGTCGGCGACGGGCAGCGGCGCGTCGGGACGCGCGCCCTCGATCGAACCCGCGTAGACGACGGGTGACGCGCTCACCACGGGCAGGAGCCACGGGCTCTCGATCGACATGGCGACGCGCGCCGCGGTCTCGATGGCCTCGCGCTCGACGAAGCGGGCGCTCCACCCGCGAGGCTCCTCCGAGGGGCGTTCGACGCGCGGCGCGAGCTCGCTCACGCGGTCACCGAGGCGCGGCGGCGATGGATCACAAGCGCTCCGCACGCGATCACGGCCAGCGCTGCGGCGAAGACCTCGGGCGGCGCAGGGAGCGGGGCAGGGGGATCGTCCCAGTGCGGTCGCGACGGAGGAGGGACCAGATCGGCGGACGCCGTCATCGGCAACGACGCCGCGACGAACACCGCGACGAGAAGGAGGGAGCGCATCGCGCGGAGTGTATCCGATGCGATCGAAGCGCGGACGGAGGCCCTGCGACGGAGTGCTAGACGCAGCAGCCGCCGACGCTCACGCGCCAGGTGGTGCCGCTGAACGTGCCGTACTGCATCTGCCAGCGCGCGCCTCGTTCCGAGCGTCACGCGGAAGTAGTCGAGCACCTGCGCGAGCGTGTTGCACCCGCCCGGATCGGCGCCCGGCCTGCACGTCTCGGCGCACGCGGAGAGCAGGAGGATGAACGCGGCGGCCTAGGGTCGCATCGGGGCGCGATGGTGCGCGCGAGAGCGACGGAGCGTCAACGCGATGCGTGGGGCGACGGGTCCGTGAAAGGGCGCCTGCGAGTGGCTTCGACTACGCGCGCTCGGTGATATGTTCGTTGGGCCGCTGTCGGCGCGAAGCGCCGCGCGGGAGGAGGACCGAAGTCCGATGAGGTGGGCGTTGCGTTGTGTGGTCGCGCTGGCGTTGCCGTCATGCGCGTCGGTGGTCGGTGAGTCGCGCGGTGACGCGGGGAGCGGCACGGACGCCTCCGCGGTCGATGTGTACGAGCCTCCGGTTGATCTCTGCGGCGCGCGCGTCGTCGACGCGAACGCGGAGGGAACGCTGACAGGGCGGAGCACGATCGTTCGTTTCGATCCGTCGCGCCTCGAAGCGGGCGCGCCCCTGCCGCCGTCGAGTGGATGCGGTCGGCCTCTCGCGACGACGCATCGGATCGTGCTTCGGTACACGCCCGCGGCCGACGCGCACCTCTCGATCGCGACCCTCAACGCGGAGCGCGTCGACCGGATCGTTCTGCTCGACGGTTGCGGCCCGTCGGCTCGCATGCTCGGTTGCTCAGGGACCGCGGTTCACCAGGTGCCTCTGGTGCTACCACTCGTGACGCGCGACGTGATGAGGGCGGGCGTGACGTTGACGGTTGTCGTCGCGACGAACAGCGCGCTGGAGGGGGTGCGCTTCGATGAGATTCCCGATGAGATCCCCGAGGGCGAGGTATGCGACGGGGCACAGATCGCCAACGTCTGCGCGCGCGGGACCTCCTGCGGCGGTGGCAACGGTCTGCGCTGCGTGGCGGATGGGAGCGCGTACGCCACCTGTCGACGAGCGGGCGCTCCGTGCGACGCGGGGCTTCGATGTCTGGGCGCTTCGGCGCTGGGATACCCGGGGCGGTGCTTGCCGGTGGTCGCGCTCGGGAGCGAGTGCGACGCGGGCGCTGTCTGCGCGAGCGGGCGCTGTGACGTCGGTCTCTCCGGGCGATGCATCGCGGTCATGACGAACGGGGGCCTTGGAGCCGCGTGCTCGACCGAGCGCGACTGCGGCGCAGGCCTGCGGTGCGCGTACGACTACTACGGTCGGGGAGCGCGTTGCGGGCCGACGCTCCCCTCGGGGGCGCGCTGCGTCGCTTCGAGGGCGGGCTCGGACGCGCTGCGTCGGAGCGCACCAGACGCGGTCTGTCCCCAAGGACAGGAGTGCAGCCCTTCGCGCGACGATGTGTGGCGGTGCCTCCGGCCGGGCGCGCTCGACGGCCCGTGTCGCATGGACAGCACCTGCGATACCGGGCTGATCTGCGCCTCCACGAGCTCGTCCCGCTGCGTGCCGTTGCCCGCCGAAGGACAGACCTGCACGCCGATGAGCGCGGGGCAGTGCGCGCCCGGGGCGGTGTGCGTGCAGGGCGTCGAAGGTCCCGCGACCTGTCGTCGCGTCGGAACGCTCGGCGCCCCCTGCGTCGGTAGGGCGTGCTCCGACGGCTCCGCGTGCGACACGCTCGGGACATGCGTTGCCCGCGTCGCGATCGGACAAATCTGCGACGAGCGTGCGGAGTGTGTCGCTGGCGCCTCGTGCAGGGCGCGCGGGAGCGTCGGCGCCTCTCGCTGCGTCGCCGATGGAGCATCGAGCGGTCGCTGTCGCCTCACGGGTTCCGCGTGCAACGACGGCCTCGCATGCAACGCGGAGGGGCGATGCCATCAAGTCGTTCCGGTCGGCGCTGTGTGCAACGATGCCATGCGTCCGGCGGCCTGCGCAGGTCAGCTCCGTTGCGACGGCGTATGTCGCGAGAACGGCACCGACGGGGGCTACTGCCGCGCGGCGGCTCCCTCGTGCGATCCGGGGCTCGTGTGCGGAGAAGGCTTCGATCCGGTGGGGCCCATCTGCAAACCCGCGCTCGCTGCGGGCGACGCGTGCAGCGTCGTGCGGCGCGATCATCCACGCACCTTCGGAGCGTGCAGCGGCGCGACGCAGTGCGAGGGAGCGAGCGGTGCTCAACGTTGCGTGCCGCTCTCGCCGCCTCTTGTCCCGTGCGGTGCGGGGGCTGCGCCCTGCGCCTCGGGATCACGCTGCGTCGGCGGCGTCTGCCTGCGCGTGCTCTCGGTCGGCGCTGCGTGTGTGACTGAAGCGACCTGCGTCGAGAACGCGCGCTGCGAAGGAAGTCCGCTCGCGTGCGTCGCGGACGGCGCCAACGGGCGTCCCTGCCGCGCGACGGGAACTCCCTGTGACGAAGGTCTGCGATGTCAGAGCGGCATCGACGCCCTTTCTGGCATCCCGCGATGCGTGCCGCTCGTGGCGACGGGCGATGCGTGCGGGACCGCTGCGATCTCTGAGTGCCCTGACGGCGACACCTGCGTCGCCTCGCGATGCGCGCGCATCGGAGGCGCGGGAGGCGCATGTCGCGACACGTCGACGCCGTGCGACAGCGGGCTCCGGTGCAGCGGCGGGGTCTGCCAACGCCCCGTGGCCGAGGGCGAAGCGTGCCTGCTCTCGGGCGCTCCGCCCTGCGCCGCAGGGCTCTCGTGTCGCTTCGTCGACCCCGACTCGCGCTGCATGAGCCCAGGCTATCGCGTCGAGGTGCGGGAGGGCGTCGCGTTCGAAGACCCGTGCCTCGTCGCACCCGCGGGCCTGACCTCGCCGCTCACGTTCGACTTCGGTGGAAGCACCGAGGTCGTCGAGGTCGGCCTCGGCGGCGAGGTCTTGATGCGCGCGCCAGGGCAGAGCGCGACGCACCTCCCCAACTTCGTGCGCGCGCTCGACACGCTCGCGCCGAGCTCGACCGACGGCTTCGACGGATGCGCGCGTGTGATCGGCGACGCGCCCAACCGGAGGCTCGTGGTCGGAGGAGGCACCTGGGCGCGCGGCCTCCCGCTCGTGCGATACGCCGACTGGGAGGCGATCGCGTACGAGGGCAGCAACATCGTCGAGGTGCGCTACGCGGCGGCGTCTCCGGGCGGACGCACGTGGGTCACGCCGAGGCTCACCGCGCGCACGGAGACCTTCGCTGCGCCCGCGCTGCGTCCGATCGCGGGCACGTCGGTGCGCTTCATTCCGCGCTGATCACGCGCTACGGCGGAATCGGGAGGCACTGCCCCGTTCGCGCCTCGCAGACGAAGGGCGCGCAGCAGTCGGCGTCGCTGCGGCACATCCCGCACGCGCCGCTCACGCACGCCTGCGTCGAGAGGCACACGCCCGAGCCACACCCCGTGCATCCACCCGCGGGCGGAGGATCGCTCGGACAGTCTTCGCCCGCGCGCAGCACCGAGCGGTCGTAGTGGATCGTGAGGTCGCCCGCGGTGGCTACGCGCCCCGCGAAGAGCGAGCCTCGCATCTCGTTGAAGCCCGCGATGGTGACCGGCGCCCGCGGCGCGTAGACGTTGCCCTGAAAGCCCGCCACGCCCGCGAGCGTGAAGCCCCGGTCGCCGCCGATGTAGAAGCGCACCTTCGAAGGGCGGGCGACGCGCCCCATGCGGAGATACCCCGCGCCGAGGATCGAGCCCGCGACGAAGACGTCGAGCTCGCCCGACGGGCCGAGCGAGACGTTGAAGTACCCGCCGAGGTCGAAGTCTCCGCCCACGAAGAGCGCCGTGCGACCCTGCACCGAGAGCGTGATCGCGCCGAGGCCCGCGATGCGGTCGACGTAGAAGCGTCCGCACGGCAGCTCGACGCGCGCCTCGCCCACGACGGCGTTGAACACGTCGCTGCGAAAGCCCACCGCGGCGTTGTCGTTGCGCGTGCGCGCGTCGGAGACGGCGCCGGCGATGTCGAAGATCTCGCTCGGGCGACACGCGCACGGAGGCGCCACGTCGACGGGGGCCGTGCGGCGCGAGCCGTCGACGCGGATGCCGCCGATGGGCAGCGAGCCCGGCGGCGTCGTGAGGTCGCCGCGCACGTGAAACGGACCGAGCGCGAGGAGACCTCCACGGATGCGCGCGTTGCGCTCGACGTCGAGGGTGCCGACGACCTGGAGGTCTCCCTGGAGCGAGAGGTCGCCGCGCACGGTGTGGGCGCCGACGAGGCGCAGCGGTGTGGTGCCCGACATGGTGAGCGCGTCGCCGAGGCGCATCACGCCGACGAGCGAGAGGTTGCCGTTGATCCCCACGGCGCCGCCGTGTTCGCCCGAGGTCATCATCGCGGCGCCCGAGTCGAACGAGTCGGTCTGGAGGTACCCCGCGAGCCCCAGGTCGGTGCACGTGCAGATCGCGTGACGGAACACGGCCTCGGCGATGCGTCCGACGCAGCGGGTGCTCATCGTGACGCGGTCGCCGACCACCACGGGCGGACCCGCGCCCATGCAGAACTGCTCGCGCGTGAGGTCGGGCGCCACGTCGCGCGCGGCGTCGACCGCGACCACCGCGTCTTCGCCGCGCGGAGCGTCGAGGGGCGTGACGTCGTAGCCCGGCGCGTCGAGCGGCGGACGCGACACGTCTGCGACGGCGTCGGGCGCGGCGGCTCCGTCGGGCGTGAGCACGCCGTCGTCATCTCCTGCGCTACAGCCCGCGAGCGCGAGCGCGACCATCCAGCGTGCGTTCATGGAATCCCTCGGGGCGATGGCAACCCCGATCAGGTCGCGAAGTCAACACGCGCCGTCGGGTCACCCCGAGAAGGCCGTCCCGAAGAGCCGCTCGTAGCGCGCGCGACGCGCCTCGGTGGGGTCGAGCTCCAGCGACCTTCGCGCGTGGGTGATCGCCTGGTCGCGGCGTTGGTGTCGCGCGTGGCACGACGCGAGCGACCATCGGTAGCGCGCGCTCGACGGAGCGAGCCTCACGGCCTCTTCGAGATCCGAGAGTGCCTCTCGGGGGCGCTTCTCTCGCAGCGCGATCGTGCCCCTCGCGGCGAAGGCCCGCGCGCGCTCGGCGTCGTCGGGCACGTACATCGGGATTGGTTCGTACCGCTCGTACCCGCGCTCGCGGATCGCCTGGTCTCGCGCCTCGAGCGCCGCGATCGCTTCGAACGCGGCGTCGATCGCGTAGCGCGCCTCGCCGACGCGTCCGAGCGCGGCGAGCACGACGCTGCGGGTCACGAGGTAGGGCAGCGCGCGGTCGAGCGCGAGCGCGCGGTTCACGGCCGAGAGGGCGCCTTCGAGGTCGCCGCGCGCCCACAGCACGCTCGCGCGCTGGTGGTGGGCCTCGGCCAGCGGGAGCGCGATGTAGGGCTTCCACCGCGGCTCGGCGCGCGAGAGCAGCGCCTCGCCGTCGGAGGCGATGGCGTCCCAGTCGTAGGTGAGCCTCCCTGGCTTCGTGCGCTCGACGGCCTCGGCGCGCGCTCGCGCGTCGGGGGTGCCGATCACGTCGGCGAGGAGCTTCGCGACGGCCGCGACGGTGAAGGTCAATCGCGCGTCGATGACATTTCCACGCCAGTCATCGCGCGAGAAGCAGTAGCGCGAGAGGAGCTCGATCACCGGATCAACCGCCGCGCTGCGCGACGCGCGTCGTTGTTCAAGGCGCGCGCGGAGTCCCTCGGGGCCGTCCGCGCGCTCGGCCTCGGCGGGCCCCGAGCGCACGTACGCCTCGGGCGAGAGGTTGAAGAGGACGCAGCACGCAGACGCTGCGGCGCAAGCCTCCTGCCACCCCTCGGACCGACGGAGGAACGGCGGCTGGAAGCGCGGCGGAGCCGTTCCCTGGCGAGGCGGCGTCGCGCCCCGGCGCGCGAGCGAGGGTGCGGTGAATCGCACCGAAGGGCGCCCGTCGAGCGTTCCCGCTTCGAGGTCGGAGCCGACGAACGAGAGGTTCTCGTATCCGATCGCGCGGATCGCCGCGGCGACCTCGCAGCACTGGAGCGCGCACTCGGCCGCGTCGCGCAGCGGCATCGCGCCCTCGTAGCGCGGGCCCGGCGCGTCTTCGAAGACCACGCCCGCGCCGACGAACACCACGCGGCGGACGTGCGCGACGGGCATCGCCGCGAGCACGCGCGCGCAGGCTTCGGCGTCGACGTCATGGCGCCACGACACCTCGCTGGCTCGCTGACGAAGGAGCACGTGCGCGCCGGTCTCGCGGTCGATCGCGCGGCAGGCAGGGCCGACTTCGGTGATCTCGAAGCGACCGGCGAAGAGGTCTCCGACCGCGAGCGGCGTCATGCGTGCTCCAGCGCCACGCCGCGAGGGGAGCGCTTCCACCACGCGCCCGCCGCAGCGCCAGCGGCGACGACGGCGAGCGCGCCCAGGGCCCACGCGAGCTCATCGGGCGCGTCGGGCTCGGGGGGCGCGTGGTCCTTCCACCCCGGACGCGACGGCTCTGGGATGATGTCTGCGTGCGCCACGGCGCACACGCTCACCAGACATGCGAGGCTCAGCGCGAGGCACGAACGACGCAGCACCCTCATGGCTGCGATGATGCCCGATCCCGCGCGCCGCGTCGCCGCGCGCCACCCTTCTCGATCGCGGCGCGGTGCTACCCTCGCGGCCCTCATGGACGAACTCTCGCAAGTCGACCTCGCGTTCTGCATCGACCTGACCAGCAGCATGTCGCCCTTCATCGCGGCGGCGCAGCAGCACGTCGTACGCATCCTCGAAGGGCTCCGCGTGACGGCGCGCGCCGACCTCCGCGTGGCCCTCGTCGGGTACCGCGATCACGAGCATGCGCAGGACTCGTCGCCCGTCGAGGTCTACGACTTCACCGACGACGCGCAGGCCACGCGCGACGCCCTCTACGCCCTGCGCGTGGGGAGCCCGCCGGGCAACACCGACGCGGCCGAGGCCGTGGTGGCAGGGCTCATGGCCTGCACCGCGCCGCTCGCGTGGCGGCCGCAGTCGTACCGCGTGCTCGTGCTCGTGGGCGACGGGCCTCCGCACGCGTGCGGCGCGACGGGGCAGCCGTGGCCCGACCGCTTCCCCGAGTTCGACCCCGCGGGCGCGTCGCTCGAACAGATCGCCGACGAGCTCGCCCACCGATGGACCATCGTGCACGCGATGGGGATGGTCCCCTCGTCGATCCCGACGCATGACGAGGCGCTCGAGCGGTCGTTCCGTCGCGTCGCGGAGGTGACCGGCGGCGCGTGGTACCCGGCGCGCGACGCGGGCGCTGCGATGCGCGTCGTCGAGGCCGTCGCGGCGAAGGTGTTCAGCGACGTCGAGATCGACCGCAGGGTGTGGGCCGAGCTCGCGCAGTCGTACGCAGCGGCCGACGTCTCGGCGCCGCAGTCGGCGGCGAGCGGCCCCTTCGCGCCTGCTGCGCCCGCGGCCTTCGCGATGCCCGGCGCGGCGCCCGAGGCGGTGCGAGCGTCGGTCGCGCGACTCCAGCAGCGTGGCCTCGTGAAGTAGCCGCGCTCGGAATACCTCGACCCTCCCCCGACGCTCTTGCGCTCGAAGTCCGCGACTCGTGCGGACGTGGGAGGTTCCAATGCGTGCATCGTGCTTCGCGTCGCTCAGCGCGGCGGTCTGTCTGTTCTCGGGGAGCGTCGGGGCCGAAGACCTCGCGAGCGCATACCTTCGCGGCTCGACGTCGATCACCGGCGGCGTGAGCCTCTACGGGTACGCCCGCGGAACGAGCTTCGACTGCGGCGTCGGCGCGGGCGCCACGGTGCGGCGAATGTCCTCCGCGTGGGCCTTCGAAGGGAGGCTCGGCGTGAACGCGTCGTACGGCGAGAACCCCAACGAGGGACGGTCGTCGCGCACGTCGGAGGCGTTCACGCTCGGGGGCGCCTTCGGTCGAGGATTCGCGCTCGGCGACCGCGTCGTGATGACGCCGATGCTCTCGTTCGGCGTGGGGGGATGGCACAGCGCGACGAGCGCCGGCGACGCCTGGACGACGCTCACCGTGCAAGCCGCCGTCGAGGTGCCGCTCACGGTGATGCTCTCGCGCAGCGTCTACTACGAGCCCTACCTCTCGGTCTCCGCCGCGTGGCAACCCGACGAGGAGCCCGTGACCAACGCGTGGTTCGGTCAGCGCTTCGGCGTCGTGTTCTGAAGCGCCGCGCGATGTCTCAACGCGATCATCGCCGAGGTGCTGCGCGGCCCGAGGGAGATTCCAGAAGGGGCGTTGCCGCGCGTGACGATCGCGCGCCGCGCTTCGTGACGCGGTGCGTGCGGCGCTCAATGCGGCGGAGCCCGCGGAGCGGGACGCCGTCCTGCCGCCGGTGACGGTGCGCGCGTGAGAGCCAGCCGTGTACTGACGTCGGTATACGGATGTACTGACGTCAGTACACGGGCGCACTGACGTCGGTACATGTCGGGCCGCAGAGGCTGTGACGTGAAGCGCCACCAGCGCGTCGCGCGATTTGATGCCGTGCGCCGCGGTGCGCGGTCGAACGGAACCCGTTGCGGCGATCGGTGATGCGATACCCTCCGCCGCGATGAAGCTTCGCGCCTCGCTCGCCATCGGTGCTGGTGACGCTGCGGTCGTCGATGTGGTGCCGCTCGACGAGGCGTCTGTGCTCGTCTCGACGGCCGACGGCGCGCTGGCCGTGGTGGAGACCGCTGACGCGCGGATCGCGCGGCGACTACGCGAGGCCGAGCGAGGGTATCTCGGCCCCTGCGCCATCATCGCGGTGGAGCCAGACCTCGTGGTGCGCTGGGGGTGGGAGATCGTCGATGCCATCGCGCTGAGCACGGGCGAGACGCGCTGGGAGATCGCCGACGGAGACCACTCGCTCGACGACGCCTCGGGGCGCTGCGCGGCGACGCCGGGGGCTCCCTACGCGGTGCTGGTGAACGGTCAGGTGATCGATACGCGCGACGGCCGCAACGCGTTCGAGCGGCCGCTGCTCGGTGAGTGGGGAGACGCCCTCGGAGCCTTCGTCACGCGACCCGACCGCGGCCTCGTCGCGGCGATCGGCGGCGCCCTCGTGCAGTGGAACCCTCGCGCTCGCGGACTCGAGGTCGAGAGACTCCCGTCACCGCCGTCGTCGCCGCGCGCCCTCGCGTGGGCGGGCGAGTCCCTCGCGTCGCTCGGCGCAGACGGCGCCGTCGACCTCCTCTCGCTCGACGGCGTAGCTCCTCCCGTACGCGTGCTCGACGCGATCGTCGGAGCGCCCGGGGAGCTGCTGCTCGGCGCGGCACTCGCGGCCTCCGACGACGGCGCCTCGCTCGTCGCGGTGCGCGAGGTCGAAGACACCCGAGCCTACAAGACGCGGTACGCGATCGATGTCGTCGCGATCGGCGCGCCGTCGCGTTCCGCTCGGGTCTTCGAAGCGGGGCCGATGTCCATCTCGAGCGATCGCTTCATCACGGCGCATTGGACCTCGCCGCGGTCCTTCGTCGCGGCGATCCGCGGCGCGCTCTACGCGTTCACGGTCTCGTCGACGTGGGAGCGCGTCGAGGCGCCCTCGCTTCCAGCGGTGATCACGGCGTCGCTCGCGCGAGGATCGTCGCTGCTGCTCGGCGACGCCAGGGGCGCGCTGCACATCCTCGAGGCTGCGATGCGCTGAGCGCTTCGTCTTCTTCGTCGTCGTGATGGGCGCGGCGCAGGTCGTCCGTGGCGCCCGTACAGATTGAGAAGCTGCGCGCGCAACGGCGGGTCGCCATCGCGTGAAAGACCATGTCTTCTCGGTGAAATCCTCGCGGGCCTCGCGGCGGCATCTGCCTTGCGATGAGGCCCTCCGTCGTCGCGGCAGCTCTCACGCCGCGCGACAGGGGAAGAGCACCACATGAAGACCACGAACGACGAGAAGACCGCGATCACGACCGTCAAGCAGCTCGCGACGAGCGCCCTCAAGCCCGCGCTGCGCACGGGCCTCAAGGCGGGGCTCATCATCTGCCGGGCGGCGCGGTAGTCACCGCGATGCGACGCTCGCACGATCAGCTCCTCGCGATGCGCCACGCAGGGGAGGCGCTCATCGACTGCTATCGCGACCTCTCCCTGCGCGACGCGCACCTCGCGGGCGAGCTGATCGGCGACGCCGCATTCGAAGAGGAGGGCCACCACCCCGACGGGGACGTGCGCGACCCGGTGAGCGGCGCGCAGTTCTACTTTCACGCGCACCTCGACGACGAGCTCGGACACGTTCACACGCACCTCCGCCTCGCGGGGGCGACGCCTGACGACGACGAGCTCGTGCACCTCGTCGGCGTGTCGCTCGACGCGTACGGGCTCCCGACGCGGCTCTTCGCGCCCAACTGCTGGGCCACCGACGACCGCTGGCGTCCGGCCGCGGAGCTGCGCGCGCTGCTCGATCGGTTCACGTGCGAGGCCGCGCCCCGACGCTACGTGGCGTGCCGCGCGCTGCCCGCGATGATGACGCTGTTTCGAGCGCAGATCGACGCGCTCTTCGACGCGCGCGACGCCGTCGTGGCCCGCGACGCGCGCGTGCTCGAAGACCGCGCGACGCGGCTCCTCGCCGAGGTGGAGGTCTCGATCGACGCGCAGATCGCGGAGGTCGAAGCCGCGCTCGCGAGGGAGGATGTTGTCGAGGGGTGAGCGGCGCAGGGGATGGACCTGCGCCGCATCAGGGGGAGGGGACGGAGCTCAGAGCAGCGGGATGCGGTACATCGAGCCGCCGTCTTCGTAGGCGTAGAGGAAGCCGTCGCCCGAGACCGCGCAGCTCCCGTTGCAGCCCCAGGGCGTGCTGAAGTCGGGGATGCGGCGCCACGTGTTGGTGGTCGTGTTGTACTGGTAGACCTCCGCGCCGCCGCCGCAGCCGCCGGAGTAGATGTGCCCCGAGCGATCGGAGCAGAAGACGTCGCTGAGCATGTTGACGGGCTTCGGGGTCATCGAGGTGACGGCCATGGTGCCGAGGTCGAAGCGGTAGAGGTTCCGCCCGCCGAAGCCGCCGAAGTAGATGCTGTTGGTCGTGCCGTCGTAGACGAGCCGCGTCTCGTACTGCCCGCCCAGCGTGGTGGGGAAGTACGTGACCGCGTTGGCCGTCGGGTTGTACCGCACAAGCTCGCCGGCGTTGTACGACCAGAGGTTGCCGTCGCGGTCGACGGCCGTCTGGCTGTGGTCGTTGCTGCCGCGCAGGTCGGAGCGGATCGTCGTCCACGAGTTCGTCGCCACCGTGTAGCGCACCACCGACGGGACGGAGATCTCCCAGACGTCGGCGCCGACGAGCGCCGGAGACCCCCACGACGGGAGCCCCACCGTGGGCCCCGCGAGCGATGCCCACGTGCCCGCCGAGAGCGAGTAGCGCGAGAAGCTGCTGCCGTTCCCCGCGTAGAGGAAGGGCGTGCCCGCGGGCGCCCACGCCATGACGCCGCGGACGGCCGTGCCGCCGGGCGCCAGCGACCACGACGGGCCCGTCGCGCCCGAGAAGCCGCTGCAGACGCCCGCCGAGCACGCGGCGCCGCCGCTGCACGCCGTTCCGCACGCGCCGCAGTTCGTCGCGCTGGTCTGGAGGTTCACCTCGCAGCCGTCCGAGAGCGTGCCGTTGCAGTCCGCGAAGCCCGTGTTGCACGAGGCGATGCGGCACGCGCCCGCCACGCACGCGGGCACGCCGTTGGCGACCGTGCAGGTCGTCCCGCAGGCGCCGCAGTTGGTGACGCTCGTCGCCGTGCTCACCTCGCAGCCGTCCGACGACGCGCCGTTGCAGTTGCCGAAGCCCGGCGTGCACGCGAAGCTGCACACGCCCGCGCCGCAGGTGGGCGCCGCGTTGGGCACCGACGCGCAAACGCGCCCGCACGAGCCGCAGTTGGCCGGGTCGGTGTTGACGTTGACGCAGCTCCCCGAGCAGTTCGTCAGCGACGCCGCGCAGGTCACCACGCAGGCGCGCGACGAGCACACCTGACCCGCGGGGCACACGGTGCCGCAAGCCCCGCAGTTGTTGTTGTCGCTCGCGAGGTCGCGGCACGTGCCCGAGCAGTTGCTCTGCCCCGACGGACACACGAGCGTGCACACGCTCGACACGCAGCTCTGGCCCGTCGGACACACGGTGGTGCACGTCCCGCAGTGCGTGCGATCGCTCGTGAGGTCGACGCACGAGGTCCCGCACGCCGTGAGGCCCGCGGTGCAGCTCGTCACGCAGGTCGACGACGCGCACACCTGGCCCGAGGGGCAAACGGTGGTGCACGTCCCGCAGTGGTTCCGGTCGCTCGTGAGGTCGAAGCACGACGAGCCGCACGCCGACTGGCCCGCGGGGCACGAGAGCGTGCAGGTGCCGCTGAGGCACACCTGGCCCGAGCTGCACGCGCGCGCGCAGGCGCCGCAGTTGTTGTTGTCGGTCTGGAGGTCGCGGCACACGCCCGAGCAGTTGGCGAAGCCCGACGCGCAGGTGAGCGAGCACGACCCCGACACGCAGACGTTGCCCGAGGGGCAGGCGCGCCCGCAGGCGCCGCAGTTGGCGTTGTCGGTCTGCAGGTCACGGCACACCGAGCCGCAGGCCGTGAGCCCGGTCTGACACACGAGCGTGCAGGCCCCAGAGACGCAGGTCTGCCCCACGGAGCACACGGTCGTGCAGGTCCCGCAGTGGTTGTTGTCGGAGGTGAGGTCGCGGCACACGCCCGAGCAGTTCGTCGTGCCCGCGCCGCACGACACGTTGCAGACCCCGCCGGAGCACACCTGCCCCGCGGGGCACGTGCGCGCGCAGGCGCCGCAGTTGTTGTTGTCGGTCTGGAGGTCCCTGCACACGCCCGAGCAGTTCGTCGTGCCCGACACGCAGCTCACGGTGCACAGGCCCGCCGAGCAGACGGTGCCCGAAGCGCACGCGCGCCCGCAGGCGCCGCAGTTGTTGATGTCCGTGGTGAGGTCGCGGCACACGCCCGAGCAGTTCGTGGTGCCCGCGAGGCACGACACCGTGCACGCCCCCGCGGAGCAGACCGTGCCCGAAGCGCACGCGCGCCCGCAGGCGCCGCAGTTGTTGTTGTCGGTCGTCAGGTCGCGGCAGATGCCCGAGCAGTTCGTGGTGCTCGCGAGGCACGACACCGTGCACGCGCCGCGGGAGCACACCTGGCCCGAGGGGCATCCCGCGCCGCACGCGCCGCAGTTGTTGTTGTCCGTCGCGAGGTCGCGGCAGGCGCCCGAGCAGTTCGTGGTGCCCGCGAGGCACGACACGGCGCAGGCGCTCCCCGAGCACACCTGGCCCGAGGGGCAGGCGCGCCCGCAGGCGCCGCAGTTGTTGCTGTCGGTGGTGAGGTCGCGGCAGATGCCCGTGCAGTTCGTGGTGCCCGACACGCAGGTCACCGTGCACGCGCCCGCGGAGCACACCTGGCCCGACGCGCACACCACGCCGCAGGCGCCGCAGTTGAGGCGCTCGGTGTTGAGGTCGTGGCAGGTGCCCGAGCAGTCGACCTGTCCAGCGGGGCACGAGGTGACGCACCGGCCCGCGGTGCACACCTGACCCGAGGCGCACGACACCCCGCAGGTGCCGCAGTTGAGCCGGTCGGTGGTGAGGTCACGGCACACGCCCGAGCAGTTGCTGAGCCCCGAGCCGCAGGTGACCGTGCACGCGCTCCGCGAGCACACCTGGCCCGCGGCGCACGACATCCCGCAGGCGCCGCAGTTGTCGGTGTCGTTGGTGAGGTCGCGGCACACGCCCGTGCAGTTCGTGAGGCCCGCGCCGCAGCTCACCGTGCAGGTGCCGCGAGAGCACACCGTGCCCGAGGGGCAGACGTTGCCGCAGACGCCGCAGTTGTTGTTGTCGGTCGCGAAGTCGCGGCAGGTGCCCGAGCAGTTGGTGAGGCCCGAGCCGCACGACACCTGGCAGGTGCCCGCGGAGCACACCTGGCCCGCGGCGCAGGCGGCGCCGCACATGCCGCAGTGGTTGAGGTCGGTGTTGAGGTCGCGGCAGGTGCCCGAGCAGTTGATGAGCCCGCCGCCGCACGACACGGTGCAGACGCCGCGAGAGCACACCTGGCCCGCGGCGCAGGTGCGGGCGCAGGCGCCGCAGTTGTTGTTGTCGGTCTGCAGGTCGCGACAGGTGCCCGCGCAGTCGGTGGTGCCCGCGCCGCACGACACCTGACAGACTCCCGCGGAGCAGACCTGACCCGCAGCGCAGCGCGTCCCGCACATGCCGCAGTTGTTGTTGTCGGTGTCGAGGTCGCGGCAGACGCCGGAGCAGTTCGACGTGCCCGCGCCGCACGACACCTGACAGACTCCCGCGGAGCACACCTGACCGGCGACGCAGCGCGTTCCGCAGGTTCCGCAGTTGGCGAGGTCGGTCTGCGTGTCGCGGCAGGTGCCCGAGCAGTTGGTGAGGCCCGCGCCGCACGACACCACGCAGGTGCCCGCGGAGCACACCTGGCCCGCCGAGCACGCGCGCCCGCAGGCGCCGCAGTTGGCGAGGTCGGTCTGCGTGTCGCGGCAGGTGCCCGCGCAGTTGGTGAGGCTCGCGGTGCAGGTCGTCTGGCACATCGAGCGCGAGCACACCTCGCCGGGCATGCAGCGCGCTCCGCACGCGCCGCAGTTGGTGAGGTCGCTCGTGAGGTCGCGGCAGACGCCCTCGCACACCGTGAGGCCGCCGCCGCAGGTCACGACGCAGGCGCCCGCGACGCAGAGCTCACCCGAGCCGCACGCGTTGCCGCACGCGCCGCAGGCCGCGCGGTCGGTCTGAAGATCGCGGCACACGCCCATGCAGTCGGTGACGCCCGCGCCGCACATGGCCTGGCACATTCCGCGGACGCAGAAGAGACCCGTGCCGCACACGTTCCCGCAGGCGCCGCAGTTGCGGAAGTCGTTGGTGGTGTTGACGCAGGTCTCGCCGCCGCCCGTGGGGCCCGCGTCGGCGCCCGGCGTCACGCAGCGCACCTCGAGCTCGGCGCAGGGGATGTGGCACTCACCGCCCTGACACGTGTAGCCCTCCGCGCAGGTGTTTCCGCACGCGCCGCAGTTGGCCCGGTCGCCCATGAGGTTGGCGCAGTAGCGCGACGTCCCGCTGTCGGCGCCGGCGTCCATGTCGCCCGGCGCGCCCGAGCACTCCGTCGTGGCGCCGGTGCACATGAACGTGCACGCGCCGCCGGAGCACACCTGATCGCGTCCGCACGCGTTTCCGCACGCGCCGCAGTTCTGGCTGTCGGTCTGGAGGGAGACGCATCGAGGCCCCGCGCTCGCGTCGCCGCCCGCGGTTCCGCAGAGCGTCTCGGTCGCCGTACAGCTCGGCACGCAGGCGCTGTTCTGACAGACCTCGCCGGTGCCGCAGGTGCGGCGACACGCGCCGCAGTTCTCTCGATCGGTGCGCGGGTCGGTGCATCGCCCGTTGCACGCCAGGAGCGGCGACGGACACACCACCGGCGCGTCCGTCGCGTCGACGATGTCGACGACCGACGTGGCGTCGACGGGCTCGTACCCACCGACGACGGGTGTGCCGTCACATCCCGAGAGGGCGGTCAGCGCCCCGAGCGCCGCCACTGCGAGCGCAACTCTTAGATTGATCATGAGTTCATCCTTCTCGATCGAGGGTACTTCGACGCGACCGCACAATCACAGCGCAGAACAGCGGATCGCGCAGTGCGATGTCGCGGCTCGCGCTCCGCGGTGAGCGGCGCACACGCGAGGTTGGCGCTCCGCACGCGC
>JBPOHC010000908.1:0-1953 GCA_052035985.1 Myxococcota bacterium | reverse complement strand
GGTTACCACTCGCGGTCGTGGCAACGGCGGAACGGAGGATTGCGCGCGCTCGTCTTACGACATCGCCGACATGCTCGATCACGCGGTCGCTGCGTCGGGGCTGGACGTCTTCGGCTCGGGCAAGAGCGCCGTCTTCTCCGGATACTCGACGGGATCTCACGGCGCGCTGCTGTTCATGCGGCGCTTCCCCGATCGGGTGCTGGGCGTCGTGTGCAATTGGCCCAACTTTGATCTGATCGAGTACTACAGCCGCATCTCGGAGACGCTACGGACGACCTATCTGGATGTCTGGCTCGGTGATCTGCGGCTTCGTCCGGTGGCGGTGATGAACAAGTACCGCGCCGCGAACCCCATCGACGAGCTCGGCGAGTTCATGGCCGCGGACGGTGCGCCGCCTCTCTGGACGTTCGCCGATGATGATGATCCGGACGCCGTTCCTCTCCCCCATCACGATCGCTTGATCGATGCCGCGCAGTCGTTTCCCGAAGGGGCGGCAATCACGCACGCTCACGTGAGCGACTCGGGCAGTTCGATCCGCTACCGCCACGACGGCGGGATCTCCAGCGCGGCGACGATCTACAGCGAACGCATGTGGGTCCCGGCGATGCTGGGCTCGCCCGTCGAGCGGGTGTTCCCGCGCTCGGGTCGCGTCCGTGTGCTCGGCTTCCTGGAGACGCGCAGAGACGTGGCCACGGGCCGCCCTGGCTTCGCGGTGTGGCTCGGCGCGAACACCGCTCCTCGCTCTGACTCGGTGGGTGGGCAGGGCTTCGTCGCCGACCTCGAATACGACGACTCGGGTACGACGTACCGCCTCGACCTCCGGACCACCGTGAGCGGGCATGCTCAGGTGATTCGCCACCTCGACGATCGGAAGACGGCGATCACCGCGGGCATACCGCTGATCGTGGATCTCAATGCCGCGCCGACGTATGCCACGCTCGCTGCCGCGGGCATGGAGCACGACTTCACGGCAGAGGCAGGGACAACGGGGACATCGCCGGTCACCGCGTTGGCAGATCAGGTCGGAGCGCTGACATTCACCGCGAGCGCGGGCCCCACGCTCGCCACCGACGGTGACGGCAAGAAGTACCTGGGCTTCACGTCGGGCTCGTCGCAGTACATGAGCATGTCGTCTCTCGCGTTCAACCCGCGCGAAGACTTCACCCTCGTGATCGTCGTCAACAAGACGAATTCAACGTCTCAGTACTTCTTCGCCGTTTCTCACCACGGGACGCGCGGCGAGCTGGCCGTTTGGTACAACTCGACCGAGAAGGGAACTTACCTACTCGACGTGAATGGCACGTACGGGACCGAGACATCGAACGGCGTGGGGAATCACACCTTCTCGCTCAACGCGAAGCACGTGATCGTGATGCGTCGGTACACGAAGATCGACGGGACCTCCGTGCTCGGGATCTCGGTTGACGGATCGAATTGGTCGGAGAGTGACATTCTCGCCGACACGTTCACCACGACGGGGACAAACACCACATCTCTCGGTGCGGGATGGGCCGATGGCGGCGGGGCCTTCTGGCAGTTCCTCACGGGGCGGATCTACCGCGTCGCATGGTGCCAGTCCGCGAAGAGCGACTCCGATGTTGCCGGCATGATCGCTCGCGCGAAGGACGACCATGCGATTGCGTGATGGCAAGATCGACCCGCAGCCGGTCACTTTGACGATCGTCCCCTCCGAGCTCGCGGAGCGTGACGAGGAGGCCCTGGCGGCGGCGAACGGGCGGGACTTCCTCCTCGAGCGCATCAACGCGGTGGCGGTGATCGCCGCGGTGGTGGCGGGCCTTGCGTTCGTCCTCGCGTGCCTGTCCGGCTGCGCGGCCCTCGATCGCGCGGTTCCGGTGATCGGCGTCGCGCACGATGCTGCCCGCTTCGGGTGCGCGCTCCTCGCAGCGTCGGACGGCTCCTCGTCCGACGTGCTCGCAGCGACGGCGCGCGTAC
>JBPOHC010000605.1:0-12169 GCA_052035985.1 Myxococcota bacterium | reverse complement strand
GCCCCGTCGTGTCGCCCCGTGCGACCTCCCTCCTCGCGGAGTGGTTTCGCGCGTTGCGCCAACGGACACACCCCGATCGCCGTCGGGGGCGGTGCGTCGGTTCGACGCGACATCCGAGGTCTCCGCTCGCGCGGAAAACCTCCGAAGGACAGGGTGAGCGGACCGTTGTCCGACGTGACGGCACCGTTGCGCGGTGTTGCGTCTCGCCGGGGTCATCGCCCTGACAGGTGGGACCCTAACGCGGAGCTCGCGAAACCCAAAAATCGTTGCGACGATTTCTCTGAAACAGCGCCGGGGAAGGTGGATTGAGACGGTGACCGACGACGCGTTCGAGATGCTCCGCGAGGTCAGTGCCGCGGTGGCGCGGGTGGGGACCGCGAGCGTTTCAGTACGCCGTGCCGTCAGTCCTCGACGAGCGTGGCGTAGAGCGCCTCGAGCTCCGGGTCGTTCGGGTAAAGCTCACGCGCCGCGGCGAGCACCTCACGCGTACAGCGTTGCTTCTTCGCCTCTTCAAGAACATCGAACCAGACGAGGGCGTGGGCACCGTTGAGATCGATTTGCGACGGATCGAGGCCCGCGTCGGACACGATCATCTTGATTGCGCGCGTGTCGTTGACGAGCCGGCACAGCACGTCGCGCATCTGGCGCCGTCTCTTCACGACGTCAGACGGTGCCTCTCGAAGCGTGGCGATGTTGCCCCTCACCCATCGCTCGAACATCGCGCCGTGCGTTCGAGCGTCGCCGTTTGGCGCGATCCACGCGACGCCGGTCGTCTCCAGCACTTCGAGCGTCGCGTCGGGATTGTTCCCGATGCGCGCGAGGCGCTGACCAGCGCTCAGCGGCCCCCGGTCGAGCATGTCGAGGTACGCGCGCTGACCGCTCTCTCGGAGGTTTCGCCAGAACATCTCGAAGAGGGTCCCCTGCGCTCGAGCGACATCGCCGATCGCCTGATCGAGCTCGTCGGCGCGTGGCCATCCTCGATCGACGGCGCAACGTAGAACCTGTTGCACGAGCAGCGGGTGACCGCCCGTCTCGCGCCAGAGCCGCTCGACAACCGCCTCTGAGACCGTCGCGCCGAGCGGCTCTCGCGCAAGTCGCCCGCACTCCTCGACGTCGAAGGCCCGAACAGGCAGCCAATGCGCGGACCTGAGCCGAGTCGCTTCCGCTCGGTCTCGCGCCCCACGAACAGCTCGCTCGCGGGGAGGTCAGGGTGATACGGATTCTCGCGACGCTCACCCGGCGGCACGCGCGACCTCCATCGGGCGCCAGTTGGCGTAGAGCCACGCGCCGAAGGCGCCGATGCGAACGCGCAAGCGCTCGTCGTCACCTCGCGTCAACACGCCGATCGAGACGAGCTCATCAACCACCTCGGGGCGCCACACAGCGCCATCGCGCCCGCGAGGAACGTCGCCGCTCACGATCGAGCTTAGGAACGCCGGAGCTTCTTCATCGAAGCGCTTCACGGCGTAGAGGAGCTCGTCCATCGTCCAGCGCACCTCGCGGCGAAACTCCCCCAGACGACGGAAGACGTGCTCGCGAGACGCCTTGAAGGGCTGACGTTGAGCAACGTCGATGGGACGCTCCACGATTCGGCAGAACTGCCTCGCGAGATACGGGTGCCCGCCGCTCTCCTCGCACACGAGGTCGACGGCGTCCGGCGCGAAGACCACGCCAGCGCGCGTCCCGATCCGATCGACGAGCGTCCCGAGGTCGCCGCGTGAGAGACCCGCGAGGGGATAGGGCACCACGGCGTTGTAGAGCGGGTTCACCTCGCCATCGATCCGGGCGCGCTGCGCATGCTCCCGACTGCGCCCCGCGACCACGAAGCTGAAGCGCCCCGACGACTGCTGCGTAAGCCCTCGCATCAGGTCGAGCACCGCGATCCCCTCGCTGGCCTCGATCCCCCGATCGGCGCCGTAGAGCCGCTCGTACTCGTCGAAGATCACCACGACGGCCCCGCCGTCGTCGCGCACGTGCCGGACGAGGGACTTCAACCCGTTGGAGGCGAGCTCCCGCACCTCCCTCGACGGAAGATCCGCGATGACCTCCCACGCGCGATGGTCTCGCCGAAGCCCTGCGGCGCTGAGACCGATCCTCATCTCGTCGAGCGTCTCGACCATCGAGGCGAGCAACTGACGCATCACGCCAGTCTGGTTTCGCTCCGTCGAGCCGACCGCCTGCAGATCGACATGGATCGCGATCACCCGAGGCTGCCGTGCCTGGCGCGCCGTCCCATCGCCGTCCCCCTCTTCGATCCACTCCGCGCGAAGGCGCTTGAGCAGCGAAGACTTGCCGACCTTCCCGAGACCGAACACGCAGACCGGACTCCCTCTGAGCAGCGTGCGGCGAAGCTCTGCGAGGTCTTTCTCGCGACCGAAGAAGTCCCACCCGGCGACGGGCGTCGTCGCACCGAAGAGGTCTCGCACCCCGAGGCGCTCGGTGAGCGTCGAGTACAGCCACTCCGCAGGTCGAGCCGCGCTCTGGAGCGCTTCGCGATCGAGCGCCACCCAGGTGCGGTGCGTCTCCGAGAAGGCCCCCTGAAGCCTGTGCTCGACGTGGTCATCGAGCGAGAGCGCCAGCACCAGTCCCCGATCGCACTTGAGGTCGGAGCGCAACGCTCGCTCCGCCGCTTCGACGTCGCGCGCCTGCGCCTCCTTCCAAGGCGCGATCAGCATCAGCACCTCGGGGGCGAGTTCGAATCGCTGCTTCAGCGCGTCCCCCACCTTCCAGCGAGCGAGCCACGAACGCCGTCCCTCCGCGGTGCGCGTGGCGCGATCGATCGCGTCGAGGTGGCTCAACTCCAGGCCCGCCTTTCGGAGCACGTCCACGCACGCGGCGGCCTCTGGCGACGCTTTCCGAAGTTCATCCACCCGGCGCTGCACCTGCTCGTGCTTCTCGCGTTCCATGTCGCGTCCCTCTCTTCACTATCACGACGGCTCTCGCGACGCGCCTCGAACCCCAGACGCGCCCAGACCGGGCTCCGTGGCTCGCCTCAGAACCCAAGCGGCACCGAGTTTTCGACCCTCCGACATATGGTCAAACTCAGTCACACTGAGTTTTCGACCCTCCGCCATGTCGGAGGAGTCAGTCGCACTGAGTTTTCGACTATCCGGCATATGGTCAAACTCAGTTGCGATGACTTTTTGACTCTCCGTCATGTCGAAGAAGTCAGTTGCGATGACTTTTTGACTCTCCGCCATATCGGAGGAGTCAGTCGCACTGAGTCTTCGACCCTCTGTCATGTCGCCCGGGTCAGTCGCAGTGCCGTTCGCGCCCCTCGCCGTGTCCGAGCGCGCGACAGGCCGCGGATTTTCGATCCGCGCGACAGTCGTCAGGGGTTGCGCACGCAGTCGCCCGTGAAGCGGAAGCGCGCCCCTCCGTCGACCATCTCGAAATCTCTCGGGCGGATCATCTGCAGATCGCGCGAGCCGAGGAGGCCCGTCCAGCGCGCGCGCGTGAAGCGGTCGCTCTGCGCCGTGAGCGCCACGTTCCCTCCGTCTGCGAGGATCATCCCGTAGCGCTGTAGCGCCCGCGCCACCACGCGCGCGCCCTCGTTCGGAAGCGACGCGAGGGGATAGTCAGCCCGCAATCGCAGCCGCGCGCCGTAGGGAGGCGCCGTCGCAGGTCCGCTCGTCGCGCCCGTCGCGTGCGTCGCGGGGTGCACGTACGTCCGCGATCGGATGCGCGTGTTCGGGAGGATGAAGCGGATCGCGTGGTCGATGCTCCCCGCGGCGACCTCGTCGGCCGAGAAGAGCAGCGGCGCGATGGGAAGCCCCGCGGCGTCGGCGCTCGTGCACTGCTCCCCTCGCCCGTTGGCCGGAGGGACGCGCGAGGTGTCCCACACGGCGAGGCATCCGCCGTTGAAGCCCGCCGCGGTGATGTTCGCGCGCCACATCTCGTAGAGCCGATGCGTCGGGCGGTGCACCACGAGGAGGTGACAGTCGCCGTCGCCGAGGCACGCGTAGCCCGTCTCCCCTTCGAGCGCTCCGCCCGCAGGAACAGGCATCGGAACGAAATCACAGTCGGGCGAGTAGAAGTCACCCGTGCGCGTGAACGTACGGAGCGGCGCGCTCGCGTCGGCCTCGAGCACCTCGATCGAGAAGTCGATCTGCATGCGCCCCAGGCCGAAGCCCTGACCGTCGAGCCACGAGATCACCGCCGCCGACTCCGCGTCGCGCGCCGCGCGTGACACGTCCTGCATCCACGGCGCGCCCGCGGGAAAGTACCCCGTCGCGCGCGGCGCATCCGCGGGCGCTGCGTCGACGATCACATCGGGCGCAGTGACATCGCGCGCGACATCGGGCGCGATCACATCCTGCGCGCGCGCGTCGACGGGGCTCACGTCGGCGGCGACCACATCCACAGCGATCACGTCGTCAGTCGACGCGTCCGGGGAGCTCGTCGGAAGCGTAGTGGGATCACACGCGGAGAGCGTCGAGAGGAGCGCGAGCGAGAGCGGCCGTACCGTGCGCATCCCACGATCATCGCGGGATGAACCCCTCCGACGCAATCCGCGGAGGGGAATCTCAACGCCCTCTCAAGGCGAGAGGCCGATGGCGTCGATCTCGTTCCACCCGGGGGCGCGGCGCGTGTCGAGCACGAGGCGCACGGCGCCGATGATGCGAGGCGTCGGCAGCGCCACCTCGGCCACCACCGACATCGACGGGACCTGCCCCGAGGCTCCCTCCCACAGCACCGTGGGCGACGCGGGGTCGGTCACATCATCGACGCGCACCACCGCGCCGGGGTTGAAGCTCTCGACCCACACCACCGAGAGCGCGCTCGTCGGCGTCGGAAAGCGCACCTCGATCCACTCGTCGCCGAAGTCGGTCTCGCGAGAGGCCCAGGCGCCTTCGAGGTCACCGTGCTGCGGATACACGTCGGGCGCGCCGATCACGCTGCGCCCCGCGTTGCGCGTCGTCGAGTACTCCGTCGAGAAGCCCGCGACCGCGCTCGCCCAGACGACACCCCGCTCCCGCAACGCCGCAGGCGCGGGGTTCGAGAAGCGCATCGTCGCGCCCGCCATCACGGCCGCGGGGCGCGCGGGCATCGGCGTGCGCGGCGCGGGCTCCGACGACGACGACGGCCGCCCGACCACCACGACGAACGCGATGACGCCCGCGACGATGACCGCGAGGACCGCGAAGAGCCAGAGCACCAGGCGACTCGCAGAGACCGGCGTCGGCGGACGCGTCCGCAGCGCCTCGGGGAGCGGCGCGGCGGCCATGAGGCCCACCGTGTCGATCTCGGCCCACCCCTGGTTGCTCACGTAGATCTTCAGCCGACGGATCACCCTCGGCGGAGACACCGTCACCTCGAGCACCCGCGCCTCGCTCACGACCTGCGGAGGACCGGAATAGAGTATCCGCTCGCCCTGCGTGAGGTCGACGATCGCGTACGTCGATCCCGGACGGTTCGTCTCGTAGACGCGCACCGTCGCCGCGGGCACGTCGTGCTGAAAGTCCACCTCGATCCACTCCGACGCGCTCGTCGAGGGCCCCGCGGCCCACGCGCCGCCGATGTCTCCGCAGCGGGGGTAGACCCGCGGCGCGCCCAGGAGCGCCGACGGAGACCACGACCCGCCGAAGGTGCTCGACGCGCGCGCCCCCACGGGCCACAGGCCGCGTTCGAACGACACCGGGTCGCGCGTCGCCATCTGCGAAGGCGAGTATCTCGCCCCCTCGCCGTGGCGCTCGGTGGTGGGACCGAAGCCGAGGCGATCGAGGAGCGGGGCTCCATCGTCGACGGTCGCGGTCGTGGTCACGGGCCTCGGCGCGGGCGCCGCGGGCGCGCTCGTCGGCGCGAGGAAGGTGACCTGATGGCAGTAGTTGCAGGTGATCTCGACGGAGTCGGCGCGGGGGCCGAGCGTCGCGCCGCAGTTACCGCAGACGGTGACGGAGGTCTCGACAGGCATCGGCGCGGATCATACCGACACCCGGCGCCGTGAGCGCGCGCGTTCCGCAGGCGGGGAGAGACTTCGAGGGAGGGCCCGATCAGTTCGGGTACGAGGCCACGTAGGCGCGGCCCTGCGTTCCAGGCGCGGCCGTCGCGGCGCAGCCCGAGACGAGGGGCGGAACGAAGGTGCCGCCGAGCGTGCACGACGCCGCGTTGACCGAGAGGCGGATGCGTCCGACGCCGCCGTCGCCGCCGCCGCCGCCCGTTGCGTAGAGGCTGCCAGCGCCGCCGACGCCGCCCGCCGCGCTCACCCTGGCGCGCACGCCCGTGGTGACCGCAGGCGCGCGGAGAAAGATCACGCCGCCCGATCCGCCGCCGCCCGCCGCGCCAGGCTGAGGATCGCAGCCCGCCGCGCGGTTCGTGCCGATGTACGCGTCGCCGCCGTCGCCGCCGTTGGCGAGCACGCGGCCGTTGATGGTGATTCGCGTCTGCGACCAGATGCGCAGCGCGCCGCCGCCGCCGCCGCCGCCCGAGGTTCCGCCGAAGGCCGGACGGTTGAGGTAGTCACCGCTTCCGCCGCCGCCGCCGGAGCCCGGGTAGAACGTGGTGTCGACGGCGAGGTCCGCCGCCGCCGCCGCGCCCACCGAGCCGCCGCCGCCGCCGCCCACGTAGGCCGCGGGGATGCCCGGACGACCCGCGCTGCTGCCGTCGCACTGCGTCTGACCGAGGACGCCGTTGCGCCCGTCGTAGGTGCCGCGTCCAGCGCCCGCGGAGCCGCCGCGGCCCGCCGTCGCGCCGCCGCCGCCCGTCGCGCCCGAGCAGTCCTGCTCGCCCATGTAGGGAGCGCCGAGCGCGCCCGGCGCGCCGCCCGCGTATCCGCCGCCGCCCGCGCCGTACGCGCGGTAGCCCGTGAACACGCCGCCGCCGCCGCCGAACTGCGCGACGGGCGACGCGAAGATGAGCTGCGTGGTGCCGTCGGTGATGCACACGGAGTTCGACCCCACGCGGCAGGTGCCGGTGGTTCCGATGACGCCGCGGCCGTTGCCGCCCGACACGCCGCCCACCCACTCGCACGCGGGGCCCGCGGTGGCGGTGCGGGGGTCACCCGTGAATCCGCCAGCGCCCGCGCGTCCCTGGCGCGTGCTGCGCGAGGTGATGGTCGACTGGCTGCCGGGTCCGCCCGACACGTCGATGGTTCCGTCGACGGTGACATCGCCCGTGGCGCGGAGGTCGAGCGTGCCCGACTCTTCCATTCCGCCCGAGCCCGCCACGTAGACCACCACCGCCGCGGGCACGTTGATGGTCGTGAAGTTGTGAACGCCGGGCCTGAGGAAGGTCGGGTTCACCACGGGGTTGAAGGCCCCCTCGGAGCCCGTGCTCGGCCCCGCGGTGCAGACGCCCGCCTGACACGATTGCCCGGAGGCGCAGCGGTTTCCGCAGCGTCCGCAGTTGTTCCCGTCGGAGGCGAGGCGCGACTCGCAGCCGTCGCCCGGGTTCATGTTGCAGTCGCCGTAGCCCGTGTTGCACATGCCCGTGACGCAGCTCCCCGCGGCACACGACACGACGGTGTTGGGCGGCACGGGGCACGCGCGGCCGCACATGCCGCAGTTGCTCGTGTCGGAGCGAACGTCGACGCAGGTGTCACCGCAGCAGAGCTCGCCCACCGTGCACGCAGGCCCGGAGCCGCAGCTCGGCGGCGGGAGGTTGCAGCGTCCGCCCGCGCAGGTGAGCCCCGGACGACACGCGACACCACAACCACCGCAGTTCGCGGGGTCCGAGAGCACATCGGCGCAGGTCGAACCGCAGCACTGCTGACCCGCGGAGCACGCGGGTCCCGTCCCGCAGCCCGGCGCCTGGCACATCCCGCGGCGACACGCGGAGCCCGTGGCGCAGACGTTTCCGCACGCGCCGCAGTTGCGCGCGTCGGTCGAGACGTCGAGGCAGAGCGCGCCGCAGCACTGGAGCCCCGTCGCGCACGCCGGGCCGATGCCGCAGCCCATGACGAAGCGGCAGAGGCCGTCGAGGCAGCGCTGCCCCGCAGCGCACGCGGTCCCGCAGGTGCCGCAGTTGGTCGGGTCGGTGCGCGTGTCGGCGCAGCGATCTCGGCAGCACGAAGCGCCCGTCGGACACGAAGGCCCGCCGCCGCAGCCGCCGACGCAGGTCCCCATCGCGCAGCGGCCCGTGACACACACGTTGCCGCACGCGCCGCAGTTGTTGGGATCGCTGAGCACCGCGACGCAGGTGTCGCCGCAGCACGCCGATCCCGGAGCGCACCCGCCGGCGCATCCGCCGCCGAGGCATCGACCCCCCGCGCAGCGCTGGCCCGGTCCGCACGCGACGTTGCACGCGCCGCAGTTCGACGGGTCGTTGAGCACGTCGAAGCACGCATCACCGCAGCACGCCTGACCCATCGCGCAGCCCGTGGTGGAGCAGCCCGTGGTGACGCAAGCGCCCGCGCGGCAGACCTGTCCGCGACCGCAGAAGACGCCGCACGCGCCGCAGTTCGCGGCGTCGCTCGACACGTCGGTGCAGCGGGCGCCGCAGCACGCGGTGCCCGGAGGACACATCACGCCGCCGCAGAGGGGAGAGCTGATGCAGCGTCCCTGATCGCAGCTCTGGCCGGGCGCACACACGTTGCCGCACGCGCCGCAGCTCGTGGGGTTCGAGGTGACGTCGACGCAGGTGTCGCCGCAGCACGCGGAGCCCGGCGCGCATCCGAGGGGGCAACCAGGGATGTTCGTGCAGACGCCGTCGGTGCAGGTCTGCGCGGGGTTGCAGACGCGGCCGCATGCGCCGCAGTTGTTGCGATCGAAGCGGGGGCTCACGCAGCCCGTCGCGCAGCACATGGCCGACGAAGAGCACGCGGGGCCGCCGTTGCAGCTCGGCGTCGAGACGCAGCGGTTCGACGCGCACTGGAGGCCCATGGGGCAGTCGCCCGAGGTCACGCACTCGACGCAGGTGCCCGTGCCCACGTCGCACACGGGGAGGCTCGGGTCGACGCGACAGTCGGCGTTGCTGCGACAGCCCGTCGGCACGTCGGGCACGTCGGGGACATCAGGGACGTCGGGGCGATCGGCGACCGGCACGTCGGGCGTGTCGAGGCGCTCTCCGATGAGCTCGGTGCGGCCGCAGCCGACGAGCAAGGTGATGGCGACGAGCGCCATCGAGGTGGCAAGTCTCTTCATCGCGGGACTCTCTCCTCCACGAAGCTATTTGGGGCTGAGGGGACGCTAGGGTTGGGGACAGTACGTCGATTCGCGCGCGAACACGAGGCGCCCGGCGCGGGTCCGTGACGCGCGAATTCCGCTATGGGGAACGCTATTCCGCCGCGGTCGCGGTCGGCTCGACAGGCGGCGAAGCCTCGCCCTGGAGGAGTCGACGGAACTCATCGCCGTCGAGGTATTCCTTCTCCATGAGGGCGGCGGCGATGTGTTCGAGGGTGTCGCGTCGCGCCTGGAGGATCTCCGTCGCGGAGTGCTCCGCGGCCTCGACGAGTCGCTTGACCTCATTGTCGATGAGGTCCGCGAGGCGGTCTCCGTGCTCGCGCATCGCGCGGTGCTCGCCGGGGCCGTCGAGAAAGGTCGCGCGCTCGTGCCCGAGCGTGACGGGACCGATCGCGGGGCTCATTCCGTAATCCACCACCATCGCGCGGGCGAGGTCGGTGGCGCGCTGGAGGTCGTTGCCCGCGCCCGTCGACACCTCGCCGAACACCACGCGCTCGGCCACGCGCCCGCCGAGGAGCGTCGCGAGCTGCGCCTGGAGCTCCGACTCCGTCATCAGGTAGCGGTCCTCGGTGGGGAGCTTCATCGTGTACCCGAGGGCGGCGATGCCCCTCGGCACGATCGAGATCTTCACCACCTTGTCGCCGCCGGGGACGAGCTCTCCGACGATGGCGTGACCGACCTCGTGGTAGGCCACGCGCGTTCGCTCCTTGGGGGCGATGATCCGCGACTTGCGCTCGAGGCCCGCGGAGACGCGCTCGACGGCCTCCTCGATCTCGGCGCGGTGCACCTCGGTGAAGCCCTTTCGCGCGGCGAGCAGGGCCGACTCGTTGATGAGGTTCGCGAGGTCCGCGCCCGCGAAGCCCGGCGTGCGCTGCGCGATCTCTCCGAGGTCGACGTCGGGCGCGAGGGGAACTCCCTTCACGTGCACCTTGAGAATGGCCTCGCGGCCCTTCTTGTCAGGGCGATCGACGAGCACCTGACGATCGAAGCGCCCCGGTCTCAAGAGCGCGGGGTCGAGGATCTCGGGGCGGTTGGTGGCCGCGAGGATGATCACGCCCTTGTTGGCTTCGAAGCCGTCCATCTCGACGAGGAGCTGGTTGAGCGTCTGCTCTCGCTCCTCGTTGGTGCCGAGCACGTTGGAGCCGCGCGAGCGGCCGAGCGCGTCGAGCTCGTCGATGAAGACGATGCACGGCGCGTGGCTCTGCGCGTTCTCGAAGAGGTCGCGCACGCGGGCTGCTCCGACGCCCACGAACATCTCGACGAACTCCGAGCCCGAGATGCTGTAGAAGGGCACGCTCGCCTCGCCCGCGACGGCCCGCGCGAGGAGCGTCTTGCCCGTGCCCGGAGGCCCGACGAGGAGAACGCCCTTCGGGATCTTCGCGCCGATGCGCGTGAACTTCTCGGGGCTCTTGAGGAACTCCACCACCTCGCGGAGCTCTTCCTTCGCCTCTTCGACGCCCGCGACGTCGTCGAAGCGAACGGTCACCTCGGACTCTTCGAAGACCTTGCCCTTGCTCTTGCCGAACGCGAGCACGCCGCCCGTCTGCCCCTGGAGCCGACGCGCCAGCGCGCGCCAGAGCATCATCGCGCCCATGATGAGAATCCCGTAGGTCATCAGGGTGACGATGGGGCCGTTCTCGGGCATCCCCGAGAAGCGTACGTGCTGCGCTTCGAGGAGCGGAACGAGCTGCGGATCTTCAACCCGCAAGGTCTCGTAGGTGCGCAGCCTCGTGTCGGCGGGCGCGACCCTGCGCGGCGTGGCGGGGGCCGTCGGGTTCGCGTTCGCGGCAGGCGCCGTCACGGGGACGGGCTCGGGGCGGAGCTTCCACCGGATGCGCCCTTCGCCGAGAAAGACCTCCTCGACCCTGTTCTCTCGGACGCGCTGCTTGAACTCGTAATAGGGCCTGGTCTGCGCGGCCGACGAGAGGTGATGCACGGCCAGCATGCCGAGCGTCACCAGCATCGCGATGGTCATCGCAGCCTGGAGCTTGCGGTCGTTGGGGCCGTCGCCCTCGTTGCGCTCTTCTTCGCGCGGAGGCGTTCGCTTCGACGGGCGCCTCGTGCTGTCGTCTCGCTCGGCCATCAGACCTCCCCGAGGAGCGGGAGCGCGCGCTTGACGGCCTTCGCGCCCTGGAGCGCGAGCTGACCGCAGGCCGCGTCGATCTCATCGCCGCGCGTGCGTCGGATGAACACGCTCCATCCCCCGGTCTCGCGCACGATGTCTTGGAAGGTGAGCACGTCTTCGCGCACCGGCGCCTGCCACGGCGCGGCCTCGATGGGGTTCATCGGGATGAGGTTGATCTTCGCGGGGATCCCCTTGAGGAGCCGCACGAGGGCCCGCGCGTGCTCGGGCTGATCATTCACGCCGCGAATGAGCGTGTACTCGATGGTGATGCGACGCCGACGCGCGAGGGGGTACCGCTTGAGCGCCGCGATGAGCTCCGCGAGCGGATACTTTCGGTTCACGGGCATGATGCGCGATCGCAGGGCGTCTTCGGGCGCGTGGAGCGAGACGGCGAGCGCGATCTCGCCCTTGAACTCCTGACCGAGCCGATCGATCTCGGGGACGAGCCCCGAGGTGCTCACGGTGACCCTTCGCGTCGAGAGGTCCATCCCCTCGCGGTGCGTGAGGAGGCGCAGCGCGCGCGCCACGGCGTCGTAGTTGTGGAGCGGCTCGCCCATGCCCATGAGCACGACGTTGCGAATGGCCTCTCCCTCGTCGAGGAGCGTGCGCCCGAGGAGCACCTGCGCGACGATCTCACCCGCCGTGAGGTGACGCTTGAGGCCCGCGACGCCCGAGGCGCAGAACACGCAGCCCATCGCGCATCCGACCTGCGACGAGATGCACTGGGTCACCCTCCTCGCAGCCACGCGGAGACCGGGGACGGCGGGCGTCTCATCCTCGTCGTCGTCGTCATCGTCCTCGTCGGGCAGCGGCGGAATGAGCACCGTCTCGACGGTCCCCGGGTGATCGCTGCGGGGAAAGCCAACGAGCACCTTGCGGGTGTCGTCGGCGGCGCGGCGCACCTCGCGGATCTCCGCGGGCATGA
>JBPOHC010000494.1:0-3190 GCA_052035985.1 Myxococcota bacterium | reverse complement strand
GCGTTCATGGAGCAGGCGAGGGCCGCCGCATGAAGACGCCGAAGCCCGGTCGCATCGTCGGCGCCGTCGTCGCGGTCGAGCGCGACGGCGTGCGGAGCTACGACACCGTGCGCCGCGCGTGGTGGCGAGGCGAGCGCCTCACCCGCGTGGAGCTCAAGCACCTCGGCGCCGCGACCGTCGAGATGGTCGATCGCATCGGTGAGGGCGAGCACCTCGAAGGGCTGCGCGTACTGCGCCTCGCGTCGCTCGCAGCGAGGGCCACATGACCACCGAGCTCTTCGCCCGCATCCCTCTGTGGCTCTCCCTCGACGGCGGCGTCAGGGCCCTGCCTGCGCCCGCGCGCGTGGCCCTCTACGACGTCGCGGCGGCGGGAGGGACCATCCGGTGCGGTGCAGCCCCGCACAGCGCCCTTGAGGCCCTCTGCGCGGGCGCAGGGGAGCACCTCGACCTGCTACTCGACCGCGGCCTCGTCGAGATCGACGGAGGGCGCCTCTCGCTCGTGTCGCCCGACGGCGCGCTCTGGGAGGGTCGCGGGTCGCAGAGCTCGACGGCGGACGCGCCGCGCGTCCTCACGGGGCCCATCGAGGCTTCGGCGCGCAGGGCGTTCACGAAGGCCCTTGGCGCGCGTTGGTCGGAGAAGGGGCTCTCGACCGCTGAGGCGCGCCTCGCATGGATCGACTCGGCCGCCGGCGGCGAGTACCTCCGCACGCGCGGGGTGGACGTCGAGACCGCCCGGGAGATTGCCTCGTCGGCGGGGCAGCGTCGCGGCGTCTTCGGGCGCGACCGCAGCCCGATCACCCGCGGTGTCTCGACCGGTGTCACGGAGAGCGGCGGAGCGGTGTCACGGAGCGGTGTCACGCATGACAACCGTGACACCGCTACCGGTGTCTCGACCGGTGTCACGGCCGTCTCCCCCTCGCACTCCCCCTCTGAGAAAGAACCAAAGAACGAAGGCATTTCGGAGCGCGCGACCGGTGTCTCGACCGGTGTCACGGTGTCACGGCCGAGCGGTGTCACGGACAAGACAGAAGAGGCCGTCGCCGTCGTCGCCGCGCTGGTCGAAGGATCGGGCGGAGAGATCCCGGCCCCGGACCTTGCGACGGCGCGGCACCTCGGAGAAGCACTCCTCGCTGCGGGCGTGACGCTCGACGAGGCGCGGGCGTGGGGCGCGGACCTCGCGACGGCGACGGGGCGAAAGATCACCTGGCCGTGGCTGCGGCAGACCGACCGGCGCATCGACGCGGCGTTCCTTCGAAGCTGCGACATGAGCCGCGGCGAGGAGCCCTTTGTCCGCGTGCGCGACGGGCTCTCGGCGTGGCGGCACACGCGCGTCACTCGCTTGAAGGTCCGCGCCCGCTCGGAGCGCAGGGAGACGCCGAGCGACCCGGCGCCGACGGTGGAGGACACCGTGGCGACGATGCGCGCGCTCGCGGCGGAGAAGGCGGCGCGCAAGGCCGCGCAGAAGACGACCAGCACGACGGAGACGGAGCATCATGGGGGCTGAGAAGGTCAGGCTCGAAGAGGTCGACGGACCGCACGACCACGAGGCGGAGCTCGCGCTCCTCGGCGGCCTCGTGCTTCTTGAAGGTGCCGACGTAGGGCGCATCTGGTCGGTGCGCGCGATCGTCTCGCCCGACGACCTCCACGACCCGCGGCATGAGCTCTTCTACCGCGTACTGCTCACGCTCGCGGAGCGCGGCGTCGCGATCGAGTCGTGCGCGATCAGCGCCGAGCTGCGCGCCCAGAACCGCTACAACACCCTCGGCGGCGCGGAGTATCTCTCCGAGGTCTACGCGGCGGGCATCACGTCGGCCCACCTCGAGCAGCACGCGCGGCTCATCGCGGAGGCGGCGACGGCGCGGCGCGCAGTGGCGAAGGCCGTGCTCCTCGTGGCGCGCGCGCAGTCGGGCGCCTCGCTCTCGTCGCTCCAGTCGGCCGCGCGCGAGCTCCTCGAGGTCTCGACCTCGACGGCCGAAGACGACCTCGCGTCGATCGGCGACGCGGCGAGGGAGGAGGAAGCGCGGCTCCTCGCGACGGAGCCCGAGGGCGTGGTGACGACGGGTCTGCGTGCCCTCGACCACGCTCTCGCGGGCGGCCTCTGGGACGGGCAGACGATCGTGGTCGGCGCGCGCCCGAGCGTCGGCAAGAGCGCGATCGGCCTCGGCTTCGCGGTGGCGGCAGCGAAGGACTGCGCGGCGAAGGGGCACGGCGTGGTGGTGTTCATCTCCGTGGAGATGCCGCGGCGCCCGCTCGCTGCGAGGGCGGCGTGCATGTGCATCGCGCACGCGACCCCGCTCCGCCCCGTCGACCTCATGGCCGTGCGTCGGAAGCAGCTCTCGACCGACGACACGCGCCGATACTCGAACGCCCTCGACGGCCTCGGCGGTCTGCCGCTCCTGATCTCGGACCGTCGCGACGTGACGCCCTCGCGCGCCCGTGCGCTCTGTCTCCAGGCGCGCGCCCGCTTCGGACGCGTGGCGCTCGTGGTCGTGGACTACGTGCAGAAGATGGCGCCCGACACGGCCTACGACTCGCGCGAGCGAGAGGTCGCCGAGACGAGCCGCACCTTCTCGGCCCTCGCGGGGGAGCTCAAGTGCCCGGTGGTGCTGCTCTCGCAGCTCAACCGCAAGGCGACCGAGCGGCGCCCTACGATGGCAGACCTCCGCGAGTCAGGGGCCATCGAGCAGGACGCCGACGTGATCCTCCTCGCGCACAGGGAGAACGGCATCCGCGACCTCGTGGTCGAGAAACAGCGCGACGGCGCCACGAGCGACGGGCCCATCGCGCTCGGCTGGATCGGCGCGGCGGCCTGCTACGTCGATGCGTCCGACACGCGCGACGAGCGGGGCCGCAGCGCGTCGGATCGGGCCAGAGAGGAGGCGTGCGATGTCCCCGAGTGAATCGATCGAGGCGGAGGCGCTCAACGCGGACCTCATGTGCAAGCGCGCCCTCGCCCGAGGCGCCGACGCGGCCGAGGTCGACCAGCTCCGCGCGAAGCTCTCGGCGTCGACGCGCCTCGACGACGCGCAGCGCCTCGCGCTCGCCCGCGAGGTCTCGGCCGATGCGCGCGCCCTCCTCGGGTCGCAGACGATGCGCCTCCGCTGCGCCGCCGACGACGGCACGGAGCCCGCGCTGCACCTCGCAGTCGATGTGCGACTGCCCCTGTCGCTGACGCTCCTGCCGGGTGTGT
>JBPOHC010000297.1:0-4576 GCA_052035985.1 Myxococcota bacterium | reverse complement strand
TCACCGAAGCCGAATGGATCGACTGGGCCCGCGGCGTGTGGCGCGGCAACGAGACCGACGTGTTGCAGGTCCGCGGCACCGGCGCGGCCGATGACACGAAGCACGTGTGCCCGCTCCAGCTCTGGGTCATCGACCGCTGCGTCGTGCTGTGGTCGAACCCCGGTGAGCTCGTCTGCGACACGTTCGGCGGCGTGGGCTCGTCGGGCGTGCCGTCGCTCCGCCGTGGGCGCCGCTACCTCGGCATGGAGCTCAAGCCCGAGTACCACCTCACGGCTGCGCGCACGCTCGGCGACCTCGAGCGCGAGCTCCGCGCGCAGCAGGTCCTCTTCGCGCTCGACGCGACCCCGAAGGCCCCGCGCACGCGCACGCGGTCGAGGAAGTCGAAGGCGGCGTGATGGAGACCGGGGTCAAGCACGACGCAGACAAGCCGCGCTGGGTGCTTCTGCCGTGGCGTCAGGTCGAGCACGTCGTGAAGGTGCTCACCTACGGCGCGAACAAGTACCCGAGCGCCGACAACTGGAAGCGCGTCGCGAACGCGGAGAACCGCTACTTCGACGCCGCGTTGCGCCACATCACCGCGCACTGGCACGGTGAAGAGACGGACCCCGAGAGCGGCCTTCCGCACCTCGCGCACGCGATCTGTTGCCTGCTCTTCCTGCTGTGGTTCTCCGACAACAAGGGGACGCAGGGATGAGCGACGCGCCCATCACCCCCAAGGCCGCGACGCGCGCGCGCCGCATCGCGCTCGGCCTCTGCGGCGAGTGCGGTCTCGTCGAATGCCCGCCGGATCGAATCTGCGATGAGTGCCGCGCGATCCGACGGACGAAGTGGCACCTCTACTACGCGGAAGGCGCGCGCCGCCCGCACCGCGGTCGCCCCGTCCTCTTCCACTGTGGCGTGTGCCGGAAGCCCGGCCACAACGCGCGTAGCCACGCCGCGCCGAAGCCCGAAAACGCCTGCGCGCGGTGCTACTCGCCGCGCGTCGAGGGGCGTTCGCTCTGCGCGTGGCACCTCGAATACGACCGCCTCCGCGCCATCGAGTCGCGCCGCTCGGAGGTCGCATGAGCCACTGGACCACGCACCCCGCCCTCGACCCGCGGGCCGTGCCGCCCTCCGCCCGTGGCATCCGCGCGCCGGGCCACACCGGCACCCCCGAGACCTGCGCGCACGCTGAGTGCGCCGACGTGCGCGCCGCGCGCGAAGTCGCACGCCTGGCCGTCGCAGAGAAGCGAGGGACTGCGGGCGCAGCCGCTTCGAAGCGCGCCGCGGAGCGCGCGGGCGTGACGCACCGCGAGCTCTTGGGCGGCGCCTCGCGCCCGACGCAGGAGCCGCAGATCGCGGAGCCCCCGACTGTGCGCGAGATCATCCTCCTCGCGGCGTCGGACGTGGCCGCGCAGCACGCCGGGGCGGTGCCTGTCGGCCCCCTCGTGGTGCGCGCGTGGGAGATCGCGCCCGCGCGCTTCGGGCTCCCCGGCCACGAGGGCGCACACCCCCACTCCTCGCGCGTGCTCGCGAAGCTCTCGGGCGAGGATGGCCTTGTCGCCCTGGGGTGGCTCGCGACGGCCGGGGCCTCGACGTGGAGGCTCACGGCGCGCGGCGCTCGCCTCGCACGCGAACTCCGACGGAGGGCACCGTGACCGAACTCTTCGCCCGCGTGCCCCTGTGGCTCTCCCTCGACGGCGGCGTCCGGGCCCTGCCCGCGCCCGCCCGCGTGGCCCTCTACGACGTCGCGGCGGCGGGCGGCACCATCCGGTGCGGCGCTGCCCCGCACGGCGCACTTGAGGCCCTCTGCGCGGGCGCAGGGGAGCACCTCGACCTGCTTCTCGACCGCGGCCTCGTCGAGATCGATGGAGGGCGCCTCTCGCTCGTGTCCCCCGACGGCGCGCTCTGGGAGGGCCGAGGGTCGCAGGTCTCGACGGCGGAGGCGCCGCGGCTCCTCACGGCCCCCATCGAAGCCTCCGCGCGCCGGGTGCTCGTGAAGTCCCTCGGTGCGCGCTGGTCGGAGAAGGGTCTCGCGACCGCGGAGTCGCGCCTCGCGTGGATCGACTCGGACGCCGGCGCCGAGTACCTCCGCGCGCGCGGGGTCGACGTCGAGACAGCCCGGGAGATCGCCCGGGGTGCCGGGCAGCGCCGCGGCGTCTTCGGACGCGACCGCAGCCCGATCACCCGCGGTGTCTCGACCGGTGTCTCGGAGGAGGGCGGAGCGGTGTCTCGGAGCGGTGTCACGCGTGACAGCCGTGACACCGGTAGCGGTGTCTCGACCGGTGTCACGGCGCTCTCCCCCTCACACTCCCCCTCTGAGAAAGAATCAAAGAACGAAGGCATTTCGGAGCGCGCGACCGGTGTCACGGAGAGCGGTGTCACGCGTGACACCGGTAGCGGTGTCTCGACCGGTGTCACGGACAGGACGGAAGAGGCCGTCGCCGTCGTCGCCGCGCTGGTCGCAGGATCCGCCGGAGAGATCCCGGCCCCGGACCTCGCGACGGCGCGGCACCTCGGCGATGCGCTCCTCCTCGCGGGCGTGACGCTCGACGAGGCGCGGGCGTGGGGCGCGGACCTCGCGACGCCGACGGGGCGAAAGATCACCTGGCCGTGGCTGCGGCAGACCGACCGGCGCATCGACGCGGCGTTCCTTCGAAGCTGCGACATGAGCCGGGGCGAGGAGCCCTTCGTGCGCGTGCGTGATGGGCTCTCGGCGTGGCGGCACACGCGCGCCGCACGCTCGAAGGTCCGCGCCCGCACGGAGCGGAGGGAGGCGCCGAGCGCCCCGAAGATGACCCCCGAGGAGACGGCGGCGGCGATGCGCGCGCTCGCGGCGGAGAGGGCGGCGCAGAAGTCCGCGCAGAAGATCAACAGCAGCACGACGGAGGCGGAGCATCATGGGGGCTGAGAAAGTCAGGCTCGAAGAGGTTGACGGACCGCACGACCACGAGGCGGAACTCGCGCTCCTCGGTGGCCTCGTGCTCCTCGAAGGCGCCGACGTGGGGCGCATCTGGTCGGTGCGCGCCATCGTCTCGCCCGACGACTTCCACGACCCGCGGCACGAGCTCATGTACCGGGTGCTGCTCACGCTCGCGGAGCGCGGCGTCGCCATCGAGTCGTGCGCGATCAGCGCCGAGCTGCGCGCCCAGAACCGCTACAACACCCTCGGCGGCGCGGAGTATCTCTCCGAGGTCTACGCCGCGGGCATCACGGCGGCCCACCTCGAGCAGCACGCGCGGCTCGTCGCGGAGGCGGCGACGGCGCGGCGCGCGGTGGCGAAGGCCGTGCTCCTTGTGGCGCGCGCGCAGTCGGGCGCCTCGCTCTCGTCGCTCCAGTCGGCGGCGCGTGAGCTCCTCGAAGTCTCGACCGCGACGGCCGAAGACGACCTCGCGTCGATCGGCGACGCGGCGAAGGAGGAGGAGGCGCGGCTCCTCGCGACGGCGCCCGAAGGTGTGGTGACGACGGGCCTGCGCGCCCTCGACCACGCCCTCGCGGGCGGCCTCTGGGATGGGCAGACGATCGTGGTCGGCGCGCGCCCCTCGGTCGGCAAGAGCGCGATCGGCCTCGGCTTCGCGGTGGCGGTGGCGAAGGACTGCGCGGCGAAGGCGCACGGCGTGGTGGTGTTCATCTCGGTGGAGATGCCGCGTCGCCCGCTCGCCGCGCGCGCGGCGTGCCTGTGCATCGCGCTCGCGGACCCGAAGCGCCCCGTCGACCTCATGGACGTGCGGCGCAAGAACCTCTCGACGGACGACACGCGCCGATACTCGAACGCCCTCGACGGCCTCAACGGACTTCCGCTCCTCATCTCGGACCGCCGCGACGTGACGCCCTCGCGGGCCCGCGCGCTCTGCCTCCAGGCCCGCGCGCGCTTCGGGCGCGTGGCCCTCGTGGTCGTCGACTACCTCCAGAAGATGGCGCCCGACACGGCCTATGACTCGCGAGAGCGCGAGGTGGCCGAGACCTCGCGCACCTTCTCGGCCCTCGCCGGGGAGCTCAAGTGCCCCGTGGTGCTGCTCTCGCAGCTCAACCGCAAGGCCACCGAGCGGCGCCCGACGATGGCGGACCTCCGCGAGTCGGGCGCCATCGAGCAGGACGCCGACGTCATCCTCCTCGCGCACCGCGAGAACAACGTCCGCGACCTCGTGGTGGAGAAACAGCGCGACGGCGCGACCTCCGACGGGCCCATCGCGCTCGGCTGGATCGGCGCGGCGGCCTGCTACGTCGACGCGCCCGACACGCGCGACGCGTGGGGTCGGCGCGCGGAGGATCAGGGCCGGGAGGAGGCGTCTGATGCCCCCGAGTGAATCGATCGAGGCGGAGGTGCTCAACGCGGACCTCATGTGCAAGCGAGCCCTCGCCCGTGGCGCCGACGCGGCCGAGGTCGACCGGCTCCGCGCGAAGCTCTCGGCGTCGACGGGCCTCGACGACGCGCAGCGCCTCGCGCTCGCCCGCGAGGTCTCGACCGACGCGCGCGCCCTCCTCGGGTCGCAGACGATGCGCCTCCGCTGCGCCGCCGACGACGGCACGGAGCCCGCGCTGCACCTCGCAGTCGATGTGCGACTGCCCCTGTCGCTGACGCTCCTGCCGGGTGTGT
>JBPOHC010000301.1:0-15638 GCA_052035985.1 Myxococcota bacterium | reverse complement strand
AGCCCCCTGCCCGCCATCTGCGCCACGAACGCGAGGGCGAGCCACTGGAGGCAGTGAAAGCCCACGGTCACCACGCGCGCGACGTCGTCGCCGGAGTTGCGCGAGAGCCAGAGCGTCAAGACGTGGTCGCCCCAGAGCGCCTGCACGAGCGCCACGGGGAGCGCGAGCGCGAGGAGGAGCTTGTTGCCCGTGCGCCAGAAGTTCAGCACGCGGCCCATCTCGCCGCGCGCCGCCGCGGCCGAGACGCCGGGCATGAGCACGTGCGTGGCGCGGTCGAGGGCCTCGCGGGCGAACTCCACGAGGCGCAGCGGAAAGGCGTACACGGCGCCCGCGGCGGCCCCGAGGGCCTGCGAGATCACGATGTTGTCGCTGTAGTTGATCAGCCGGTCGCTCATCGTGAAGAGGAACGACTGCGCGCTGAACGTGAAGAGCGAGCGCAGGCGCTCCTTGCGGTAGAGGGCGAGCGAGACGCGCAGGCCCGGCATCACGCGGTGCGCGAGCGCGACGTTGAACACCTGCTCGATCACCGTCGACGCGAGCGCCACCACGCCGACCCCGATCACGCTCGGGCGCCAGAGCATCACCGCGACGATGCCCGCGTTGCGCGCGAGGAGCATCGCGAGCTTCACGCCGTTGAGCACGTCGAAGCGCTGCACGCCCATCAAGACGCCGCCGTACACGCTGCCGATGAACTCCGCGAAGATCGCCGCGCCCATCATCACGAGCCGCGCGCGCGCCGCCGTGGCGAGGCCCGGCGACACGTCGAAGACCCACGGGAGCGGGTACGCGAGCACGATCGCGATGGCGAGGCACAGCGCGCCGAGGCGGAGGTACACCGCGAAGATCGTCGAGACGGTCTCGTTGAGGTCGGACTGAGAGTCGCGGGCGTCGTGCTCGGCGACGTACTTCAAGATCGCCGCGCCGAGGCCGAAGTACAGCATCGACGAGTAGCCGCCGAGGTCGCCGATGAGGTTGTGGATGCCGTAGCCCTCGGCGCCCAGGCGGCCGAGGAGGAAGGGCGGCATGAGGATGCCCACCGCCGCCGTGACGGCGTGCGCGATCCATTGAGACGAGATGTTGCGGGCGACGCGCTTGAGATCCATCCGGGAGGGCGAGCGGCGGAGACTACTCCGACTTGCGGTAGTTCGGCGCCTCCTCCGTGATGATCACGTCGTGGACGTGGCTCTCGCGCAGCCCGAGGGAGGTCTGCCGCACGAAGCGAGCGCGCTCCTGCATCTCGGCGATGCTGCGCGCGCCGGTGTATCCCATCGAAGAGCGCAGGCCGCCGATGAGCTGATAGACGTTCGACGAGAGGCTCCCGCGGTAGGGCACGCGGCCCTCGATGCCCTCGGGCACGAGCTTCTCGTCCGCGGCGCCGGCCTGGCCGTAGCGGTCCTTGCTGCCCTTGCGCATCGCGCCGAGGGAGCCCATCCCCCGATACATCTTGTAGGAGCGCCCCTGATAGAGCACCAGGTCGCCCGGGGCCTCGTCGGTGCCCGCGAAGAGCGAGCCGATCATCACCACGTCGGCGCCCGCGGCGATGGCCTTCGCGACGTCGCCCGAGTACTTGATCCCGCCGTCGGAGATCACCACCACGCCCCTCGCCTTCGCGACGCGCGCGCAGTCGGCCACGGCCGTCACCTGCGGGACGCCCACGCCCGCGACCACGCGCGTCGTACAGATCGACCCCGGGCCGATGCCCACCTTGATCGCGTCGACGCCCGCGTCGATGAGCGCCTCGGCGGCCTCGGCCGTCGCGATGTTGCCCGCCACGAGCGCGACGTGAGGGTGCTCCGCGCGCGTGGCCTTCACCGCGTCGATCACGCCCTTCGAGTGACCGTGCGCCGTGTCGACGACGAGGAGGTCGACGCCCGCATCGACGAGCGCGCCGGCGCGTTCCAGGCGGTCTCCGCCGGGGCCGATCGCGGCGCCCACGCGGAGCCGCCCGCGGGGGTCTTTCACCGCGCCGGGGTAACGCTCGGCCTGCGTGAGGTCTCGGATGGTGATGAGCCCCACGAGCCTGCCGCTCTCGGGGTCGACCACGAGGAGCTTCTCGATGCGGTGCTTGTGGAGGAGTCCCCGCGCCTCGTCGGGCTTGACCGTCGGGGCCACCGTAACGAGCCTCGCGCGCGGGGTCATCACGGCGCCCACGAGCTGATCGAGGTTGGTCTCGAAGCGGATGTCGCGCGACGTGACGATGCCCACGGGGCGGTCGTCTTCGACCACGGGGAGGCCCGAGATATTACGGCGCTTCATGAGCGCGACGGCGTCGCGGAGCACGGTGTCGGGCGTGACCGTGAGGGGGTCGACGACGATGCCCGACTGCGCGCGCTTGACCTTCTCGACCTCGAGGGCCTGGTCCTCGGGCGTGAGGTTCTTGTGAAGGATTCCGAGGCCGCCCTCGCGCGCCATTGTGATCGCGGTGCGCGCCTCGGTGACCGAGTCCATCGCGGCGGAGACGAGCGGGATCGCGAGCTCGATCTCGGGCGCGATGCGCGTGCGCGTGTCGACGTCGCGCGGGAGCACGTCGCTGTACGCGGGCAGGAGCAGCACGTCGTCGAAGGTGAGGGCCTCGCGGAGTCTGTCTTCGATCATCGGTTCCTCTGTGCGTGCATCAATGCGGTGGGCGATGTGCCGCAGCGCGCGAGGTGGTTTCGGTGGGGGCACCGTGACCATCTCGCACGTCTTGCGAGCTCGAAAAAACCCTACGCCGAGACTCGCGTCGTCGCTTCATTTCGTGCCATAGTCGCGCCCGCTTCCGACGACGGAAGTCTCAGGACGGAGACTCATGCGAGCGACGACCTTTCTTCGTACGGCATTCCTCAGCGCGCTGCTCATCGGCTGTGGCGACACGACGGGTGGCAGCTTCGTCCCCGACGACGCGGACACCGACGCGGCCGTCGACAACGACGTGCCCGAAGACTTCGGCCCGACCCCGACCTTCGACGTCCCTGTCGACGAGTCGCAGCCGCCCCCCGACGTGATCATGTCGATCGATCGTCCCATCGGCACCGACGTGCCCGTGCCGACCGACCGCGTGACGCCCGTCGACCGCGTGACGCCCGTCGACACGGCGCCTCCGGGGATGTGCCCCTCGTCGTGCCGCGGTGACGGCGACTGCAACCCCTGCCGCACGCCCGGCGACCCCGGCAACTACTGCTGCATCTCGGGCCTCTGCCTCTACATGACCGGCGCCTGCATGGCCCCCGCGCCCGACGGCGGCGGCGGACCCGGCGACGGCGGCGGACCCGGCGACGGCGGCGGCGGACCCGATGGCGGCGGTGACGGCGGAGGTCTCGGTGACCTCGGCGGTCTCGGCGACGGCGGCCTCGGTGGCGACACCGGCGGCGGCGGCGGCTGATCTGCGTGTGATTCGCGCGGCCCGTCCGCGCGAACAGGCGCCCTCGCCTCGGCTCTTCATCACCTCTCGCAACATTCCTCTGAACGCACCTCCGCACGCGCCGTGACGCCGACGTCTGGAGCACTCGCGCGGCGCGCCGCGGCCCTCGCGATGTTCGCCCTCTGGGTGAGCTTCTCGTGGCCCGAGCTCGTCGCGAGCGCGCGCGATCGTGGCTCGCAGATCGCCCTCGGCGCGGCGCTCCTCGGGGCGCTCGTGTGCGTCGCGATTCCTCCCGTGGGGAGGGCGCTGCGCAAGGCGCTCCTGGGGCCGCGCGAGGGCGTCTTCGTGGGCGTCTGCACCGCCCTCAGCGCCGCGATCACGGGGTGGGTGCAGCGCGTCCCGATGCACGGTCAGGTGGTGTCGGGCGACGCGTGCATGTACGTCGCGCAGTCGCGTCCGCTGTCGCACTTCGAACTCGCGATCCCCCTCGAAGCGCCGCGCCTCGCGCACGCGGCCAAATTCCTCTTCGAAGGCGTCGACGGGCCTCTGCACGGCGTGTTCGTGCCGGGCTACCCCCTCTTCGTCGCGCTCTTCGCGCGGTGGGACGCCTTCCTCGCCGCGGCGCTCGTGACCTCGGTGCTCCTCACGCTCTCGCAGGCCGCGCTCGCCCGCGTGGCCTTTCGCGACACGTACATCACGCGCCTCTCGCTGCTGCTCGTCGTGCCCTCGTACGCCCGCGCGCTCGAGACCGCCGACCTCCTCTCGCACGCCTTCACGGGCGCCCTCGCGGCCTTCGCCATCGCCGCCGCGCTCGAGCTCCGAGAGCGTCCGTCCGTGCGCCTCGCGGCCGCGATGGGCCTCTGCGGCGGATGGCTCTTCAGCGGTCGCATGCTCGACGGCTTCGTGCTCGGCACGGTGGCCGCGGTGGCGCTCGCGGGCCCCCTCGTGCGGCGCACGGTGACCCTGCGCATGGTGGTGATCGCGGTCGCCTGCGCGCTGCCCTTCGTGGCCCTTGTTGCGGCGCAGCAGAAGGCGGCTACGGGGTCGTACCGCAGGGCCACCGTGCTCGACTACGCGGACCGCAGCGACTGGCCGCGGCGCTGCCTCCACCTCGGCTTCGGCAAGGAGGTCGGCTGCGGCGTGGAGCACCCCGGCGAGCGCGCTTCCTTCGGCGCCGACGGGTACACGCCCGACGACGCGCTGCGGCTCATCCGAGAGCGAACGGGGCTCCACGGCGCGGAGCTCTACGGCCTCGCGGTGGTCACCGTGGCGGGCTTCGCTGGCGTCGTCGCGGCGCCGACCTTCGAGGCGCTCGTGGTGGCCCTCTTCGCGGTGCTCCTCACGGCCTCGTACGGGCTCTTCTACTACGGCAACGGGATCATCCACGGGGCGCGGCACGTCTTCCCCGCGACGCCCTTCACGGCCACGCTCATCGCCGCGGCGCTCGCCCGCCTCGCGCGCGCCCGAGACGGCGCCTCTCCGCGTTGGAGCTCCGACGTCATCGAAGGCGCGATGCTCCTCTCGATGGCCGCGCTGGCGTTCGTGGCCCATCCCCCGCGGTGGCGCGCGGGAGTGCTCATCACGGAGCACTGGCAGTCGCAGCGCATCGACCTTCGAAAGCTCCTCGAGCGCGAGCACATCGATCGGGGCCTCGTGATCTTTCCCGACGTGCACTCGTACCTCGTGGCGCTCGACCCGTGGCGCGACCGCGGACGCCGCGTGATCGTGCACGACGACCGCGCGGGCGAGACCGACGTGCGGCGCGCGCACCCGGAGCTCCCCGTGTGGCTCGTGCTCCGTGATGGTCGCGCGCTGCGGGCTCGCATCCCCCCGCCGGGCCCCGGTCTCCAGCTCGAGTTCGAACGCGCGTGGCCCTCGCTTCAGAGACCCGACGGGCTCGGCGCGGCGATCCTGCACACGGTCGAGTGCTGCGGCCTCGAGTCGAGCGGAGAGCGCGCCCTCGCGGTCTTCGAAGCCGATCCCGGCGACACGCTCGACATCCCCTTCGACGTCATCGTCGGCGGCACCTTCACGCTCCGACTCGACGGCATCGTGGCGCCCGACTCGGGCCGCTACGACATCCTCATCGACGGCGACAGGATGATGACCTGGGAGGGCTACGCGCCCGTTCGCCGCTTCGTGCGAGGCGTTCCCACGGCGCCGCGCGCGCTCTCGGCGGGCCCGCACGTCTTCACCGCGCGCTGCCTCGGACGCGCGCCCGCGAGCGCGGGCAACGGCGCGATCTTCGACGCCCTCGTCGCGGAGCCCTCGCAGTGATTCAGCGCCACGCGTGGAGCGCGAGGAGCGCGAGCCACGTGAGGCCGAAGAGCACGCGGAGGGCGTCCCACGAGCGCGCGGCGCGGTCGGGTCGCAGCGGGACGAACACCCCGAGCGCGAGCACCATGCCCGCGGGATGGATCATCGTCGCCGCGTAGATCGCCGACGCGAGGATGAGCACCTTCGCGAGCCGCGAGGTCGCGCGCGCGCCCCACACCACGGCCGTCGTACGCACGCCCGCGGCGCGGTCGGAGGGTTCGTCGCGGAGCACCTGCACGGCCTCGGTCACCATGCTCAGGAGCCCGAGCAGCGACGCGAGGCGCCACCCCGCCACCGACGAGAGGGGAAAGCCCGTCATGGCCATCGAGACGCCCCACACGCCCATCGCGACGAGGTCGGCGCCGGGCTTGTGCTTGAGGAATCCCGAGTACGCGAAGATCACCACGGCGTTCACGAGGGCCGTGATGAGCAGCCCCGACGAGTGCAGCGCGCCGAGCACCGCGAGGCCGAGACCGAGCGCCGCCGAGACGCCCCACCCCACGCCGATGTGCGCCGCGAGAAAGCTCGTTCGAACGTTGTCTCGCCCCGGCGCGCGCAGGTCGATGGCGACGTCGAAGCAGTCGTTCACGAGGTAGACGAAGAGGTTGAGCACGGCGCCGAAGAGCGCGCGCGTCGCCACGTCGGGCCAGCGGAGCCCGAGGGCCACGGCGAGCGTGAGGCTCGTCGCGAGGTTGCCCATCTCGCGCTTGCGCAGGCGGTAGATCGCCACGTCTGCGGCGATGCGCCACGCGGCGGTGGCGATGGGTACGTCGTCTCTCTGGGCGCTCAACGGGCGCGGATGCTCTCACGCTCCGACGCCGCGCGTGAAGCGCCTCCGCGCCGTGTTGCGGCGCACAAGATCGGTGGCGCACCGCGCTCGCGCCTCGGATACACTCCGCGCCCATGAACCGCCCCACGCCGCAGCGGGTGATCAAGAAGTACAGCAACCGTCGGCTCTACGACACGGCCGAGAGCCGGTACATCACGCTCGACGAGCTGGCCGAGAGCATCCGTCGCGGGGCCGAGGCGCGCGTGCTCGACGCGCAGTCGGGCGAGGACCTCACGCAGGCCACGCTCGCGCAGATCATCATCGAGGGCCGCGGCGCCGCGCAGTTCCTGTCGGTGCCGATCCTCACGCAGCTCATCCGCATGAACGACGACGCGCTCTCGGAGTTCTTCGGCCGCTGGCTCAGCGCCGCGCTGGAGCTCTACCAGCAGGCGCGCCAGGGCGTGCAGGCCATCGCCCCCTACAACCCCCTCGCCGCGATGCCCTTCGCCGCGGGCAACGTCATCTCGCGCATGCTGAGCGTGATGCCCGGTCCGTGGATGCCCTCGCAGCCCTACTCGCCGCCCGCCTTCTCGCAGCCGCAGCATCAGCCTCCGCCGCCCGAGGCCCCCATGCCCGACGTCGTCGCCACCGCGACGGCCGAGGCGCACCCGTCGCCCGCGCAGTCCGACGCGTCGAGCATCGAGTCGATCCGCCGCGAGCTCGACGAGCTCAAGCGGTCTCTTCGCGGCGCAGCATCGCAGGTCGTCGAGCGTCCCGCGAAGAAGCGCGAGACCGCTTCGAGCAAGACGTCCGCGCGCAAGAAGAGCTGACGATCGGGTTTTGTGCACCGCACAATAAAGTCTTGACACGGTGACCTCCGCGCGTAGATTGGAGCCACGAAAACGGTCTTTCGACCGCTTCGCACCGCAACAATCCGACGCCGCACAGACGGAGCACACCCGCGATGAGCACCGAGAGCAGCACCAAGAGCCCGAGCGCGTTCCCCTTTCCCGCGATGTTCGGGGCCGAGAGCTTTCAGAAGGCGATGGCCGACGGCATGGAGCGCACGCGCGCCTTCTGGGACGAGTACAGCCGCCTCGAGTCGCAGGGGATGACCCACGCCCGCACGATGGTGGGCGAGAGCGCCCGCATGGCCACCGAGACCATGAACTACGCGTCCACCCTCGGCGCCGAGTGGCGCAAGCTCTCGCTCGAAGCCACGCGCCGCACCTTCGAGATGCTCACGCCCCGCTGAGCCACCGCACGACCTCGGAGCCAGCGCAGCGATGATCCACACCCTGATCGATCTCACGGAGAAGGCCACCGGCGCGTTCTCCGAGGCCCTGATGCACACGGTCTTCGGACGTGACGTGCGAGAGCTCCCCGAGCTCGCGCCGACGCCGAAGGACACGCTCTTTCGCGACGGCCCCGCGAGCCTCTACCGCTTCCGTCGGCCCGAGGGAGCGGCCGCGGCGCCGAGGCGTCCGCTGCTGATCGTCCCGTCGATGATCAACCGGTGGTACGTGCTCGACCTTCGCAAGGGGTCGAGCTTCGTCGAGGCGCTCAACAACGCGGGCCACGACGTGTATCTCCTCGACTGGGGCATTCCCCGCGACGAGGACCGTCACCTCACCTGGGACGAGGTGCTCGACCGCCTCGACCGCATGGTGCGCCGCGTGAAGCGCCACTCGGGCGCGTCCGAGGTGGGCATCCTCGGGTACTGCATGGGCGCCACGCTCTCGGGGATCTACACCGCGCTGCACCCCGAGAACGTCGCGGCCCTGGTGAACCTCGCGGGGCCCTTCGACTTCGAGAAGTCGGGGCTCCTCGGTCACCTCGTGCAGCCCGCGTGGTTCAACCCCGACGCCGTGGCCGACGCGGGCAACGTCTCGCCGCAGCAGATGCAGAGCGGCTTCTCGGCGATGCGCCCCTCGCTCGAGCTCTCGAAGGCGATCAACCTCCTCGACCGCGCTTCGAACCGCGCCGCGATGAACAGCTTCTACGCGATGGAGACCTGGGGAAAGGACAACATCCCCTTCCCCGCCGCGGCCTACCGGACGTACATCACCGAGCTCTACCAGAAGAACCTTCTGGTGAAGGGCGAGCACCGCGTGAAGGGTCAGCGCGTCGACCTCAAGAGCATCACCTGCCCCGTGCTCGTGATCGGCGCCGACCGCGACACCATCTGCCCGCTCCCCGCCGCGAAGGCCCTCATCGAGCGATCGGGATCGAGCGACACGCAGGTGCTCCAGGTCCCCGGCGGACACGTCGGCGCCGTCGTGGGGAGCCGCGCCTCGCACGATCTCTACCCCGCCACGGCGGCGTGGCTGCGCGAACGCCTCGATCGCGCGTGACCGCTTTGGTGTAGCCTCGCGCCGTGCTCCGGCGACTCTCACTCCCTGTCACCCTCCTCGCGCTCGTCGCGTGCCGCGCGCTCTCGCCGGGCCCCGTCGACGCCGTCACCGCGTACTCGCAAGCGCTCCGTGAGTCGCGCTACGCCGACGCGTACGCGCTGCTCTCGTCGTCGACGCAACGAACACTCAGTTTCGAGGCCTTCGAACGCGCCGCGCGAGCGTCGCCCGACGAGCTCCGCGGCGTGGCCGACGACTTCGAACGCGCCGACCGCAGCGCGCCCCTCACCGCGCGCGTCGAGCTCCCCGGCGGCGACCGCGTGTCGCTTCTCTGGGAAGACGGCGCTTGGCGCGTAGACCCTTCGAGCTTCGAGTTCTATCCGCAGCGAACGCCGCGCGAGGCGCTCAAGTCTTTCGCGCGCGCCGTCGAGCGATCGCGGTGGGACGTGCTCCTGCGACTCGCGCCGCGCGAGGTCGCGACGCAGCTCCGCATGGCCTCTTCACAGCCCTCGGGCGACGCGGGAGCGCCTTCGCACACGGCCGAAGAGGCGCTCCGTGACGCGTGGTCTGGCGCGCGCTCCGAGCGCGACAGGGAGGTGCTGCGACGCATGGTCGAGGCCCTCGATCGCGGCGCGGTGATCGACGTGTCGGGCGACCGCGCGTCGCTCACCTACGGCGCCGCGGGTACGTACGTGGCGCGCCTGGTCCGCGAAGACGGACTCTGGAAGGTCGAGCGCACCGACTGAGCGACCGTCACTGCGGGGAACGCACCATCGCGCAGTGGGGGATGTCGTCTTCGAGGTAGTTCTCGCCCTCGCGCACGAAGCCGAACTCGCCGTAGAAGCGCTCCAGATACGCTTGCGCGGAGATGCGCACGGGAGACTTTCCGAACGAGAGCGCGACGATGACGAGGCCCCGCTCGACGAGCTGACGACCGAGCCCCGTGCGCCGCACCTCGGGCGCCGTGACGACGCGTCCGAGCGAGCACTCGGCGTACTTCACGCCGGGGCCGAAGATGCGGAGGTACGCGTCGACGGCGCCCCTCTCGTCGGAGTGCCAGAGGTGCAGGGTCTCGTGGTCGTGTCCGTCGTTGTCGAGGTAGGGGCAGTTCTGTTCGACCACGAACACGCGCTGACGCAGCGTGAGCACGGCGTAGAGCTCGTCGAGCGAGAGGGCGCGGTAGGGCTTGAGCGTCCAGGTCACGGGGCGATGAGTGTGTCAGCGCGAGCGCTCGGAGATCAACGCCCGCGCTGACAAACGGCGGAACGGTGCTACCGTGCGCGTCCCCGTCGCCCCGAAGCGTGTGCGAACGGGGAGGATATAGGCTTTCCAATGCTCATCGAAGAGATCCGCAAGCGCCGCACGGAGGCGTTCAAGAGCCGCGACACCGTCACGAAGGAGGTGCTCAACGTGGCCCTCGGCGAGATCGACACGATCGCCGCGCGCCACGGCCGCGACGCCACCGACGAGGACTGTCTCGGCGTGCTCCGCAAGCTCGTGAAGTCGAACGAGGAGACCCGCGCCGCGGCCACCGACGAGGCGACGCGCGCGACCCTCACCGCCGAGATCGCCGTGCTCAACACGCTGCTCCCGAAGAGCCTCGACGCCGAGGGCGTGGTCGCCGCGCTCGCGCCCGTCGCCGCCGCGGTGAAGGCCGCCCCCAACGACGGCGCCGCCACGGGCGTCGCGATGAAGCACCTCAAGACCACGGGCGCCACGGTCGACGGCAAGATCGTCTCGGCCGCCGTGCGCGCGATGCGCTCGTAATCATCCCTTCGCAGCCTTCTCGGCGGCCTCCTCGCGCGCGAAGAGGCAGCACTCGCTCCCCGCAGGAAAGGCCCGGCAGTTGTTGGGCCGCATGTCGTAGATGCCGCAGAGGTTCCCCCGGAGGTGAACGCAGTCGCCGTTCGGGAGGAGCTTGAGCTTCCGCTTCTTCGCGCGGAGGAAGTCTGCGCTTGCGAGGTCCTCACGACCGCCGTCACGCCAGCGCTTGAAGTCCTCGCGCTCGAGCAGCACGTCGTTCTCGCGACAGCACGCGCCGCACGCCACGCAGTCGAGCGTCACGGTGGTCACCGACTTGCGCTCCACGCTGTCGCGCTCGAGCCAGCCCTCGACGATGGGGCGCACCTTCGCGGGAACACGCGCCCTCACGAGCCCCTTCGCGGCGCCCGTGCGCACGCGCGTGTGCTGCTCGACGCCCAGGTCGAGGAGCGACCACGCGGAGAGCTCGGGGATGTCTCCCTCGTCGTCGCAGGGGAGCAGCAGGTACCACGAGGGCGTTGCTCGGATGACCGCGTGACCGCCCGCTCTCACGTGCTTCACGGCGTTCTCGAGGTAGGGAGGCAGATACGATCGCACCACGGGGCGGCGCACGTCGAAGCTCGTCGAAGTCGTCATGGCGGCGGATCTTCGTGCGAGCGCGCCGCGCGGGGCAAGATCACGTCATGACGCCGTCGAGGGTCTTGCAGCACTCGGGCACCACGCTCCGCACGATGTCGAGCACGTGCAGGGCCTTCGAGAGAAAGTCTCGCTCGGCCTCGATGAGGTGACGGCGCGGGTGCGGCGCCCACGCGGCCTCGATGCGGGCGTCGATGGCGCGCGCCTCTTCGATGGTCTCGGTGCGCACGGCGGAGCGCTGGTAGAGCCCGTCGCGCGGCGTGCGGAGGTGGATCACCACGTCGTAGCGCGCGAGCTCGGCCGCGTGGGTGGTGTGGAGCGCGGCCCAGAACTCCGCGGGGTCGCCGAGCCAGTACGCGAGGCCGTCGACGGTGCCGCGGTCGCAGAGGGTCACCGCGCGGTCGGTCGAGAACGGCGGCATCGACTCGACCTCGTGCTGCACGCAGAAGATGGCCCGCTGCGCGGCGCGCTTCGACGCCTCGTCTTCGAAGCGAGGAAAGCCCCCCGAGAACAAGATGCTCGCGGACTCGGGGAGGATGGACACGTGCGGGCAGAGGTACCTGCGCAGGATGCCCAGCGTGGTCGTCTTGCCCGCCCCGGGGCCTCCCGTGAGGACGACGCGTCGCGGGTAATGAACGAGGTGACAGCCGCAGGGGTGGTCTTCCACGGGCGCGGTGCATACCACGAAGGCGACCGTTGACCGGAGCCCCCTCCGACGACGATGCTCGCGCTCGCTATGGGAAGCTCGTCGCGCCGCGTGGCGGTGGTGGCACCGTCGTCCCCCTTTCCTCGCGAGGATTTCGACCGCGGCATCGAGTGGCTACGCGCGCGCGCCGAGGTCACCGACGACGTCCGCTGGTACGGCCGCGAGGGCTTTCTCGCAGGCGACGACCGCGCGCGCTTGAGCGCCCTCCTCGAGGCGCTGCGCGACCCCAACGTGCGCTGCATCTGGTCGGCGCGCGGAGGCTACGGCGCGACGCGCGTGCTCGAACGCGCGGGCGATGACCTCCTCGCGGCGCTCACGGCGGACCCAAAGCCCATCGTCGGATACAGCGACGTCACGGCCCTCCACGCGCTCTGGGCGCGCGCGGGCGCCCGCTCGGTGCACGGCGCGATGGTCACCGCGCTCGGCCGCGGAGACCCCCACCGCGAGGAGCTCTGGTCGATCATCGAGGGCGAGATCCCCGCCCCGTGGGACGGCCTCACGGCGATCCATTCGGGGCGCGCGGTCGAGGGCATCGCGCTCGGCGGAAACCTCGCGCTCATCGCGGCGCTCGCGGGCACGGCGTGGCAGTTCGACCTGCGCGGCGCGGTGCTCATGCTCGAAGACATTCGCGAGGCTCCCTACCGCGTCGATCGGATGCTCACGACGCTGCGCGCGTCGGGCGCGCTGCGCGGCGTGGCGGCGGTGGTGCTCGGTGAGTTCTCGGGCTGCGAAGCGGGCGCCGACGGCGTGACCGTCGAAGACGTGTGCCGCGAGCGCCTGGCCGATCTGGGCGCGCCCGTGCTGTGGAACGCGCCCTTCGGTCACGGCGCAGAGAACCGTCCGTGGGTGTCGGGGGCGCGCGTGTCGGTGGACCCGAAGCGTGGCCTCGTGCGCCACCTCGACGGGCTCTGCGCGCGGTAGATTTCTCTCAGCGACAGACGAGGGGGAGCGCGCGGAAGCGCGGGACGAGCGTGGTGTAGTCGTCGACGCGCGTGCCGCCGCGGAGGTCGCCCGCGAACTGGTAGTAGAACGCGCCCGCCGTGGGGACCGGGATCGACGCGTAGGCCGCGGAGTCGGAGTCGGTGTTGCCGAAGCCGTAGTCGGGCGCCCTCCCGAGGCGCGTGCGGAGGGCCGTGAGCTCGGTGGTCTTGAAGGTCACCGCGGGCGCCCCCGTGGCGCCGGTGAAGCCCAGGGTCGTGTGCACGATCCCGCGGGGAAAGCCTCGCAGCGTGAGCCAGTCATGCGTCGCGGCCTCGAGCCACTCGGGGCGCGCCGTGAGATAGAAGACCTGATAGCCGCGGTCGACGAGGGCGCGGATCATGTCGGCGCCGCCCGCGTTCGCGCCCGGCGGAGGACCCGTGAGGAGCGCGAGGAGCGCGGCGTTCTCGCTCTCGGTGAGCGTCCCGTCGACGTCGGTGACCACGACGCGCGCGCCCGAGGGGAGCACGTTGATCCACTGCACCGTCGTCGAGTGATCGCCCCGCACGACGAAGAGCAGCTTGTGCCACCCCACGCCGAGCCGCTGCGCCGCGGGGATCGGGAAGTAGACCCGTCCGCCGTCGTCGGCGACGCCCTCGACGGTCGCGTGCGGCGACCCGTTGGCCGACGTGGCCGCGGTGCCGAGGAGCTCCCACCGCGAGGCGCAGTCGCGCAGGAGGTAGATGTCGACGTCCTCGTCGTTGAGGTCGTCGTCGTTTATGCCGTAGGCGAACTTCGCCATCGCCCACTGGGGCTCGTCGGCGCGGAGAAAGAGGTCTCTGCCGCGGTGGCGCGGCCCGCCGAGGCCGACGGTGATGCGCGTCGTGAGGTGCCGCCACGAGGCCGTCGCGCCGAGCGAGGGCGGCGCCGCGTTGCACGCGGGCATCGCGGGACAGCTCGCGGGCGCATCGGTCGACGCGTCGGCAACGGGCGTGTCGGTCGCGGGCGTGTCTGTGGCCGCGTCGGGCATGCGCACATCGGCGACGGGAACATCGGTGATCGCGACGTCGACGGAGGGCGCGTCGATCACCGAGGCGTCGGGCGCGGTGACGTCGGTCACGGTCACGTCACGCGCGGTCACGTCGGGCTGCGCAGTGACGTCGGGCTGCGCGGTGACGTCGGGCTGCGCGGTGACGTCGGGCGCGCTCGCGTCGATCGCGACGTCGGGCTGCGCAGTCACGTCGGGCTGCGCGGTCACGTCGTCGAGGGCCGCGACGTCGTTCGCCGCGTCGCGCTCGCTGGTGTCCGTGGGCGTAGAGGTGTCGACGGGGGACGAGGCGTCGGGTGTCTCGGTGCCAGTTCCACCGGAGCCGTCTCCGCAGGCGGCGACGGCGGCGACGAGGGCTCCGACAAGCAGGATTCGCATGGCGCGGAGGCTCGCACGACGACCAGCCCGCGTGAAGGGGCGCAGGGTGCTCGAACGCGATGCCGCCGCTGAAGCGACCGCGCGTCGCCGCCCGCTTGACGCGGCTTCGAAGCGCGGGTGATACCGGCGCCTCGCGCGGGTGGGGATGCGCGACGGCACGCGCGCCGCCGACGACCGCCCGCCGCAAAGGACGCGATGGAAGTCTCATCCCAGATGCCGCTCGACAACCCGCAGCAGGTCGTCCAGTGGCTGCAATCGATGATGCCCGGCTACACGTACACCGTGCGAGGCAGCTACGTGACCGTGGGCGCGGGCTCCGCCACGGGCGTGCTCATCCGCTCCGCCGGACCCGGCCGCGCGAAGCTCATCTGGGCCTTTCCCAGCATGGCCGTGCAACTCATCCTCACGCTCGGGATCGTGTTCTCGGGGATCCTCCCCGGGCTCCTCGCGTTCGGCATCGTGTGGCTCGTCGTGTCGGGCGACGTCAACCGCATGCGCAACGACATCGCGCAGGCCCTCATGGGACAGGCTCCCGTCGCCGGCGCGCAGGCCGTCGCGCTCGCGCCCTCGTCGGGCGGCGGTGGGCTCCTCGTCGGCGGCATCTTCATGCTGCTCTTCGCGATCGGGAGCTTCGGCTTCGCGGCGAGCGAGTTCAGCGACGCCGACCGCGCCGACCGCTGGGCCAGCGAGCGCTCGTCGAGCTCCTACGGCAGCTACGGCTTGAGTTCGAGCTTCTGGTACTCGCGCGCCCGCACCCACCGCCAGCAGGGCACCATGGCCGTGGGCGGCGGCGTCATGCTGCTCATGGTCTCGGTCGCCATGTTCATCGCGCGCAGCAAGCGCAGCGCATCGGCGCCCGCCGTCGGCAACGCGATGGGCTACCCGCAGCAGGGCGGGTATCCGCAGCAGCAGGGGTATCCGCAGCAGGGCGGGTATCCGCAGCAGCAGGGATATCCGCAGCAGCAGGGATATCCGCAGCAGCAGGGATATCCGCAGCAGCAAGGCAGCTTCGCCTCACAGCAGGGCTATCCGCAGCAACAACAGCAGGGCGGATTCCAGGCGCAGCCGCAGGGCGGGTTCTCGCAGCAGGGCGGGTTCTCGCAGCAGGGCGGGTTCTCGCAGCAGGGCGGACAGGGCAACGGCCCCGGCTGGCCGCAGCAGTAGCACTACCGTCCCAGATTGGTGTGAGTGGAGCACCGGGCAGGAACCGGCGGCCGTAAGGACGCCGGGGCGTCGCGTTGAGATCGCTCCCGGCGTCGTGACCGCCGCCAGGGCGTCGCGTTGAGATCGCTCCCGGCGTCGTGACCGCCGTCAGGGCGTCGCGTTGAGATCGCTCCCGGCGTCGTGACCGCCGCCAGGGCGTCGCGTTGAGATCGCTCCCGGCGTCCTTACGGCCGCCGGTTCTTTGCGCGATT
>JBPOHC010001127.1:0-2372 GCA_052035985.1 Myxococcota bacterium | reverse complement strand
GTCGAGGTGGCCGAGCTCCGTGAGGGGCAGCGTCGCTTCCCAGTAGCCGTGCGCATTGCGCCGGAGCGCGCCCAGGACGCGACCGCGATCGGTCGGCTGCTCGTCGCGGCGCCCGACGGGACGCAGGTGCCCCTCGCGCGGCTCGCGCGGATCCGCGCGGAGACGGGGCCCTCCACGATCCAGCGGGAGTGGGCGCGCCGTCGCGCCGTCGTGCAGACCAACGAGCGCGGTCGCGACATCGCATCCTTCGTCGCCGAAGCTCGGCGCCGGATCGCACGGGAGGCCGCGCTCAAACCCGGCTACTCGGTGACCTTCGGCGGGCAGTTCGAGCACCTGGAGCGGGCTCGCGCTCGGCTCCTCTTCGTCGTGCCCCTCGCGCTCTTCCTCGTCTTCGCGCTCCTCTACGCGACCTATGGCCGCCTCCTCGACGCCGTCCGCGTGTTCACGGGCGTGCCCTTCGCGGCGGTCGGGGGCGTCGCCGCGCTCTGGCTTCGCGGCATGCCGTTCTCGATCTCGGCGGCGGTCGGATTCATCGCGGTGAGCGGGGTCGCGGTCCTCGGCGACATGGTGCTGGCCTCGACCATCCGTCGCGAGCTCGACCGGGGGATCGACGCGCGAGAGGCCATTCGAACGGCCGCCGAGGAGCGACTTCGACCCGTCCTCATGACCGCGCTCGTCGCGGGCATGGGCTTCCTGCCGATGGCCTTCAGTCAGGGCGTGGGCGCCGAGGTGCAGCGACCGCTCGCCACGGTCGTGATCGGCGGGCTCCTCTCCTCGACGCTCCTCACGCTCGTGGTGCTGCCGGCCCTCTACTCGTTCCTCGCGAAGCCCGCGACACGAGTACCCTCGGGCTGACACGAGCACCGCCCTGTCCCCTTGAGGTCAAGACACTCAGCGAAGAGCGAAACAGGGGTTGTCGTAGCTGCCATTGGTGACGGCCATCGCCCGGCGCGAGACGTCGGAGGCACGCGAAGAGGTCGCCGCGGCGGTGGTTCTCGTCGCGCGCGGGTCGATGTCCTCGACGGCGAGCACCTCGACCTCACGGATCACGCGAACTGGCCCTGCGGGCCGCGGAGTTCGCGCCGGCGGCAGCGTCGCCGCGCAACCCGCGACCAATGTCAGGAAGGCGAGCGCAACTCGACGCGCGAGGGGCTGACCGTGTGCCACCGTGCGGGTAGATGCGCGCGACGCTCGGCCGATTCATTTCAGTGAGATCATCGGCGTCGAGTGGACCGACGTCGACGCGCAGCGCAGCTCCCTCCACGTGCAGCGCTCGGAGTGGAACGGGCACAAGAACGTTCGCTTGGTTCGATCGGCGACGGCCCCACGGGAGGCGAAGTCTTACTACCAGCGCCAGATCGCCCGATGAGAGGCGTCGCCCTCATCGAGCGCTTCGTCGGGATCGTGCGCGAGTGCTGTGTGACGCACGGCGCGCAGCCCATCGTCCGGTGCGAGGCCATCGAGCGATGGCTCGAGGACGCGCATCGTTGCGACATCTCATCCGTCCAGACTTCGCAGCCGGTCTCTAACAAGGCGGCGATGCGCTTCGCGCGGCCCTGACGGCGTCCTGGAGCAACGCGCAGTCGGAGGGCCAGATCACGCGCTTGAAACTCGTGAAGCGGCAGATGTACGGCCGCGCCAACTTCGACCTACTCCGATGCCGTGTCCTCCTCGCGGCGTGATTCACGCAAAGTGTGAGAGAGCCACCCGATCGGGGGAACCTCAGAGGGCGGTCACCTGTCCCGCGCCGTGAGGCCTTGCAAGCCGCTGCGCGAACGAGATCGTTCGAGTACGAACGAGATCGTACGGTATCGAACGATCGTTCGGCGGATGAGGCAGACGCTGCGCGAGCTCGCGGTCTCGCTCGAGCGCATTGGGGGGCCACGAGCACCCCGGCGAGGGTGAAGGCCATCGCGCTCCGCATCACGGTCGTCGAGCCTGTTAGGGAGGCGCCGACGGCCGAGGCGCTTACGTTCGGGCGAGAGCCGTCCGTCGAGGGGCACGCGACGAGCAGCGTGGACGCGAGGATCGGGGGGGCGCACGGCCCGCGGGGTCACCGGTGACGCTACGTGGCGTCGCGGAGCTCGCAGCGGAGTCGCGCTGCCCCGGCGGGCTCGTACGTGACGCCGACGAGGCCGCCGCTCGCGGGCCACGCGCGCGACGCGTGGCCGTGAATCCCCTGCGCGCCGCGGATGCAGACCCGGTCGCCGTCGATCTCGACCGTGTAGGGGCCTTGCGCGGGCTCGGGCCCTCGATCGTCTGCGCGCGTCGGGCTCGGGACCGCGATCCGCAACGCCTCGGGCGCCGCGGGGGTCGCGCACGGCGCCACGCGGTCGGGCGAAGGGATCGTCACGGTCTCACCAGGCAATGAG
>JBPOHC010000506.1:0-20937 GCA_052035985.1 Myxococcota bacterium | reverse complement strand
ACTCGGCCCTCCGCGGCGCAGGCGCGCACGCGAGCGTGATCGACCCTCACACCGACGGTGAGGTCGTCCGCTCCGTCTGCGAGCTCTGCTTCTGGAAGTGCGGGATCCAGGCGCACGTCCGCGACGGTCGCGTCACCAAGATCCAGGGCAACCCGCTGCACCCGCTCTCGCTCGGACGGCTCTGCCCGAGAGGAACCGGCGGCGCCGGACTCGCCCACGACCCCGACCGCCTCGCGCGCCCCCTCCTCCGCGTCGGCCCGCGCGGCTCCGACCGCTTCGAAGCGGTCTCGTGGGACGTCGCGCTCGGCTTCATCGCCGACAAGATGCAGACCATCCGTCGCGCGCACGGCCCCGAGGCCATCGCGATGTTCAACCACGGCGCCGGCGCCTCGTGGTTCAAGCACCTCTTCCGCGCGTGGGGAACGAGCAACGTCACCGCGCCCTCGTTCGCACAATGCCGCGGTCCTCGCGACGTCGCCTTCGACCTCACCTTCGGCGCCGAGCCGGGCTCGCCCGAGGTGCTCGACATCTCATCTTCGAACTGCCTCGTGCTGATCGGCTCGCACCTCGGCGAGAACATGCACAACACGCAGGTGCAGGAGTTCGCCGACTTCGTCGCGAAGGGCGGCGACCTCATCGTCGTCGACCCCAGGCACTCCGTCGCGGCCTCGAAGGCCCGCACCTGGATGCCCATTCGACCGGGCACCGACACGGCGCTCCTGCTCGCGTGGATCCACGTGCTCATCACCGAGGGCCGCTATCAGCGCGAGTACGTCGAGCGCTACACGCAGGGCCTCGACGAGCTCACCGCGCACGTCGCGACCTTCACCCCCGAGTGGGCCGCCGCAGAGACGGGGCTCGACCCCGAGCTCATTCGAAACACCGCGCGTCGCATGGCCGCCGCCGCGCCCGCCTCGCTCGTCCACCCCGGACGCCACGCCACCTGGTACGGCGCCGACGACACGCAGCGCTCTCGCGCGATCGCAATTCTCGACGCGCTCCTCGGCGCGTGGGGACACCGCGGGGGCTTCTTTCTCCCCGCCGGGATGCGCCTCGCACCGTATCCGTCGCCGCCGTTTCCGACCGCGCGTCCGCCCGCCGATCGCAGGGCCAACGAGGCTCCCTTCGCGGCCGAACCGCTCTCGCAGGGGCTCCGTCGCGCGACGCTCGACGGCGATCCGTACCCGATCCGCGGGTGGTTCGTGTACGGCACCAACCTCATCCAGTCGATTCCGCAGAAGGCCGAGACGATCCGCGCGATCCAGGCGCTCGACCTCCTCGTCGCCGTCGACGTGATCCCGTCGGAGATCGTGGGCTACGCCGACGTGGTGCTCCCCGAGGCGTCGTACCTCGAGCGCTACGACGACCTCCTCGGACTCTCATGGCGACGCGGGGCGGTCTCGCTCCGTCAGCCCGTGGTCGCGCCGCCCGGCGACGCGAAGCCCGGCTGGTGGATCGCGAAGAACCTCAGCGAGAAGCTCGGACTCGGCGCGTTCTTTCCGTGGACCGACATCGAAGACTACCTCCGCACGCGCTGCCGCCTCTCGAACCTCGACTTCGACGCGCTCAAGCGCGACGGCGTGGTGGTGGGACCCGAGCGCGCGAGCACCATCGAGGAGGGCGCGACGCCCACGTTCCACACGCCCTCGGGCAAGATCGAGCTGTCGTCTCCGCGGCTGCGCGAGCGCGGCTTCGCCGCGATGCCCGTGTACCGACGCCCCGCCGATCCGCCCGCGGGCTTCTTCAGGCTGCTCTACGGTCGCGCCCCGGCGCAGACCTTCGGGCGCACGGCGAACAACCGCCAGCTCGGGGAGCTCACGCACGGCGACCGCCTGTGGCTCAACGCGTCGGCCGCGGAGCGCCTCGGCGTGCGCAACGGCGACCGCGTGCGGATGGTCAATCAAGACGGCGCGCGCAGCGAGCCCGTGGCGGTGAAGGTCACCGAGCGCATCCGGGCCGACTGCGTGTTCCTGCCGCACGGGTGGGGGCACACCGCGAAGGGGCTCCGCTACGCGAAGGGCAAGGGCGTCGATGACGGCGAGATGATCACGCGCGTCGACGTCGACCCCGTGATGGGCGGAACCGGGATGCGGGGGAACTTCGTGTCGCTGCAGCGAGAGGCGTGAGTCATGCGCAGGGTGATGATCATCGATGAGAGCCGCTGCGTGGGCTGCGAAGCCTGCGTGCTGGCGTGCAAGAACGAGAACGACGTCCCCGAGGGGATGTACCGCGACTGGGTCACGCAGGAGGCGCTGGGGGCCTTTCCGAACGTCACGCTGTCGATCCGCTCGGAGCGCTGCAACCACTGCGAAGACGCCCCGTGCGTGAGCAACTGCCCGACGGGCGCGAGCCACTACCGCGGCGACGGCACCGTGCAGATCGACCGCTCGCTCTGCACCGGCTGCCGCGCGTGCATCGCGGCGTGTCCGTACGGCGCGCGCTTCGTCCACCCCGACGGCTACGTCGACAAGTGCACCCTCTGTGTGCACCGCCTCGACCGCGGCCTCGGGACGGCGTGCGAAGAGGTCTGCCCCACGAAGGCCATCGCCGTGGGCGACGCCGACGACCCGACCACCGAGGTGGCGCGACGCGCGCGGAGGGCCTCGCTCTACGTGCTTCAACCCGAATCCGCGACCACGCCTCACGTCGCCTACGTGCGCTGAGGAGCGCCAGAACGTCATGGAACCGCACGTCGAAATCGAGTCCACGCGGAGCCTCGCGGGAGCGCTCGGCGAGATCAACTGGGGCTGGGAAATCCCCGTCTACCTCTTTCTCGGCGGCCTCGTCGCCGGGCTCCTCATCGCGGTCTCCGCGGTGGTCATCACCCGCGGCCGCGAGGGCGTCACCGAAGCGATGCGCCGCGGACTCCTCGCGACGCCGGTGCTCCTCTCGCTGGGCATGGGCGCGCTCTTTCTCGACCTCACGTACAAGCTCCACGTGTGGCGCTTCTACACGGCGTTCAAGCCCGCCGCGCCGATGTCGTGGGGCTCGTGGATCCTCCTCGCGGTCTACCCCGTGATGGCGCTCATGGTCATGGCGCTGCCTCCGGCCTTTCTCGCGAAGTACCTTGAAAACCAGCGTTCGCTCGTCGGTCGCGTCGCAGCGTGGAGCGGCGCACACCTCCGTGGACTCGCGCTCGGCGGACTCGCGGGCGGCGCGCTCCTCGGCGTGTACACGGGCGTTCTGCTCTCGGCGACGGGCGCGCAACCGCTCTGGTCGAGCGGCGCGCTCGGCCTGCTCTTTCTCGCGTCGGGAGCCTCCGCGGGCGTCGCGGCGCTGATGCTCATCGAGCGCGATCACGACGCTTCTGCGATGCTCGCGCGTGCGGACATCGGGCTCATCGCGGCGGAGCTCGTGGTGGTGGGCCTGTGGCTCGCGGCGCTTCTCTCGCAGGGTCCGCGCTTTCGTGAGGCCGCGGGTCTGGTGCTCTGGGGCGAGTACGCGCCGGTCTTCGTGGGCTTCGTGCTGTTCGGGGGCCTGATCCTCCCCGCGACGCTCGAAGGCATGGCGCTCAAGGGACGCGCCTCGCACTCGCGCCTCGTCCCCGCGCTCGTGCTGCTCGGGGGAATGCTCCTCCGCGTGGTGATCGTGTACGCGGGCCAGTCTGTCACCTTCGTCCGCGCGTGAGGCACCGTCATGGACACCACAACACACACTGACAACGCCCACGAGCCGACGCCCCGCGCGTACTGGAACCCCTACGCCGCAGGCGTCGCGCTCGGCCTCGTGCTCCTCGCCTCGTTCGTCGTCTTCGGCCGCGGACTCGGCGCGTCGGGCGCCTTCACCCGCGGCATCGCGCGCGCGCTCCAGACCGTGGCGCCCGCGTGGGTCGCCGCCAACGGACACCTCGGCCCCTACTTCGCCCACGGCGGCCGCTGGTGGGACGACTGGCTCGTCTTCGAAGTCGTCGGCGTCGCGCTCGGCGGCCTCGCGGGCGCGGTCACCGCGGGTCGACTGAGGGTGGGCGTCGACAAGGGCCCGCGCATCACTTCGAAGACCCGCATGGCCTCGGCCTTCGTGGGCGGCGCCATCGTGGGCTTCGGCGCGAGGCTCGCGCAGGGCTGCACCAGCGGTCAGGCGCTCACGGGCGGTTCGACGATGGCCCTCGGCTCGTGGGCCTTCATGTTCGCGGTGTTCGGCGGCGCCTACGCGCTCGCCTGGTTCGTTCGGAGGTTGTGGACATGATCCCCCTGCACCCGGCCACCTTCGTGGCCTACACGCTCGCCGTTCTCACGGGCTTCGCCTTCGGCTTCGTGCTCGAGCGCGCGGGCTTCGGCTCGGCGCGCAAGCTCGCGGCGCAGTTCTATCTCAGCGACATGACCGTGCTGAAGGTGATGTTCACGGCCATCGTCACCACGATGCTCGGGCTGACGCTGCTGCGCGCCGCGGGCCTCGTCGACTACGACGCGATCTGGGTCAACCCCACGTTCCTCGGCGCGCAGGTGGCGGGCGGACTGCTCTTCGGCGTCGGCTTCGTGGTCGGCGGATACTGCCCCGGCACGAGCATCGTCGCGCTGGTCTCGGGTCGTCTCGACGCGCTCGCGTTCCTCCTCGGCACGGCCGCTGGAATCCTCGGCTACGCAGGCGTCTACAGCCGCATCGCGGGCTTCGCGCAGCGCGGCGGACGCAGGGTGCTCCTCACCGACTGGCTTCACCTCCCGTACGGCGTGGTCGCGCTCGGCGTGACCCTCCTCGCGATCGTGTTCTTCATCGGCGGCGAGCGCATCGAGCGCCGCTTCAACACGCACACCACCGGGAGCGCGTCATGACCCGCCCTCCGCTCGACCGCGTGCTCCTCCTCGTGGCTGTCGTGCTCGCGCTCGCGGGCGCTGCCTTCGGACGCGGCGCACCGCACCACGCCGCTGCGCCGACGCGCACGCACGCCCCTGCGACGCTGACGCCCTTCGCGCTCGCACGTGTGCTCGCCGAGGCGCCCCCCGACGTGGTGGTGATCGGGCTCGATGACGCCGAGCACGCGCTCCGTGGGGCGCAGCCCGCGTGCAACTTCGGACGCGACGACGCCGCGCTCATCAGCAACGCTCCGCAGCACGGTCGCATCGTGCTCGCCGCCCGCGACGTGGTGCGCGCCGACCGCGTCGCGCGTCGACTCATCGCCGCCGGACGCAGCGTCTCGGTGATCGACGGCGGCATCGAAGCGTGGGACCGCGCCATGACGGTCGACCCTCCCGCTCCGCCGTCGACGGCCAGCGCCGCGACGCGCGCCCACTACGCCTACGACCTCGCGCTCCGTCACGCCTTCGGTGATCCCAACGCTGCGCCCGCGTCGGCCCCCTGCCCCGTCGCGCCTCCCCCCGCTGCGGCGAGCGGCGGAGGCGGCGGCGGTCGTCGCGAAGGCTGTTGAGCTGACGCGCCCGACCGGGCGACCCTCGCGTCCGATGTCTCCGCTCCTCCGCTCACGCGCGCCGTTGGCGCTCCTCGCGCTCGCGACCATCGCAGCGATCGCGGGGCTGCGCGCGCGACGGAGCGCGCCTTCGGTGACGGCCCCCACGGTGCTCGTGGGCGGCGCGCGACGCGCGGAGGGATGCCTCGTGTGTCACGCGAACACGCGCGGGCTCGGCCTCGCGCACGATCCCTCACAGATGGGCTGCTCGGTCTGCCACGGCGGAGACCCGCGCGCCGTCGAACTCCCCGCGGCGCACGTCGGAATGGACGTGCTCGCAGGCGACCTCGCCACCGCGATGGCGACATGCGGAACCTGTCACCCCGTCGAGACCGCGCGCGTGCTCGGAAGCGCGATGGCCGGCGCCCGCGGGATTCTCGCCGTCGATCGCTTCGCATTTGGTGAGCGCGATGACCCGACGCCGCGCCCCGAAGACGACCTTCGCGCGCTCACGGCGAACGCGCCCGCGGCGACGCCCGCAGAAGATCACGCGCGAAGGCTCTGCGCATCGTGCCACCTCGCGCGACGCAAGGAGTCCCGCGGCGATCACGGCTTCGCTTCGCGCGGAGGTGGCTGTACGGCGTGTCACCTCGCGCCGCCCGACACACGCGCGGCGCGGAGCGAAGAGGGAGCGCTCCACCCCGACGTGTCCGCCGCGGTGTCGGCCTCGCGCTGTCGCGGGTGTCACGCGCGGAGCGGCCGCATCTCGCTCTCGTACGTCGGAGAGGTCGAGCTCTCGGAGGGCGACGCGCGCGTGACGGGGAGGCTCCCCGACGGACGCCCGATGGGTCGCGCGACGCCCGACGCTCACGCGCGCGCGGCGATGACCTGCGTCGACTGCCACACGGAGCGCGACCTCATGGGCGACGGTCGCGAGCACGGCTTCGCGTCGGAGTCTGTCGGCGTGACCTGCGACACCTGTCACGCGCCCGCCGAGCACGCCCTCGACGATGACGCCCGCGCCGTGGCCGACCGACTGCGCGCCGCGTGGCTGCGGCGAGGCCGCGCGCCCTTCCCTCGCGACGCGCGTCCGCTGGTCACCGGCGCGGGCGTTCCGCTCTGGAGAACCGACCGCGCGACGATGACGCTCTGGCGCTCGGACGACGGCATGGCGAGGACCATCCCTCGAAGGACCGACGCCGCGCATCACACGCTCCGCGGTCACGCGAGGCTCGACTGCCAGGCGTGTCACAGCGTTTGGACGCCTCGCTGCGGAGGCTGTCACACGACCTTCGACCCCGCGGGCCACGACGTCGATCACCTCGCGGGGAGCGCGCGCCCCGGAGCCTGGCGCGAGGTCTCACCGTCGAACGGCTACGGCCTCCCCGTGCTGCTCGTGAACGGGCACGATCGCATCACCACCTTCACCGAGGGGATGACCCTCACCATCGACGGCGTCGCGCACCCCGTCGAGCGAACGCTCTGGGCGCCCCTCGATCCGCATACGACGGGCGCGTCTCGCCCCTGCGCGTCATGTCACCCGTCGGGCGCGCTCGACGCGGTGTACCCCGCGATCGGAGAGGCCACGCGACCTCGCGCTCGCACGCTCGACCCGCGCGAGAGGGCGCGCGTCGCGACGGTGGGCCGCTGCGTGCCTTGTCACGGACGCTACGAAGACACTGTGTACCGTGACTTCTCCGAGAGCCTCCGCGTCGCGGAGCTTCGCGCGCGAAGGGCGGGCGACCCGCACCGGAACTGACGCGCGGTCAGCCGACGTCTTCGGCGCTGATGGTGAGCTCGACCTGCGTGCGACCGAGCTGACAGGTGGCGCAGCTCTTGGCGGCGCAGCCCGCGTGGTGCTTCGTGCGCACCGTGACCACGGGGACCTCGGCGTGACGCATGACCTCCTCGGCGACGCTGCCGAGCGTGAGGCGGACGAGCCCCGTGCGACCGTGCGTGCCCATGATGATCATGGTGGCGCCCTCCTTCGAGGCGACGTCGAGGATCACCTGGCTCGCGCGTCCGAAGGCCACCTTCGCGTCGACCTCCACGCCGTGCTTGCGCGCCTCGGCGAGCAACGGCGCGAGGTGCGCCTCGGCGTCGTCGCGCAGCACCGTCGAGACGGCCTGCGTCGACCCTCCGCCCGGGGGTTGAATCATCGCACCGAGCGGAAGCCCCCTCGGAGGATCGCTCGCGTGCAGCAGGATCAGCCGCGCCGCGAAGGCCCTCGCGAAGCGCACCGCCTCGGTGAGCACCATCGGCGCGCAGTCAGAGAAGTCGAGGGGGACGAGGATGGTCGACATGGTCAAATCGTACTGCAACGCGCGTGCGAGAGGCGTCTGACCGGAGATCGCTCGCGCCGATGAAACACCGAGAAACGCTCTCGCAACGCGCGGCGATCGCGTGCAACGCCGGGCGCAGCGTCGAGTCGCCCGAAGCGCTGGCCTTTGCGACGCGGCGCGCGGGTTGCGTAGTAGCCCGACGCCCGGCGGTCGGAGACGGTCCGTCGCCGCGCGAGCAGTCGGAGCACCATGAACTTCCCAGGTGACTGGATTCGCGCCCTCGAAGGCGGCGCGCTCATCGGAATCGCGGCCTCGCTGATGCTGGCCTTCAACGGCCGCGTGACGGGTATCTCGGGCATCGTCGGCGGCCTCCTCTCGCCCACGGCGGGTGATGTGTTGTGGCGCGCGCTCTTCGTCGCGGGTCTGCTCGCGGGCGGCGCCCTCGCGTTCGGCGCCACGCCCGCAGCGTTCTCTGCGGGAGGGCGCTCCACCGCGACGGTTCTCGCGGCGGGGCTCCTCGTGGGCTTCGGGACGCGCGTCGGCAACGGCTGCACGAGCGGTCACGGCGTGTGCGGCATCTCGCGGCTCTCTCCGCGCAGCCTCGCGGCGACGGTGACCTTCATCGCAGCGGGCGCGATCACGGTGCTCGTCACGCGCGCGGTGTCGGGATGAAGTCTCCGCGCACGGGCCTCCAGTACGCGGTGTCGCTCGCGTCGGGCGCGCTCTTCGGCGTCGGTCTCGCGCGAGCGGGCATGACCCGCCCCGAGAAGGTCGTCGGGTTTCTTAGCTTCTTTCGGGGATGGGACCCGTCGCTGGCCTTCGTGATGGTGGGCGCGATCGCGGTCCACGCGGCGGTGTGGCAGGCGCTCAAGGGCCGCCGCTCGCCGCTTCTCGGCGGGCGCTTCCTGGTGCCGACGCGGCGAGACCTCGACGCGCGGCTCCTCGTGGGCGCGGCGATCTTCGGCGTGGGATGGGGTCTGGGAGGCTTCTGTCCCGGTCCCGCGATCGCGTCGCTCGCGACGGCGGCGCCCACGGTGATCGGCTTCGTGATCGCGATGCTGGCGGGGAACTTCGCCGCCGCGAAGGCCGAGCCCCACATCGAGCGGTGGCTGCGGCCTCGCGGCTGACGACGCGCTCAGGCGGGCTTCGGTCCGCCCGCTTCGTCGGTGGGGCGAAACATGTTGATCGGGACGTTGAGGTAGCGCTTCCCGTTGGCGCGGAGCGCCGGGAGGACGCCCGCGTTGACGTTCACCTGCACGCTCGCGAGCAGGAGCCGCGGCGGGCTGAGGGTCGCGTCGCGCGCCTGGCGGAAGGTCACGTAGTCGTCCTTCGCGGTGGCTGCGCTGAGCTGGATGTTCGCGCGCTTCGAGTCTCCGATGGTGGTCTCGAAGCGCAGCGCACGGCCGCCGGGCTGATAGTCGTGCCCCACGAAGACCCGCGTCGCGTCGGGCAGCGCGTAGAGCTTCTGCACCGAGTCATAGAGCTCCGCCGCCGAGCCTCGCGGAAAGTCGCAGCGCCCGGTGCCGTAGTCCTCGATGAAGAGCGCGTCGCCCGTGAAGAGCGCGTCGCCCACGAGGAAGCTCACGCACGCCGGCGTGTGCCCCGGCGTCCCGATGACCTTCACGGCGAGGGTCCCCGCGTCGAGGGTCTCGCCGTCGGCGAGGAGGCGATCGAACTGCGATCCGTCGGTGCGAAACTCGGGGCCGAGGTCGAAGACGCCCTTGAAGGTCTGCTGCACCTCGGTGATACGCGCGCCGATCGCGACCTTCGCGCCGTGCCTGCGCTTGAGGAGCTGCGAGCCCGAGAGGTGGTCGGCGTGCGCGTGCGTCTCGAGCACGTAGCGCAGCGTGAGGCCCTCGCGCTCGACGAACTTCGAGATCGCGTCGACGGACGCGGTGCTCGTCTGCGAGGCGCCCGGGTCGTAGTCGAGCACCGGGTCGATCACCACGGCGTCGTGCGACGCCTCGTCGTAGACGACGAAGGTGAGCGTGTAGGTGGCGGGGTCGTAGAACTCCTGGATCTTCATGGTGTTGGGTTACCTCGTGGGGCGCGGGTCAGGTCATGCGTTTGAGCCAGCGCCGTGGCTCGAAGGGTTCGCGTCGCGCGTGACGGGGAGGCGCAGCGCGGTCCACGCCAGCATGCCCCCGCGCATCGACGCGACGTTGTGAAAGCCTCGTGATTGAAGCTCGAGCGCGGCCTTGCCCGAGCGGCCTCCAGAGCGGCAGAGGAGCACCACGGGCGCGTCGCGCTCCCACGCCTCGGAGGCCGGCGCGACGGTGGCGAGCGGAACGAGCGCGGCGCCCGCGACGTGACCGAGCTCGTTGTTGAACTCGTCGGGCTCCCTCACGTCGACAAGGCGCCCCGCGTGGGTGTTGGCCGCGAGCCACTCGCAGGTGACCTCGGGCACGCCGCTCGCGCTCGTCTCGACGGGCGCCCAGCGCTGCGCCTCGGGCGCGTCGCCGCTCACAGGCAGCCCGCGCGGAACGCCGCAGCGGAGGTTGAGCGGCAGCGCCACGTCGATCTTCTTCGGGTACGCGAGCTGGAGCTTCGCCATGATCTCCGAGAACTCCTCGACGGTGCGGCCTCCGCCGAGGCGAGGGTTCCACCGCTTCTCTTCGCCGACGGTCGAGACCGTGCGGCCCTTGTAGTCGTGCCCCGGATACACCAGCGCGTCATCCGAGAGCGAGAACACCTGCTCCATCACCGATCGGTAGAGCGTGCGCGCGTCGCCCTGCTGAAAGTCCGTGCGACCGCATCCCCGAATGAGCAGCGCGTCGCCCGTGAAGGCCATGCGCCGGTCATCGGTCACGTACGTGAGGCACCCGTCGGTGTGGCCCGGCGTCTCGCGCACCTCGACGTGGTGGCGCCCGAAGGCGATGCGATCGCCCTGCTTGACGAGCCGATCGGCCCAGCCGCTCCCCGCGCGCTCCGAGAGCACGGTCTGGCAGCCGGTCTTCTCGCGCAGCGTCCCGAGGCCCGTGACGTGGTCGGCGTGGACGTGCGTGTCGAGCGCCCACACGAGACGCAGATCGAGCTCGCGGAGCACCTGAAGATCGCGCTCCACCTGTTCGAGCACGGGGTCGATGAGCACGGCCTCGCGCGTCCCCTCGTCAGCGAGCAGGTACGTGTACGTCGAGGTCTCGTGGTCGAAGAGCTGTCGCATGAGCATCGGTGGAGCCTCCGAGAAACAGTGTTTCATCCGTCGCGTGTGGCGTGGCGTCTCACGCGGCGGGGTCCGAAGTGCAGCCCTCGTGCCGCGGTCTCATCGGCTTCGAAGCCACGCGGCGAGCGAGGCCCGCGCGGGGCCGCGCAACGGGGCGCGTTTCACGCGTTGCATCGAGGCGCTTCTCGGCGTTTCGACGCGCCGCGCATCCCTCGGAGAAACGGCGCCTTCGAGCGCGGCACGGCGCTCGCTCCATGGCGGCGCTGGAGGCACTCGCGATGTTCGTGCTCGGAGTCTCGCTGGCGGTGTTGATCGGTGTAACGCTCGGGCTCCTCGGGGGCGGCGGGTCGATCCTCACGGTGCCGATTCTGCTCTACGTCTTCAAGCTCCCGCCCGAGCAGGCCATCGCGTCGTCGCTGCTGGTCGTGGGCACCACGAGCGCGGTCGCGCTGATCCCCCACGCCCGCGCGGGTCGGGTCCGCTGGAGCACCGGCGCGCTCTTCGGCGCGGCCAGCATGGTCGGCGCATACGCGGGCGGACGGCTCTCGTCGCATCTGCCGCCCGCGTCGCTCGTCCTCGGCTTCGGCGTGATGATGCTCGTCACCGCCGCCGCGATGATGCGAGGACGGCGCACGACCGCGGCGAGCGAGGGCGACGATCGGCCCATTCCGCTCGCGCGCATCGCGGCGCAGGGCGTGGCCGTGGGCGCGGTGACCGGGATCGTGGGCGCGGGCGGAGGCTTTCTCGTCGTGCCCGCGCTCGTTCTCCTCGGGCGTCTCCCGATGACCGCCGCGGTGGGGACCTCGCTGCTCGTGATCTCGATGAACAGCGTCGCGGGGCTCGCGGGTCACCTCTCTCGCACGCACCTCCCCTGGGGCGTGGCGCTCCCCGTCGCTGCGGCCGCGGTGCTCGGGAGCCTCGTAGGCAGCCGCCTCTCCGGTCGCATCGCGCCCGACACCCTGCGCCGCGGCTTCGCGTGGTTCGTGGTCGTGATGGCGATCTTCGTACTCGGACAGGAGATCCCCAAGCTCTTCGGCGTCACGGTCTCGCTCGCGCGACACTGGCCCTGGCTCCTCGCCGCGATGAGCGCACCCCTGACGATCGCCGCCGCGCTCTCGTCGCGGCGCCACGCGCACGCCATCTGAACGCGCCGCTCGGGCGCTCCACACCCGCCGCGCGAGCGCCTCCATGCGCCGTTGTTTCGAGTTCCAACCGCTCCCCGACGCACCTCACTCCCCTCTCCCCAACGGTGTTCGCGCACGAATCGCGACCCACTCGTGCGCGCGGAGGGCGATCGCTGCACTCAATGCGCGCTCTCCACGCGATGATGCGCGACAACGCGTCGAGGCGCGGGCGTTGCACAGCGCCGCCGCCATGAAACGCGCGCGGATCATCACGGTCGATGCGAACGAAGCGGTCGCGTCGGTGGCGCATCGGGCAAGCGAGGTCATCGCGATCTACCCGATCACACCGGCGTCGACGATGGGCGAATGGTGCGACGAGTGGTCGTCGAAGGGTGACAAGAACCTCTGGGGAGAGGTGCCTCGGGTCATCGAGATGCAGAGCGAGGCAGGCGCCGCGGGAGCCGTTCACGGAGCCCTCCAGGCGGGCGCCATGACGACGACCTTCACGGCGTCGCAGGGCCTTCTTCTCATGCTCCCTGACATGTTCAAGATCGCGGGCGAGCTGACCTCGTTCTGCATGCACGTCGCGGCGCGAACGATCGCGACGCACGCGCTCTCGATCTTCGGCGATCACTCCGACGTGATGACCGCGCGGCCCACGGGCTTCGCGCTCCTCTGCTCGAACTCGGTGCAAGAGGCCCAGGACCTCGCCGCCATCTCGCACGCCGCCACGCTGCGCGCGCGCATCCCCTTCCTGCACTTCTTCGACGGCTTCCGCACCTCGCACGAGGTGAGCTCCATCGAGGCCCTCGAAGACGACGTGCTCCTCTCGCTCTTCGACGCCGACGCCATCGCCGCGCACCGCTCCAGGGCGCTCGACCCCGACCGCCCCGTGCTCCGCGGAACGGCGCAGAACCCCGACGTGTTCTTCCAGGCCCGCGAGGCCGCGAACCTCTACTACGACGCGCTCCCCGAGATCGTCCGCGAGACCATGGAGCGCTTCGCCGAGCGCACCGGCCGCCGCTACGACCTCTTCGAGTACGTCGGTCACCCCGAGGCCGAGCGCGTGATCGTGCTCATGGGCTCGGGCGCCGAGACCGTGCACGAGACCGTCGAGCACCTCGTCTCCGAGGGCGCCCGCGTCGGCGTGGTGAAGGTGCGCCTCTACCGTCCCTTCGACGCCCGCGCGATGATCCGCGCGCTGCCTTCGAGCGTCACGCGCATCGCCGTGCTCGACCGCACCAAGGAGCCCGGCGCTCCCTGCGATCCGCTGCACCTCGACATCCTCGCGGCCATCGACGCCGCCGAGACCGAGGGCTTCGCCCCGTGGCGCAGCCGCCCCCGCGTCGTCGGCGGACGCTACGGCCTCTCGTCGAAGGAGTTCACCCCCGCGATGGTCCGCGCGGTCTTCGACCACATCAACGTGGCCGCGCCGCGCAACCACTTCACCGTGGGCATCGAAGACGACGTCACGCGCCGCTCGATCCCCTACGACGAGTCGTGGGAGATCGAACCCGAGACGGTCTCTCGCGCCGTGTTCTTCGGACTCGGATCGGACGGCACCGTCGGCTCGAACAAGAACACCGTGAAGATCATCGGCGAAGAGACCGACGAGCACGGACAGGGCTACTTCGTCTACGACTCGCGCAAGGCCGGGGCGGTCACCGTCTCGCACCTGCGCTTCTCGCCGAACCACATCCGCTCGGCCTACAAGGTCCGCCGCGCGGGCTTCGTGGCGTGTCACCAGCCCGGTCTCCTCGAGCGCATGGACGTGCTCGGACTCGCCGCGAAGAAGGCGACGTTCCTCCTCAACGCGCCGTGGGCGCCCGAAGAGGTGTGGTCGCACCTGCCCGACGAGGCGAAGGCGATCATCCGTGAGCGCGAGGTGCGCTGCGTGGTGATCGACGCGCGACGCATCGCCGACGAGGTCGGCCTCGGCGGACACATCAGCGCCGTGATGCAGACCTGCTTCTTCGCGCTCTCGGGCGTGCTCCCGCGCGACGTCGCGCTCGACAAGATCCGTCACTCCGTCGAGAAGGCCTACGGCAAGCGCGGCGAAGAGATCGTGCGCCGCAACCTCGCAGCCATCGACCGCACCGTCGAAGCGATGCGCGAGGTGCCCATCCCCGCGGAAAACGGCGACGCGTACCCGAGGCCCCGCGTGGTGCCCGCCAAGGCCCCCGACTTCGTGCAGCGCGTGACCGCGGTCATGCTCGAAGGGCTCGGCGACAACCTCCCCGTGAGCGCCTTCCCCGTCGACGGAACCTGGCCCGTCGGCACCGCCCAGTGGGAGCGCCGCAGCATCGCGACCTCGCTCCCGATGTGGGATTCGAGCGTGTGCATCCAGTGCAACAAGTGCTCGATCGTGTGCCCCCACGCCGCGATTCGAACCACGGTCTTCGAGCCCGCGAAGCTCGAAGGCGCGCCCGAGGGGCTCCAGACGATGGCGTGGAAGGGCGACGACTTCCCCGGCACCCGCTACGTCGTGCAGGTCGCTCCCGATGACTGCACGGGCTGCGGCCTCTGCGCCGTCGCGTGCCCCGCGAAGGACAAGCGCAACCCCCGCCACAAGGCCCTCGACATGGTGCCCGCGGCCGATCGCAAGCCCATCGAGCGCCCGTACTGGGACTTCGTCCGCGAACTCCCGGCGCCCGACCGCAAGCGCGTCCACCTCGACGTGAAGGGCACGCAGCTCTTCGAACCGCTCTTCGAGTTCTCGGGCGCGTGCTCGGGCTGCGGCGAGACCCCGTATGTGAAGCTCCTCACGCAGCTCTTCGGCGACCGCGCGCTCGTCGCGAACGCCACGGGCTGCTCGTCGATCTTCGGCGGCAACCTCCCCACCACGCCGTGGCGCGCCAACGCCGACGGACGCGGCCCCGCGTGGGCCAACTCGCTCTTCGAAGACAACGCCGAGTTCGGCCTCGGAATGCGCCTCGCCCTCGACGCGCGTCGCGGCGCCACCGAGACGCTCCTGCGTAGCTTCGGGACCAAGGTCGGCGACGAGCTCGTGACCGCGCTCCTCGCGGGCACGGCCACCGACGCAACGGCGATCGAAACGCAGCGCGAGCGCGTGAAGACCCTGCGAGACAAGCTCCGCGGCGACGCGTCGCCCGAGGCGCGCATCCTCGACGCGGCGGCCGATCACCTCGTGCCGCGCTGCGTGTGGATCGTCGGCGGCGACGGCTGGGCCTACGACATCGGCTACGGCGGACTCGACCACGTCATCGCCTCGGGCGCCGACGTGAACATCCTCGTGCTCGACACCGAGGTGTACAGCAACACGGGCGGACAGGCGTCGAAGGCCACCCCCATGGGCGCCGCCGCGCGCTTCGCCGCCGCGGGCAAGGCCACGCACAAGAAGGACCTCGGCCTCCTCGCGATGACCTACGGCAACGTCTACGTGGCGAGCGTCGCGCTCGGCGCCAAGGACGCGCACACGGTCAAGTGCTTCGTCGAGGCCGAGCAGTGGCGCGGGCCGTCGCTCATCATCGCGTACAGCCACTGCGTCGCGCACGGCTACGACATGGCGTGCGGGCTCGATCAGCAGCGCCTCGCGGTCGACTCGGGCGTGTGGCCGCTCTACCGCTTCGACCCCTCGAAGTTCGAGACCGGCGAGTCTCCGCTGCACCTCGACTCGGGCGCGCCCAAGGGCAAGATCAAGGACTACATGGACCGCGAGGGGCGCTTCCGCATGGTCGCCCTGCGCGATCAGAAGCGTTACGACGGCTTCGTACACGCCACCGAACGGACGGCGGCCGCGCGGCGGTCGCTCTATGAGCAGCTCGCGGCGGTGCACCTGCCCGCGGAGAAGACGGAGGAGCGCCGGTGAACCTCGCGACGAAATACCTGGGACTCGATCTCGCCCATCCCATCATGCCGGGCGCCTCGCCCATGGTCGACAACCTCGACACGGTGCGGAAGCTCGAAGACGCTGGCGCCCCCGCCATCGTGATGCACTCGCTCTTCGCCGAGCAGGTGGAGGCCGAGCAGCTCGCCGCGAACAAGTACGTTCACAACGTGAGCGGCTTCGACGCGGAGGCGCCGGGGTGGTTCCCCGACGCGAGCGTGTTCGCGCTCGGCGTCGACGCGTACCTCGAGCAGATCCGCAAGGTGCGCGAGGCCGTGCGCGTGCCCGTCATCGCCTCGCTCAACGGCGCCACGCCGGGCCCGTGGACGTCCTGGGCTCCTCGCATGGAGGCCGCGGGCGCACACGCGCTCGAGCTCAACCTCTACGCCCTCGCCACGGACCCGTCGCACAGCGCGTCGGACGTCGAGGCCAACCAGCGCGCCATCGTGGCCGAAGTCGTGCGCTCGGTGAAGATCCCCGTCACCGTGAAGCTCTCGCCGTTCTACTCGTCGATCCCGGCGTTCCTCAAGGGCGTCGAGGCCGAGGGGGCGCGCGGCGCGGTGCTCTTCAACCGCTTCTTTCAGCCCGACATCGACCCCGAGGCGCTGGCCCTCGAGCGCACGCTGCACCTCTCCGATCGCTCGGAGCTTCCGCTGCGCCTGCGCTGGCTCGCCATCGCGTCGACGCACACGAAGCTCTCGCTCGCGTGCTCCGGCGGCGTGCACGAGCCCATCGACGCGGTGAAGGCCGTCATGGCCGGCGCCGACGCCGTGCAGACGGTCTCGGCGCTCCTCCTGAAGGGCCCCGGCCGTCTCCGCCAGCTCATCGACGGGCTGCGCTCATGGATGGAGGCCCACGAGTACGAGAGCATCGACGACCTCCGCGGATCGATGAACCTCGCGCGCTGCCCCGACCCTTCGGCCTACGAGCGCGCCAACTACGTGAAGCTCCTCCAGGGCTGGCACCCCTGAGCGCGACGGACGGTCCGACCGCGAGGGTGTGTCGCCCTCCCGGTCGGCCGTGCGGATGAGCGCGGCCTCGACCGCGCATCCCTTCTCAGAAGTAGACCTGCGCCTGCACCCGGACCTGGTGCCGCCCTTCGGCGTAGTTGTCGGCAGTGAGGTAGAAGTAGTCCGCTTGGAGCTTCAGGTCATGGCGCTGCGCGTACCAGCTCAGTCCGCCGCCGAGCTCCCGCGACGCGTGGAGCGAAGGCGAGGTCCCCGCGAAGGGAAAGATCTCGGACCAGCGCGCCGCGAGTTCGAAGTTGCGGGTGAAGAGGTAGCCCGCCTGGACGTACGCCCCGACGCCGGAGCGTGACCACTCGGTGACGGGCCCCGAGGCGTTCATCCCGACCACGTGCGAGTCCTCGGAGGCGCGACGATAGAGCCCCTCCGCCTGAAGCGAGAACCCCGCCCACTTGAGCTGCAGATCGGCCGCGAGCTGAACGTAGTCGAAGGGCTGCTGCAGCGTGTCGCCCGTGGTGCTCCGCGAGCGCCGCGAGTGCTGGTTGAACGCCGCGGCGAGGCCGACCGCGAGGCGCGGCGTCGGGAGGCGCTGCGTGTCGGCCTCGGTGAGGTCGTCGAACTCGCCGAAGGGCTGCACCTGAACGCGCCCCACGTAGAGGAGCCCGTACGTGTCGGAGAGGCGGTTGCGGCCGTCGCCGCCGAAGACGCCGAGCTGATAGTTGAGGCGCCGCCCGAGGCCGAAGAGGTCGCGGGAGAAGAGCACGACGCCGACGTCGCGATCGAGGTTGAACTCGCTCACCGCGCCCGAGCGATCGGCGAACTGCAGCGCGGACGACGACACGACGCGCTGCCGACCGAAGGGGACCTTCATCTGCCCCGCGCGCACGTTGAGGTCGCGGACTCCGGTCCAGGCCGCGTAGGCGTCGCGCAGCGGGAGGCGCAGGTCGCTCTCGGTGTCGAGGTTCGAGAACGCGAGCTGGATGTAGTAGTTGAAATCGGGGCCGAAGAAGTTGCCGAGGAACACCATCCTCATGCGCCGGACCTGAAACTCCATCTGCGGCGCGCCGGGGAGGTCGGTCACCGTGAAGCGGGTCTGGATGCGCCCGCGAATGGTGAGCGAGAAGCGCTCGTCAGCGGTCCGGATCGTCGCGCCGTGACCGAACTCCGCGGAGACGGTCGCAGCGGGCTCCGCGTGCCCGCTCGTCGCGGGGTGCGCAACCGGGGGCGCCGCGATCGCGGGTTCAGGCCGCGGGGCCGCCGTCTGCGCGGGCTCCACGGGTTGCGTGGCCGTGGTCTGCGCGGGCTCCGCGGATTGTGCGGCCGCGGTCTGCGCGTCGGTGCGCGAGGAGAGCAACGTTGACGCGGCGAAGCACACGAGCGTGACGCCGAAGCGGTGATTTTGTGACTTCATGGTGGCTTTGCGCGCATTTCGCATTAACGCAGTGATTCCGAGGCGAGAAGATGCGCAACATCGTAGCCACCCAAAGTTCACACAAGAGTCACATGAGTATGTATTGCCACCACGTCACCATGCGGAGAGCGCGGGCCTCGTCGACCGAGCGCGTGACGGAATGACCACCGACGCCGCGCAAGATCACGGCCCTTCGATCTGGTGGTGGGCCTTCGGGTACTTCGCCGCCTACGCGCCCTACAGCGCGCTCACCAAGGCGCTCTCGTCGGGCAGGCTCGGTCCGCGCCTCGACGGCTTCGTCGTGCTCCCCATCGCGGTGCTCGCGTCGACCGTCGGCATGGGGATCTTCCTCCTCGCCACGGGCTGGTGGCGCTCGGCCACGCGCGTCTCCATCGCCGGACGCTCGCTCCCGACGCCCACGCGCCGCACGCTGCTCTCGGGCGCGTGCACCTCGATGATCCTGGTCACCACGACGCTCGCGTACACCTTCGAAGGCGTCTCGATCGTCTTCGCGATGCTCCTCATGCGCGGCGGCGTGCTCATCATCGCCCCCGTCGTCGACGCCCTGAGCGGCCGCAAGGTGCAGCCCCGGAGCTGGGTCGCGCTCGGCCTCACCCTCGCGTCGCTCGTCGTCGCCTTCGCAGAGCGCGGGGGCTTCGCCCTGCCCGTCGCGGCCGCGGTCGACATCGCGCTCTACCTCGCGTCGTACTTCGTGCGGCTCCGGCTGATGAGCGGCGCGGCGAAGAGCGCGCGCCTCGAAGACAACCGCCGCTTCTTCGTCGAGGAGCAGCTCGTGGCCTCGCCGCTCTCGCTCGTGGTGCTCGCGCTCTGGGCGCTCTCGGGCGCCGGCGGCGCGACGGGCGCGGACCTCCGTCACGGCTTCGTGTCTCTGTGGGGCAGCGCCGCGGCCCTGTGGCTGCTGCTCATCGGAACGCTCTCGCAGCTCACGGGCGTGTTCGGCGGGCTGATCCTCCTCGACCGCCGTGAGAACACCTTCTGCGTGCCCGTGAACCGCGCGTCGAGCGTGCTCGCGGGCGTGCTCGGGAGCCTCACGCTCTGGGCGCTCGGCGCGGGGCGCGCGCTCTCGCCCCACGAGCTCCTCGGCGCGGGGCTCATCATCGCGGCGATCGTGGTGCTCTCGCTGCCGAAGCGCTCGACGCGCTGATCCGCCCGCGACGACGCCGTTCGCGTCGCCGACGACGTGGTGCACGACGCGCCGGGCGTGCGCGGGGCGATGGGACGGCATTGTGAGATATCGCCGCGATCGCGTCGCGGCCGACGCATTGCAGCGAATCGGTGCGATCGGTCTCAAGGAGGATTTGTTGCCATGACCACTACCTGGATCCTCGCCGCGCATCGCAGCGGTGCGACCGTCTACGAACACACCACGCCCGGCTCCCTCGCGCTGGTGCGAGAGTTTCCGCACCCCGAAGGGAGAATGAAGAACCACGAGCTCGGCGACGACCGCCCTGGCCGCAGCTACGAGAGCGGCGGCGTGCAGCGAAGCTCCGTGGGCAGCGACCACGTGCCCGTGCGAGACATGGCGGAGGCCTTCGCCAGAACGCTCGCCGCGACGCTGAACACCGCGCGCACCGAGCACAAGTACGACAAGCTCGTGCTCATGGCCGAGCCGCGCTTTCTCGGAACGCTCCGCGAGGCCCTCGATCCCCACACCAGCGCCACCGTCGTGGGCTCGGTGGCGAAGGACTTTCCTCGCGTCACCGAGGCCGAGGTGAAGGAACACCTGCACGGCCTGATCAACGTCTGACCGTCGCTCGCGGGGTTTCGCCCGTCGTCAGCCCTCGTTGGCGATGCGCTGAAGCTCCGCGAGGTCGTGCACTTCGAAGCCCGTCGCGTCCGTCGAGAGGAGGCCGCGCTTCTGCCAGTCGCTCGCGGCGCGGATCACCGTCTCGACGCGCGCGCTCACGAGCCGCGCGAGCGCCGTGCGAGAGAGCGACAAGGGAATCCGCGACGTCTTCTCGTCGACCGAGTCACCGAAGCGCTCCGCGAGGTGCAGCAGCAGCGTCGCGAGTCGCTGAGGCACAGACCCCGCGCTGAGCACGTCGATGCGCGAGCGGAGCATCGTGGTCTGCTCGCAGAGCGCGCGGTTGAACGCGAGCGCGAGGCCCGGGTCGTCGTTCATCGCGAGGAGCACCGGCTCGGCGCGGAGCGAGAGCACCTCGACGTCGTCTCCGTACGCGATAGCCTCCGCGGGATAGAGCCTGCGACCGAGCACGGCCACCGTACCGAGCGACTCGCGCGGACCGAAGATCCCCAGCGTCGCGGCCTCGCCCGACGGGAGGCGCCGGAGCACCTGCACCAGGCCCCGCTGCAGGATCATGAAGTGCGTCGCGGGCTCCCCCAGTTGCCAGATGGCCTCGCCGTCTTCGAAGTGTCGAACGGAGGTCTCTCTCGCGAAGAGCGCCACACGCTCGGGCGAGGCGTCGCGAAAGAGCGGGTTCGCGCGCAGCCGTGCCTCGATCTCGTCAGAGCGCATCGTGGCGCGATGGTACAGGTCGCGTCGCGCCACACCAAGCGGCCCATCACGCGCGCACGAGCGTCATGCGCGATGTCATCTCGCCAGCGAGCGTCTTGCCGTCGCCCGCGCCGGTGAAACCGAGGGCCTCGAAGAACGCGACGCCGCCCGCGATCGCATCGACCGCCGCGCGTTGCGCGAGCGCCGTCGCGGCCGTGACCAGCGCGCGCCCGACGCCCTTGCGACGCTTGCCCTCGCGTACGGCGACGCGGGAGATGAAGGCCGTGTCGGCGTGAACGACCACCCGCGCGCAGCCCACGGCGCGTCC
>JBPOHC010000647.1:0-4338 GCA_052035985.1 Myxococcota bacterium | reverse complement strand
GTCATGATCGCGAACACGAGCCCCATGCCCAGGCCGAGGGGCGTCACGGAAGCGTACGCGATCAGCGCGAGCGCCCCGAGCCCCCAAGCGCCTCCCGATGCGCGGGCCGCGTTCGCCATGGCTCGCTGGAACACCGACCGCCCCCGTCCCCGTCCGCTCCCCTCCCAGGCAACCGCCGCGAGGGCGATGAACCCGATGAGGGGGACTGGCGCCCACAGGAGGTCCCCTTCGGCAGCACCCCTCGCCCACACGGACGCCGCCACCGTGGACGCAAACAGGGCGGACAGCGCCGCGGTGTTGGCGATCTCTTCGGGTGCGGACCCCACGCCCTCGCTCAAGCGCGCGAGGGCGTCGGCGATGCGCTGGCGGGGGCGGGCCTCCCACGGTGATACCGCCTCGAACGCGAGCGCCAGCTCGGTCGCTGCGCGGTGGACGTAGGGCGCGTGCTTCGAGCGGGCGGTCACCTCAAAGAGCGCGGCCCGTAGCTCCCAGTCCTCCGCGAGCGGCCGCAGCGCCTCCAGCGAGCGCGCGCCGAGCGCCTCTGCGTGCAACGCCGCGAGCGCGTCTCCGAGCAGGTCTTCGCGGTGCGCGCCGAGGAGGGTCTTCCAGTCGGCGACGGCGCCCCTCGCGGCGTGGAGCCGGGTGTCGCGCGAGGCATCGTCCGTCGGTGGCCGTGGCACGGCGCGACTCTACCGCCGCGCCCGCCGTCACGCGCAAGTCATGACGCGCATTGGGAGGGCGTCGGAGCAGGAAGTCCGTCGGCCCGTCCTGGCGAACGCCGCGTCAGGGGATCGCCGAGGCGACCTCGCAGTCGGGATGTTCTGTCCACGCTCGCGGCACGGCTCCCCCTTCGATGTTGTGGCGCGGAGCTCCGACGGGGGCCGATCACTCCCAGGCGTCGGGGCCGCCGAAGAGGCTCATGGTGACGTCGGCGCGCGGGAGGGTGAAGTCGATCGGGCGCACCTGCGCGACGCAGCCCGCGTCGAGGGGCGCCGTGGGGTTTTCGATGAAGCGCATGAGGAGCCGCGTGCCGCAGGAGCGGGGCTCGCCCGCCTCGTCGATGAAGGGCGACGACGCGAGGGCGGTGTGCGTCGCCGTGGGGATCTCGACCCACGTCTGGTGCGGTCGCGTGAAGCGCTCGCGCATCGGGCGCGCCTTGCGGAGCAGCGTGGCGGGGTCGAGGCCTCCCTGCAGAAAGAGCATCGGCGTGGCCGTGTCGGCCCAGGCGCGCGCGTAGGCGTCGAGGGGGTAGGTGGGCCAGCGGCCGAGGTTCACGGCGAGCGTCTCGGTGACGTCGCGCGAGGCCACCGACGCCTCGCGGATGGCCGCGAGGGCCTCGCGTGTGGGCGCGGGCGTCTCGTTGAACTCCGACAGAATGATGTTGTGCGAGAGGGCCCAGCTCCACTGGCGGAGGTTCAGGTTTGGGGGCTGCGGCGTGCTGATCGCGCGCATGAAGACCCGCAGCGCCCCTACGTCGCGCACGGCGCAGCGGTCGGCGCGGTACACCACCGCGGGCACGTAGGCGCGCAGCGAAGGGTCCATGAGCATCGACGCGATGGCGCGGCGCAGCAGCACGTGCGTGGGCGCCGCGGGCACCGCGATGGCGGCGCAGTGGCCGGCCTTGAGGCGCTCGACGAGGCGCGTCGCGACGGACCACGGCGCGGGGCCGAGCTTCGAAGCGCAGAACGCGTCGGCGCCGCAGGCGGCGAAGAAGTCGCGGGCGGCCTCGTTGGCGTCCTCGTCCTGACGAAAGAGGCTGGTGCCCGGCGGGGCGATCGAGTCGAGCACCACGCCGTCGGCCTGGCGCGGAAAGAGCTGCAAATACCGATGCGCGAGGTAGGTCCCGTACGACACGCCGAGCACGAACACGGGCTGCTCGGGGCGCCGCGTGGCATCGATGAGGAGCCCCAGGTCGTTGGCCGCGTTGGTGGTGTTGAAGGCCGCGAGGCGCTCGCCGTGCTGCGCGCGGAGCGCCTCGAGGCACGAGGGCCACTCGGCCTCGGTGATGGCGATGCCTCCGGGGCTCGCGTCGGCCTCCTCGGCGGGGCACCCGAGGCGCGTCGAGCGCCCCGTGCCGCGGTGGTCGGGGATGTAGTAATCCACGTCGGGGAAGCGCGTCGCCATCACCTCCGAGAGCGCCTCGTACACGTAGCCCGACGCGCCCGGGCCGCCCTGGAGCATCCACAGCGCGCGCAGCCCGCGGCCGCCCTTCGGGCGGAAGCGCTTCACGAACACGTCGACGGTGGGGCCGTCGGGGCGCCGCGCGTCGAGGGGCGTCGCGACGGTGGCGCACTCCGCGTCGGGGCCGTCGCCCTCGCTGCGAAGCGGGCAGGTCTCCCAGCGCACCGTGACGTGCGGGGTGTTGTTGCCCGCGTCGGCGCCGGGCGCGTCAGCGCCGGGTGCGTCGGCGCTGGGTGCGTCGGCGCTGGGTGCGTCGGCGACGGACGCATCGGCGACGGGTGCGTCGGCCGTCGACGAGGAGCACGCGAGCGAGGACCACACGGGGGCGAGGGCGAGGAGCAGCGTCGACGGCTTCATGCCCCACCGGGTAGCCCGAGGCGGGGCCGGCGAGCACCTCACATCGCCTAACGTTACGGGTCGTCGAGCCATGCGACGTCGGCGCGCGCGTCGAGCGCGTAGCCGTCGTCGGAGGTGGTGAGCAGCGCCTCGAGGCCCAGCGCGCGCAGCCGTCGAACGGCCATGTACACCCGCGCCGCGCCCGACTCGGGGAGCATCTTCTCGCCGGGCCACCCCGCCGCCAGCACGTCGGCCGTCGAGAGCGCGCGGCCGTCATGCGCGATGCGGGCCTCGACGAGCGCGCGCAGCACGCGCCGCAGCGGACCCCGGCGCGACAGGTCGACGCGCACGTCGCCCAGCGTCATCGCGCGGCCGTCGCGGGCGAGGCGGAGCGCTGGGGCGCGCCGCGCGTCGTCGTCGCGCACACCGGCCCGGAGGCGCGCGACGCGGGGGCCCCAGGCGGCGTCGTCGCTCATGCGAGCGCCCGCGGCGAAGAGGTCGAGGCGACGCGCCGCCAGGGCGTGATCGCCGCGGAGGAGCGCGGCCTCGGCGAGGGCCTCGCGGGCCTCGAGCTCGCCGTCGAGGTCGTCGTGCTCGACGGCTCCGTCGAGGGCCTGCGCGAGGCGCCGCTCGGCGTCGTCGTGGCGCCCCGCGCGGGCGTCGACGAGCCCGTCGAGCATCTCGATGCGCGCGAGGTGAAAGCGGTCGTCGCGGAGCGCGAGGGCGGGGCGCGCCTCGGCGCAGCGGCCGGCCGCCGCGGCGAAGTCGCCGGCGTCGTAGGCGAGGCGCGCGAGGTTCGCCAGCATGATGCCTTCGAGGCGCGGGGCCCCCGCGACGCGCGTCGCGGCGAGGGCGCGCCGCCAGCCGTCGCCCGCGGCCGCGGCGTCGCCCTCCGCGTGGTCCACGCAGGCGAGCGCGTGCTCGGCGATGGCGAGCAGCCGACGGTCGCCCGCCGCCGTCGCGATGGAGAGCGCCCGGAGGCCCATCGCGCGCGCCTCGTCGAGGCGCCCGACGGGCCGCAGCGAGACGCTGAGGTACGCCGACGACCAGCCCACGCGCCCGCGGTCGCCGAGGCGCGTCGCGAGGGCGAGGGCCTCGCCCCAGGGCGCGAGCGAGGCGCGCGCGCGCCCGCGGATCGCGTCGATGCGACCGAGGGCGAGGCACAGGTCGACGCGCGCGGCGAAGTCGGCCCCGTCGCCGACGTGCGCGCGGAGCGTCTCGACGAGCACGCGGCGGTGCAGCGCGACGGGCCCCTGCGCGATGAGGAGCGGGTCGAGGTGCACCGCGAGGCGCACGGCGAGGTCGGGGGCGCGGGCGACGCTCCACGACCACGCGGCGAGGAGGTCGTCGCGGCCGCGCGCGAGGCGCACCCAGGCGCGCGGGTCGTCGTCGGGCGTCGAGGCGGCGCAGGCGAAGGCCCGCGCGTGGCGCGCGTCGAGGTCGTCGCGCACGGCCGTCGGCTGCCGCGCGGCGTGGTCGCGCACGCTGTCGAGGAGCGAGAACAGCACGCCGTCGGGGCCCTCGTCGCACTCGACCAGCGAGGCGGCCGCGAGGCGCTCGAGGGCGTCGAGGGCGTCGGGCCCGTCGATCATCGCGGCCGCCGTCGCGGCGTCGAAGGGACCGCGGAGCGCGGCGAGGGCCGCGAGGGCGCGGCGGTCGTCGACGCCGAGGAGGCGCCACGCGGCGTCGAGGGCGCGGTGGAGGGCGTCGCTCACGAGGCCGCGCGCGTCGAGGTCGCGGAGCACCGCCGCGGGGCCGAGGGAGGCCACGCGCGCGGCCACGAGCTCGACCGCGAGGGGCAGCGCCGCCACGCGCGCGGCG
>JBPOHC010000428.1:0-1700 GCA_052035985.1 Myxococcota bacterium | reverse complement strand
TCGGAGAGGTGGTGCGCTGATGTTCTTCGTAAGCGACGAGCAGCGACGAGCGCACAAGGCCTGGCTCGCGAGCCTGAAGCCCGGCGACGAGGTCCACGCGACGGTCTGCCGCAGGCTGTGGAATCCGCACGAGTACACCGCCAAGGTCGTGCGGCGCACGAAGACCCGCATCGTCATCACGAGCGATCGCGGTGGTGTCGAAGTGCAGGTCAACGCGAGCGATGGCGGCGGCTACGGGTGGGACGGCGAGATCCGCGCACTGACGCAGGCCGACCACGACAAGCGGGAGCGCGCGGTGCTGTGGGCGCGTATCAGCGAGTGGATGGGCGACCCGTCGAGGGCGAACATCGACACGCTGCGCGCCATTGTCGCCGCGATGGACGCAGAGAAGAAGGAGATCGCGTGATGCGGCCGGTCGAGACGTTCCGCCGCATGCCGATGCGCGTGCTCGTCGCGGGGCTCGCGGTCGCGCTGATCCCCGGCGCGCTCGTGGTGACGGCGGCGGCGCTCGTGCAGGCGTGGCGCGAGTCGAGGAGGGCGCGGTGATGACTCGCGCTGGCAGGACGGAGGTCAAGTGAAGATCGCGATCACTCTCGACGAGATGGCCGAAGTGGAGCGCGCACGAAAGGCGGCGCGCGCGCAAGCCCGGAGACAGGGCGTGGAGTTCGAGCGCTTCCAGGACGAGGGCGCCGCGCCGTACTTCGTCGCCTGGTATGCGGATCTCCCGCGTTCGGTGTGCAGCGCGACGGGCGACACCGAAGACGAGGCGATCGACAGCCTCGCGATGGTCTGCCGCAACGTGCTGGCGCACTGCCTGTCGCGTGCGGCTGAGCGCGACGCGGAGATCGAGCGGCTCACCAAGGCGGCGCGGCTGGTGCCGGACGCCGACGGCATGACGCCGGTGCAGCGGGCGCGGTGGATCGAGGAGCGGCTCGAGGAGCTGCGCACCGAGGCCTGCGCCGAGGTGATCACGGAGATCGTCGAGCACCTGAAGGGTGACGGCGCGGACGAGAAGCGCGGGCGCATCGCCGAGGAGATCGAGGCGTACTTCCGGCCCGTGGCCGACGGTGGTGCATCGTGACGGCAACCGAGACGTGGCTGTGCGTGCTGTCGATCGTGGTGCTCGCTCTGTGCGTGCTCGCGGCGATGCAGGCGCGCCAGAAGCGCAGCGAGGACGCCGAAGCGAAGCGCGCGCTCGCGGAGTTCGAGGCGCAGCGGAACGCGATGCTCCGCGGCATGGGCACGATCCACGTGCCGTGTCCGCCGGGCACGCTCGCGCTGTGGATCCCGCCTGGCGTTCGGGTCGGGCAGCACTTCACGAGCAACGTCACCGACGGCGACGGGGTGCGGTGGTCCGTGAAGGCGACGAGGGTCGAGGCGTTCGACCGAGGAGGCACGGCGTGACCATCATCCTCACCATCGACCCGGGCCAGGAGGCGTCGGCACTCTGCTCCTGGGTTCTGGACAAGGGGCCCGTCGACGTCGAGGTCGTGCGCCTCGCGCGCGCCGGCCACACGCAGGCCGACTCGATCGCGACGATCCGCCGGCTCATCGGTGACGCCGATTGGGTCGCGGCGCTCGAGAAGCCGCCGCCGCCGAAGCAAGGTCTCCGATCGGCTCCGAGCGCGGCGTATCAGCACTGGAAGGACGTGCTCGATCTCTTCGCTCGCGAGCAGCAAGCCGCTGCGGGGAAGAAGCGC
>JBPOHC010000960.1:0-7185 GCA_052035985.1 Myxococcota bacterium | reverse complement strand
GCCGAGAGGGAGAGCGCGACATATGATGAACCGACGGATAGGACTCGGCGTGCTGACTGCGATGGTGATGGCCTGCGGCACCGGCGGCGGAACAACCACCGACGGAGGCACCGACACGCCCGCATCGTCGAGCGGCTGCCCCACGCAGACCGAGGTCGCGTTCAACAGCGCGGTGCGCGGGTCGACGGGCGCGGGATGGGGCCAGAGCCTCACGTCGTGGTTCGCGCAGAGCAACGTCGCCTGCGCGCCCGCCACGATGAGCGCGTCGTACCCGGCGCCCTTCGCGGTCTTCTCGCTCCAGCAGCCGCGCACGACGGATTGGGACGTCGTCGTCACGCCCGACAGCGGCGTCGACATCAACGTCGTCGCGTGGCAGCAGTCGTCGACCGACGGGTCGTGCTTCCCTTCGCGCGGCGTCGGCGTGGTCACCTGCGAGGCCGCTGGACGCGCAGGCCCCGGAGGCGCGGAGACCGTGCGCCTTCAGGCCACCACCAACCCGTATCGCATGGTGATCCTGGTCACGACGCCGCAGGGCGGGACGCGCGGCGGCTTCTCGGTCGTCGTGCGCAACCACACCTGACGCGAGCATCAGCCATCGCGCCGACACGCATCGCTTGACGAGCGCGCGCCGCATCGCGTCCCATCGCCGTCGATGTGGACGCGTATCGGCAGGGCGCTCCGTGGCTTGCTCGCGAACTTCGGACCCATGGTGGTCTTCATGGTCGCGGTGCGCGTGCTCTCGATCCGCTGGGCCATCGCGCTCTCGATGCTCTGGACGGTGGCCGAGCTCGCGTGGTGTCGCGTTCGAAAGCAGCCCCCGACGCGGATCTTCCTCTTCACGGCGGCGATGACGCTCGCCTTCGGCGCCATCGACCTCTACCAGAACGCGCCGGTGTTCCTGAAGTGGGAGGCCGTGCTCACCAACGTCATCACGGGGCTCTATTTCGGCGCGACGATCTTCTCGGGCAAGTCGCTGATTCAGGAGTTCTATGAGCGCTCGCAGGGCGTGACCGAGCTCCCTCGACCCGAGCTCGCGGACTACTTTCGCGCGTTCACGGGCGTGTGGGCGGGGTACTTCTTCTTGAAGGCCATCGTCTACGCGTACCTCGCGCAGCGCTACAGCTACGAGCGCGCCCTCGCGATCCGCGCCGTCGTCGGGAGCGTGAGCTTCTACGCGCTCCTCGGCGTGTCGACGCTCCTCGGGCGACCGCTGTTCAACCTCGCGCGGCGCTTCGGCCTCTTCGCGCCGAGGCCCGCGACCGCAACCGCACCGACCGCGCCGACCGCGCCCTCCGATCACGCGTGAACTGAGCGCGCCTCTCAGCCGACCGCGAGGACGGAGCGCCCGCCGCTCAGGCGAGGATCCACCCGATGACCGCGAAGACGCCGAGCTGGATGGCAAGGCTCAGGTACGCGACCACCACGTGCTCGCGACGACTCTGGAGCGACGCGAGCACGTCGGCGAAGCTCAAGACGGCGAGGCTCACGATCGCAGCCAGCGCCACGCTCGCGGTGATCAGCATCGCGGGGATGCCGATGAGCCCGACGGGCCAGTCGGTCCACCCGAGCGAGACGAGCAGGTGCCAGAGCAGGATCTCGCCGCCGAGAATCGCGGCCTCGGCGAGCGCATAGAGGAACGCGCGCGTCGCCTTCTCATCGGTCCACCGCAGGGGGCGCATGCGCGGGAGCGTATCACCGCGCGCGGCGCTCAGCGCACGGTCTGACGCAGCGTGTATTGCAGCCCCTGGTTCGAGTTGTAGTTGTCGACGAAGACGAGGTTGAGCCCGCGCGGGGCCGTGTAGGTGAGGCGCGAGCCGTAGTTCGAACTGTCGCCCCCGCTGCCCGTGCAGTCCGTCGCGCCGTTGGAGAGCCCGTCGTCGTTGCACGCGGTGGTCTTTCCCGTGGCCGCGCTGCGGGCGTACAGGACGGTGTCGTAGAGCGTCGCGCCGCTCGCGCGGACGTACTGGCCCTGATCGCTGCGACAGGTCGAGAAGAGCTGCGGCTGTCCTCCGCAGGTCACGAACCAGTGCATCCGCTCGGGGCCCGGCGCGAGCGTGCACGTCGCCGTGTTCAGCGACGCGCCGTTCGTGCTGCTCCACCAGCGGAGCAGGTCGCCGGCCATGCGGGTCTCATCGACCGCGGCCGCGGACGACTCGGCGACGTGCTGCAGGTGCAGCGTGAAGCGACCGCTGCCGCATCCGCCGACGCCGACGTAGTAGGTGCCCGCGTCGAGGATGCCGAAGGTGCGTGACTCGAGCGTGCCCGAGAAGCCCGTGCCCGCGGCGCAGCCCGCGTCGTCGTTGCAGAGGCCCGCGGGCTGTCCGGCGCTGCCGGGAACGGGGTTTCCGACGGCGTCGGTCACGAGGAGCGACGTGTCGAAGGCCGAGCCCGACGTGTCGAGGTAGACGATCTCGCGCTGCGTCAGCGTGAAGCGGTACCAGACGTTGGGGGCGCCGTTGTAGCAGCCGCAGCCAGAGCCCGGTCCGTCGGGGGTGGCGCCTTGCGTGGTGCCCCCGACGACGAGCTCCTCGTTCGTCTCGCTCGGGGACACCCACGAGAGCTGCGGGTTGCGCACCATGGGGATGTCGATCGCGCTCGCGCGGCTGTCGTTGGGCACGCCGTACTCGCCCGTCGTTCGGAGCGCCCAGGCGGCGAAGGCCGACGCCCTGAACTGCCACGACGACGTGACCGCGGTGACCGCGCCCGCCGCGTTGGTCGTGAAGTTCGCGCCGCTCTGCACGCCCGCGATGGAGCCCATCGTGGCGAGGCAGACGCCGCCCGAGTCGCCCTTCCACGTGATGTTGCCCGCGGTGTTGGGCGTCAGCGAGTACCGCTCGGTGGTGACCGACGAGACCGGCAAGAGCGCCTGCTGGAGCGATCCGCCTCCGCCGGTGAACGTGGTCCACCCGAAGCCGAAGCAGCGCAGGGTCTGCCCCGTCGGGTCGCTGCCGTAGAGCGCCCGCGCCCAGCTCGTGGAGCTGCCGTTGCGCGAGAGCGGCGTGGCGAGGTGAACGAGCGCGACGTCGTAGGTGCTGTGCGGAATGATCGCGTCGGCCCTCACCGTCTGCGTGTTCATCGAGACCTGGTAGTTGCCGGGGTTGTCGAGCCCGCCGTCGAAGCAGTGCGACGCGGTGAGCACCCACTGGTTGCGAAAGAGCGCGCCGGAACAGCTCCCGCCGTTGATCCGCACCATGCCCCACGTCTCCTCGTCGGCGGCGGTCATCGCGGTCCCGTTGATGATCGCGTCGGACGATGAGCCGATCGCCTCGCCGTCACCGATGGACTCCGGCGCGCAGCCGAAGAGCGAGGCGAAGATCCCGAAGCAACAGAGCATCCGCGCGGGGCGATTGAAGCGCGACATCATGAGCGTCATCCTCCGCCGGGGGGTTTGCGCGTCTCGCGTCACGGCCCCGGTGCGCGCCGTTTGAGCAAGCCCCGAACCACGCGTGATTCGCTTGAATACGCGGCCTCGCGAGGGCTCCGAGCGTGTCGTCGCTGCAACGCCGTGGCAGCGCTGTGTCGCTGACGACGCCTCCGTCGCCAGCTCGACGCGAGGTTCGTGCTGCGCTGGCGCGACACACGCATCGCGAGGGTCGACGGGCCCATCGCTGTCGACGCGAAGATGATGGGCCTCGCGCCCGAGCAGAGACTCGCGGGGCTCTCGGAATCAGAGCAGGTGCTCGCGATGTCCGACGCGCTCCTGCGGTTCCTACCCGAGCCGTACATCGCGTCGCTCCCCGCCGACGTACAGGCGAAGATTCGCGCCCGCCTCGCGCGCTGAACGCACTTCGCGACGACGCGCTCCCGCGCCAGGCCCGGCGCGCACCACGAGGTGAAGCGCGCCGTCGTGGCGTGCGTTTGCGCCGCACCCGTTGCTCCGCGCCACGCGCTGTGTCCGCGAGAATCCGCGAGTCTGGCCGATCGCGCGCGAGGTACGGCCGATGCTGCGTTCCTCGAGTGCCTCCCGATGGAGGTGCGGTCATGGCACACGCACTCGGCAGAAAGACGGCGGGCTCGCTCTTCGCGCTCTGCGCTGCGCTCGCGTCGGAGGCGCAGGCTCAGCCCCTGCCTGAACGCGTGCCGTCTGTCCGCATCGACATCGACCTCGGCGTTCCCTTCTCCCTCGCCGCGCCTGGAACGGGCGTCGACGGGAGCTACCTCGGCGTCGGCGCTGCGCTCCGCGTCGCGACCCGGTCGGGTGTCGGCGTCTTGATGTCGACCGGCGTCGCGGGCCGCCTGGGCGACTCGACGGCCAGCGTGGTGACGCCGTATCTCACCGGGTCGGTCATCGACCTGATGGCGTTCTACCGCTTCGGCTCCGCCAGCCGCGATCTGAGCGGCCTCGGGCTCGACCTCTCGCTCGGCGTCTCCTACGGCGACCTCACGTGGAACGGCGGTCACGGCGCCTACACGCAGGACTGCTCCGGCCTCAGCCTCAACTGCCGCGAGGTCGAGCTCAGCCCGTACACCTCGCCTCCGCCGTCCTTCAAGTCAGGTTCGCGCATCGGTCCCGCGCTGGGCCTCGGCGTCGACGTGCGCGCGGGGGCCTTCGTCATCGGCCTCAACGTCACGTACCGCGCGCTCTTCTTCAACGGCGCGGCCCCGCCTCTCGCGACAGAGTCCGACCCGGTGAGCGCGGTCTCGCTCTTCCTCCATGTGGGATTTGGCTTCGCGCTGTGAGCCTCTCCGCGTGGCTGCGATCGCACCGTGACGCGCCGCGCACGGGGCCGAGGGCTGCTGAGGAGGCCCGCGCGGCGGACGTCGTGCGGCACGCCGGGAGCCCCCTGTCCGCGTGTGCCTACCAGAGAACGGGGGCAGGCGTGAGCCGCGGCGAGGTGGTGCCGTCGCCGAGCTGCTGGTTGTCGTTGAGGCCCCAGCAGACCAGCGTGGCGTCACGAAGGCGGGCGCAGGTGTGCGCCGTTCCTGCGCTCAACTCGACGACGTCGCGGAGTCCGGTCACGACGACGGGCGTCGTGCTGCTCACGCGCGTCCCGTCGCCGAGCTGCCCCGAGGAGTTGTCTCCCCAACAGCGCACCGTGCCGTCAGTGCGGCGCGCGCAGGTGTGTCGACTCCCAGCCGCGAGGCCGACCACCGCATCGAGCCCGACCACGGCGACCGAGACCGTTCGAAGGTTGTTCGTCCCGTCGCCGAGCTGGCCCTGTCGGTTGGTGCCCCAGCAGCGCACGGTGCCGCCCACGAGCCGCGCGCAGGCGTGTCCCTCGTCGACCGCGATCTCGACCGCGTCGCTCACGCCCGAGACGCGAACGGGCGTCGTGGTTGACACGCCTGTGCCATCACCGAGCTCGCCGTGGTCGTTCCATCCCCAGCAGCGCACGGACCCGTCGTCGAGCCGTGCGCAGGTGTGCCCGAAGCCCGCGCCGAGTTCCAGCACGCCGCTCAGCCCCACCACCGGGCGGCTCGCGGCGCGTCCGACGAGGGTGCCGTCGCCGAGCTGTCCCAGCGAGTTGCCGCCCCAGCAGGCGACGACGCCGCCCGCCCGCAACGCGCAGACGTGCGCTCGCCCCAGGGCGATCTGCTGCGCTCGCTCCGACGGAACCTCGACGGCCCCCGAGATCAGAACGGCCCCGGCGCCCTCACCGAGCTGTCGAGCCTCGTTGGCGCCCCAGCACCAGACGGCTCCGTCGCGTCGACGCGCGCAGGTGTTCAGAACCGTCGCCGCGAGCTCGACGACGTCACGCTGACCCGGAACCACGGTCGGAGGAAGGTTCGCGGCCGTCGACGTCATGAAGCCGAGCTGCATGACCGAATTGCCCCCCCAACACGAGACGGTCCCGTCCGTCAGCGCGCCGCAGGTGTGCGTACCGCCCGCCGCGACCGTGGCCACGGAGGCGCTCGCGGCGTCGACCGGCCGATCAGAAAACGCGTCCGTCGCAGGCGCGTCTTCGGCGGTGTCTGCGGCGGCGCGATCGGCGACCCCATCAGACGTCACATCGGACGCAGCGCGATCGGGCGCGACATCGCTCGCGGCGTCGAGCGCGACGTCGGTCGCGGCGTCGAGTGCGACGTCGGTCGCGGCGTCGAGCGCGGCGTCGGTCGCTGCGTCCACGCGGGTTGCATCAGCCGCGTCTTGCGCGAGATCGAGCGCCACGTCGCCCGAGGCATCCGCGCTCGTGTCGGAGGGCGCTCCCACATCACGCCCTCCGAGATCGAGCGAGACGTCGAGCGTCGGCGCGTCGTCTCTCATCGGCCGATCCGCGACGGCGAGATCCGACGGGGCGTCGACACCCTCCTTCGCGTCGGTGTCCGCGACGTCCTCGGAGGCGTCGGGCCCCGCCGCGGTGGGAGGATCCGAGCACGCGAGGAGTCCCAGGACCACGAGAGAAAGCAGAAGTCGCCCCATTGATCGACGGTAGGGTGACTCGCCTCACGTTGTCGAGTCGGCGCCCCGCAACGCGAGCGTGCACCGTGCGGTCATTCAGCGGGCAAATCCCCACGACGACGGTCGACGAGCATCGCGGTGAGTCATGTGCCCAGCCCTCCGCTCGGGTGGCGGCCCGCCACCCCCTCGCCACCCCCTCCGCCACCCGTTCCGCCACCCCCCGGTCTCTCGTTACGCTTCGATTTGAGATGTTTCGCGAAGTGGCACGGCGATCGCTCAGGCGGCGTCCATGACGCGTACCCCCTTCGACCACTTCGCGAAGGCGCTCGTGATCGCGCGCGAGTCGCCTTTCGGTCACGCCGAGTCGGAGCTCGAACTCCCCGGCGAAGCGCAGTTCGCCGACCTCGCGTGGACACCCGATCCGAAGCGCCTCCCGCGCCATCCCCGCGACGCGCTCGACCGGATGGCACGCCTCGCGGCGCTGTGGGAGTTCTTTCATCAACCGCCCTCGCTGGAGTCGCTCCTCGCGTGTGTGCAGAAGCTCCTGTCGTGGTTCGCGAGGCGCTGCGCCGAGGCGCGATCGCGCAACCGTCGACCACCGCCCGTTCCGCTTCTCTGGACAGTGTCAGCGGGCCTCCCTCGCGGGCTCCTCGGAGACGCGGCCTTCTCGAAGATGCGCGCGTGGCCCTCCGGCTACTACGCCGACCGCGTCTCGGGTCGCGTGCGCATCGTGGTGGTGTCGCAGCTCCCTCGCACGCGCGACACGTTGCTGCTGCGGCTGATGGGCGCGGGCCGCACGCTGCGTGACGCCATCGCCGACCTCGCCGCGTTGCCTCTCGACGCGC
>JBPOHC010000896.1:0-5941 GCA_052035985.1 Myxococcota bacterium | reverse complement strand
CGGCGATCTCGACGGTGCCGAACTCGTGCAGATCAACGCCCGCGAGGCGAGCGTTCTCGATGCGGAGCCCCACCGCGTCAATGCGGCTAATCCGTCCGAACTCACCAGTCGCGAGCCCCACGGCCGGCGCCGCGTCTGAGGTCGGCGTCGGCGCGCGGAAGACGGCGTCTCGGATCGTGATCGATGCGCTCGAATCAGCGTTGACCCAGCTCGAAAATCCGCGGCAGTCTTCGATCAGAACGCGCGCGGCGTTGATATCGCTGTACGCGCCGTTGAGCACGGCCTGCACGGCACCGTCGTTCGAAGCGCGGAGGTCACGGAGCACGAGGTCGCGAAGGGTGACGGTCGTGCGAGCGCCGGGGCTGGTCGAGGTCACCACGCCCTGACCGTCGCCGTGTTCGACGACGACGCGCGCGATCTCGAGGGTCGCGCCGTTCGACGCGAAGAGCGCCATCGGATTGCTGCCCGGCGTGAAGACTCCACCGCTCACCACGGCGTCCTCGAGCGTGATGTGGGAGTCGACTCCAAACGCGGTGAGCCCGATCTCACTCGCGCCTCGCAGCGACGACCTCGACACGACGAGCCGGGCGCCGCCCCTCGCGGAGAGACCGATCGCCGGGGTCGCGGCCAACGTCGTGCGAGACACGACATCCGTCAGGGTCGCCACCGCGCCGACCCCCGCCGCAACGACCGCGTTGCGGCTCGAGCCCTCGAGCGTCGCGACGCGGAGTTCACCGTGCGCGGGGCCCTCGACAGAGAGGCCGACGGTGCCCCCACGGATCGTGACGCCGCGAACGCTCAGACCACCCTCGTCGCCCGACACTCGAAACACCGCGGACGCGTCGTCTGCCCCCAGAAGCACGACGCGGCTCGCACAACGCCCCACGATCGTGAGCGCCCCCGTGACGTGGAGCGCGGTCGGGTAGACGCCGTCCGTGACGAGCACGACACCTCCATTCCCCGCTGCCGAGACTGCGCGCGCGATCGTGCCGAAGGGGGCGCGCTCGGAGCCGTCAGCTCCATCGTCTGAGGCGCCCGACCGCACCCGCATGACGCTCGTGCCCGGCGGCAACGATCCGAGCGCTGGCCACGGCGTCTCACCGCAGGCTTCCGCCGCAGTGCATGCACCTCCCGGCAGCGGCTCGGAATTCTCGGGGCAATGGGTCGGAAGCGAGGGATCGCATGTCTGGTCCGGGCGGAGCATCCACCCCAGCGGGCAAGCGTGAATCCCGGCGTCAGGCGACCATTCGAGGGGTGGTCCGCCGGAGTCCGACGCAGACCACGGGCCCAGCAGAGCGCCGTCTGTGCCGTGTCGAAATGGCGAAGCATCTTCGCGTTCGGCCGCACACGCTCCGTCAGCCGCGCCCGCGTCTCCTTCACACAGCCAGACGGAGGGCCCGCAGCCACCTGCGCTACCGGGGACCCACCCTTCGGGACATTGCCACGTCGTCGGGCGAACGATGTCGCTCGAAGCGTCCACGCTCGAAGCGTCTGCACCTCGCGTCGCGGATGGAGTGGCATCACACCCAGCCAAAGCGAGGGCCGCCGCGATCACGAGGATGAGACCAGATGCCGAAGCCATCGCTGCCTCCTGCGTGACGTCACGAACTCGCCCCTCGGACCGATCACAAGCCGGTCGGTGTCACCGCGGGACGCCCTTCCCCCGCGCTCCCCGAGACGTGGTTGGTCGCACTGATGACGACGCCCGATCCTGGCCATGCATACAATGAAAAGCGATTGCCGGTCCCGAAGTTGTGGGTGATCGTGCCCGTCGCACCAGCGAACACCCCAGCGTACCGGGGATTGCCCGAGAACTCGTTGTTCACCACCATGCCGAGCGCCGCGGCGCCCACCGAAAGCCCGTCGCCGATCGACTCCGCGATGCCTGGAAGCGCCCCCATGCGCGTGTCGCGAATCACGCTGTCGCGGAGTTCCAACAACGAGGTGTTGCCCCCGACGGCGACGCCGATCCCGGTGTTGAAGGCGAACTCGCTCGACACCACGCGCGAGACCGTCGCGAAGAGGCCGATAAAGAGCCCCGGCCCCTCGTTGCCCCCCACCAGCGCAGCCCGCATCGAGAGCGTCGAGCCCTCCTCCTGCACGAGCGCTCCTGCACGCGCGTTGCCGACGAGTTCGCTGCCTGCCCCCATCGCGGTGGCGTCGGGATCGAGATCGAAGATGGCGCCGCCCTTCACGACGAGACCATCGCCGCCTGGCATCGAGGCCACGACGCGCGTGCCCGAGAGCGCCAGTCTCGACCCCGTCACGCGCACCAGCCCCTGCGCAAACACCGCGGCGACACCGTTGCACGTGATCGACGCGTACGACAGGCAGCTCGATGCGCCGCGCTCGCTCGATGGCCCGTCGGGCGTACAGCGCGACGCGCCAGCCAACGGGTCGAGGGCGGTGTTCCCGCGAATGGCGACGCCGATGTCCGCGTTCTCGTGGATCAACGCGCGGTGGAGCTGAAGGTACGACTCCCGCGCGTCGATCCCCCGCCCAGCGCCATCACGGATGAGCACGTCGCGAAGGTCACAGGCGCTGCCTCCGGTGGCGAGCACGCCGTGCTCGGTGGCCTGTCGAATCGTGAGCCGCTCGGCGGAGAAGCGACTGTTCTCTGCCGCGAGCACACCAACCCTGGGCTGGAGGATGGCCACGTTCTCGACGCGCAACGCAGCGCCGACTTCGGCGACGATCGACGCGGAGGCCGCGCCGCCGTCACTCGAAACGGACGTCCCACGGATCAGGAGCCCCCGCAGGGTGACGCGCGCCGCCGATCCAGAGGCCCTCACGACGGTCGCCGCGCCCGCTTCGAACACCGTCCCCCCTTCTGACGAAGGCCCCGCACCGACGAACAGCACGGGCGCGCGGGTCACCAACGGGGCCGTGATGACGTACCTCCCCGCGGCGATCACAACGGCACCTTCGCCCGAAGGCAGAGATGCGAGCGCGGCGGCCGGACCCGCGAACGGGTGCGCCCGCGTCCCGTCCGCGCTCGCGGCATCCGCGCCCGCCCGAACGTATCGAATCGCGGACGCGATTACCCCGGCGTCGCCCTCGTCGGGCCATTCGAAAGACTGCGCCTCGAATTGCGCGCCCACCTGCGAGCAGGTGGGCGATCCGTCAGCCCCTCGCAGCGGTGCCTGATCGTCGGCGCCACACCGCGCGGGCCTCGGGATCAAACCTGCGTCGCGCGGCGATTCGGGGGGTGCATCGGACGGCACGTCGGGTGACGCGTCGCGCAGTGCCACGGGCGGTACGGCTGGCTGCGGGGTGCCGCTCATGCCGCACCGCACCGCCGCGAAGGCGAAGATCACTGCCGCGAGAGTTCTCCGATGTACCGATCGCACGACGTCCACCTCACGGCGATGCTCCGCGGAAGTGTCGCCGGTTGCAACGCGCGACGGACGATCCGAGCGCGATCGGAGCGCTGCGACCCGACGCGGATCGCGATTGCGGCAATCGCTTCTTTACGATGCGCGCGAAATCGCTATGCTGCATGTGCATTTCGGCGAAGGGGAGTGATCTCGATGGCGGGGTTCCAGGTCAGCGTGCGTGTCGCGGAGCTTGAGGTCGAGCAGGTGCGCGTCGACATCGGCGAGCTCGTGCTGATCGGACGCAAGGGGGCCCGCTTCGACCTCGACCCCGATGAGCTTCGCCTCGTGCCCGATGCGCTGCGCGGTCGCCTCCGCCGGGTCGAGGTCGAATCGGAGTACGTCTCGCGCAAACACTGCCTGCTCTGGGTCGAAGATGGACAGCTCAGGGTGCGAGACCTCTACAGTGCGCAGGGCACGCAGGTCGGTATCGCTGGTGCCGAGACCCTGTCGACGACCGCGGAGCGGATCGATGTCTCGTTGGTCCCGGCATCGCGTGCGGGGCTCACACAGCCCGACCCGATCGACCTCTCGAAGGTGCGAGGCGAACAGGATTATGCCGACACTCTCACCCGAAACGTCCGCGAATGGGCGCGCGTTACGGGGGTGCAGATCGATGTCGACGTCGAGGCACGCGACGGGCAGCTCGGTCGCACCGAAGACTCCTTGCGCCTTCGCCTCGGCGGAGCGCGCGCGCTCGTCGTCGCCCGCGGTCACCACACGGCGCGCGTGTCGTTCGATCTCGCGCGCGACGCGCTCGCTCGCTACGTCGCATCGCAGAACGCGCAGTTCGCAGCGGTTCAGCAGGGGGTGCAGCGCGCGGCCGCAGCGCAGCCCATGGTCGCGATGTCGGCCTCGATGCAGGCGGCCTGCTGGCAGATCGCACAGTGCGCGACGAACGACCTCCGCGTGATCCTGCTCGGCGAGACCGGCGTCGGAAAGACGCTCATGGCGCGCCGCTATCACGAAGCCGCAGGGGGGGCCGAGTTCGTCACCATCGACTGCACGCAGTACGACGACGTGACGCGCCTCCGCGCGGAGCTCTTCGGCGCGGAGCCTGGCGCGTGGACAGGGCTCACGCGGAGGTACGTGGGCGCCTTCGAGCGTGCGCGCGACGGGTCGGTGTTCATCGACGAGATCGGGGAGCTCGCGCCGGAGAACCAGAAGCAGCTCCTGACCTTCCTCGACCGGGGCCGCTTCACACGCGTGCTGGGCACCGACGAGCTCGAGTCGAATGCAAGGATACTCTGCGGTACGAGGCAAGACCTCGGGCGCGCGGTGAGGGAGGGGCGCTTTCGGGAGGACCTCTGGTACCGCCTCGCGGGCATGGTGATCACGATCCCTCCGCTTCGCGAGCGCCCCGAAGACATCGAAGAGCTTCTTTCCTGCCGCATGGTGGCGGTCGACGGTCGGGAGCGCCCCGCGACGCGTGTGCTCACCGCTGACGCGATGCGCTTCCTGACGCGGTACGCGTGGCCTGGCAACGCGCGAGAGCTCGAGATGTTCTGCAAGCGGCTGCCGGTGTTTCTCAAGGGACGCGAAGAGGCGGACGCCGCGCTCTGCGACGAGGTGCTCCGCGCTGGAAATCCGAGTTCTCCGACCGAAGGGCGAGCGCCCGGAACGTCCACAACGCCGTCCGCCACGGTGGAACCGTCCACGGAGTCGTGGCGGCCGACGGTCGTGTTCGACGAAGGGCGGCCCGACGAGCTCGCGCACGTCTCGTGGGACGGAGTCATCGAGGCCGCGCTCCGAGACTATGGCCTCACGCGCGGGATCGCGACGACCGACGCTCAGGCGCTGCGCGCCCTCTTCACCGTCGACGACACCGGCGGCGAGTCGACGGTCGGAGTGTTCAAGGAGTTCGTCGATCGGCACCTCAAACCGCGCTTCATCGCGCGCGCGACGGGCCTCGAGGGCCACCGCGGTCTGCCTGTAGGCTTTACCGCCGAGCACTGGAAGCACGCGCTCGGCTTCGGTGACGGCACCTCAATCAAGCAGCTCCTCCGCGTCTGCTTCGTGCTGGAGCGTCGCCGCAAGGTGCGTGAGGCGCTCGAGCGTCGCGGGGCGGCAGCGGGAGCGCTGCTGCGGCGCATCGGTAGCGAGGACAACCTCGACACGCTCGATCGTTGGATCGCGCGCATCGAACGGGGTGAGCCTGTGTTTGATAACGCGCAATCGGAGTGAGCGCCGCAAGCTCATCGTAGCGGGAGAACGTATGCGTCGAAGTGTGTGGGCGTCGTTCGTCGCGTTCTTTCTGTGGGCGCATGCGGGGTGTACCGGCGGCGCGGCGTCAAGCTCCGACGCGACCGCACGCGACGTCGCCCCTGCCAACGATGCATCAGCGGACGCGCCCCCCAACGCCGCGCCTTGCCCCTCGGAGTGGGTCGCGAGCGCTCAAGGCGGTTGCGGTCCCGCGGTGGTGTTGTGCGCGCCCGACGGTGGCGCGGCGACAGGGGCTTGCAGATCCGTCGACCTCTCACGCTCACACCCGGTGGGTGATGGAGGCGTCGGCGAGAGCTTTCGACTCGGCGCGGACGGTGAAATCGCGGGGGCGTGGCGCCTCCCTG
>JBPOHC010000418.1:0-2048 GCA_052035985.1 Myxococcota bacterium | reverse complement strand
CTGATCGTGCGCGAACTGATAGGCGTAGCGGAGGTAGTCGTAGATCCTCGCGGCACCCGAGCCCATCGCCTCGGTAATCGTGAGCGTGTCGCCCGAGACGAAGGTGTTCGTCGTCCAGACCCACGTCCACATCGTCGGCCTCGGAGGCGTCGCGTCTGTGCTCTGCTCTCCAGCCGAGGGGAACGTCGGATTGGCGACGAGGTAGCGGAGTCCGCCCGTGCCGTCGCCCGCAGCGGCGATGACGCTGATGTAGTCCGACGATGTCGTCGTAGCGGGGATGCGGATCGTGAATCGTCCGCCGTCGACGGTGCCGAGTGAGGTCGTCGTGACGTCGAAGAACGATGCGGTCCCGTCGGCGTTCTGGCGCATCGACGCCACCAGGAACGACTGCGCGCTCGCGGTGATGGTCGTCGTGGTCCAGTCTGTAGGGCGCGTTGTGCTGTTGGGGCCGCGCGCGACGTAGACGACCCGTCCCGTCACGGTTCTCACGGACGTGTTCGGGGTGCAGAAGTCACCGATCGGAGAGCCGATGCAATCGCGGGGACAGGTCTGCGTCACCCACGCGCCCCCGACGCACCGACGGAGCTGCGTCGTGCCGAGGCACTGCTCATCGCCCTCGCGGCACGCGACGACGAGCTGGCAGGTCGCGATGCCGTCGATGCTGAGCGCGCAACGCTCACCAGTACCGCAAGAGACGCGCTCGAGGGTCGGTCGGCCCGTGCCCTCCGTGGGGATGTTGCAGTACTCGACCTGCGTCGCGCTCGCGCATCGCCCGTCGACCGAGACGCCGCCGCACGGGTCCGTCGCTCCCACGTCGGGCGGACGTCCAGCGTCGCTCACGCCGCCGGCGCTCACGTTGAGCACGAAAGCTCCGCGGTTGCTCCCGTACCCCTCAACGGCGAGGATCACCGTCTGCCCCGCACCCAGCGTGACCGAGACCTGCGAGGCCTGCACTCCCCCGCCGATGTCGTCGTTGCACGCGAGCGCGGCGCCCGTGCAAGACCCGCTGCGGACGGTGAGCACCGTGTCGAAGCCCGACCCCATCGTGTCGAACGTGAACGCCCCCGCGAAGGGCGCAGTCCACGCGTAGACAGCGTCGGGAGAGACCGCTGCGGGCATGTCGGTGCACGTCGCGGGTGGCGTGTGCACGGACGCTCTCCCCGTCGTATCGCCGCTCGCGATGCCGCTCCCGATGGCAGATCCGAGGCTGACCGGGACGCACCCTCCCCCGCCTCCCGTGTCCGCGATGGGGAGGTCGATCGGCACGTCGCGGCCGGCGTCGGGCACACCGACCGAGACACACACGCCTGACGTGCATGACTGCCCGCTCGCGCACGCGAGACTGCATGCGCCGCAGTTGTTCGAGTCGATCTGCGGATCGATGCACCGTCCGTCACAGACCATCTGACCCGGCGTGCAGGTGAGCACGCAGCGTCCGTCGAGACATGTCTGGCCACCGGAGCAGGCGTGGGTACACGCCGCGCAGTTGCTCGAGTCGCTCTGCAAGTCGACGCACTGCGCACCACAGATCGCCCGTGGTGACGGACATCCCGAGACGCACGCGCCGCCCACGCAGCCCTCGCCCGCGGAGCACGCGTGCGCACACGCGCCGCAGTGGAGCGCGTCGCTCTGGAGGTTGAAGCACTCGCTCCCGCAGCTGGCCATCGGCGAAGGGCAGCTCGGAGCAGGGCGATCGGCGGTGATGTCGGCCTCCGCGTCGATCGGGTCGGAGATGCCGTTCCCGCCGCTCCGCGCGTCGGAACACCCGACGATCAACAGCAGCGAGAGGAGTGAGAACAGTCTGGTCTTCACGAATCAATGCCCCCTTCAAGATGTTCGGAACACAATCGTCGCGAGGTCTCTTCGCTACGGCGAGGCGACGCCCGCGCAGGCCGGCGTGCACCTGCACGCCGCGGCCACCTGGAGCACCAGCGCGCGCACCGCGGCGCCGTCCGCGCCCGCCCGCGCGGCGCTGAGCACCTCGTACGCGGCGCGCGCCGCGGGCGCCCCCCGGGCGCGTCCGCTGCGGCACAGCCCGGCGATCGATC
>JBPOHC010000595.1:0-8472 GCA_052035985.1 Myxococcota bacterium | reverse complement strand
AACTCGTCGAAGGGGTTGTGCGTCACGGCGACGCGCCTCGTAGCGAGCGCGGTGCCATCGCGCGAACGCGCTTTTAACAAGGCGATTCACGAAACAGGGGGTGGCGGATGGGGTGGCGGATGGGGTGGCGAGGGGGTGGCGGGTCGCCACCCATGCGACGAACGGCGCTCGCGCGAGATCGACGGCGAGGTGCGCGACGCGGGCACCGGCAAGGCGACCGCCGACATCGACGAGACGCGCGTCGGGCGACGGCCTCCGATGGCGCAGGCGGGCGACGTCGAGGGCTTCAATCTGCACGCGAACGTGGTGCCTGGCGCGCAGGACGCGGAGGCGGCGAGCACGTCGGGGCGCGTCGCCGTCGATGTCGGCGGCGAGAGCGAGCGCCACACTTTGCCTTCCGCCGCGTCTCGCGCGGGTCACCTCGTCCGCGGCGCGAGCATCGCGTCCACGTCTGCGATCGACACCTCGCGGCGACTGATCTCGCCCCAGACCGTCGCGACCTCCAGGATCGCCGGCGCGGGCCCTCGCGCGTCGAGCTGGTAGGTGCCGCCGAAGTAGTCGTTGTGAAGGAGCGTCACCGCGCAGCCGTCGTCCATGCCGTACGCGACCCAGGTGTGGGCGTCTTCCATGTCGGCGGAGTGTTCGACCGCGTCGTTGCGCCATCGGATGCCCTGGCGCTCGTCGCCCTGCGTCTCCCACGCGCACCCCCCGCCGCAGCCGCTCGCGTACGTGATCTCGTTGCCCGCATCGAGGATCGCGCGCGGCGGGTCGAACGAGGGCTGAAGGTGCCGCGCGAAGCGACGAATGAGCGCCCCCATGGGGGGAAACACCCGCTCCTCACGCGCCGTGTACCTGAACGTGTGTCGGGCGTGCGCGCGGCCGACGAGCGCGAGTCGCGGGTCGTAGACACCCGCGAAGAGCGACGTCATCCACGGGTGGTCCGCGCGCAGCGCGCGTGTGCTCGCGGGCCACGTCGAGACGCTACGGAGCGACGCGAGCGCGTCGTCGAGGGCCGCGCCCGAGAGGGGCATGAGGGCCGCGACGAGGGCCTCCCACGAGGCCTCCGAGGCGGTCGATGCGAGGGGGGAAAGGTCGAGGGTTGTCATCGGGTCTCGTTGAATCCTCGGGGCGCGATCGGCCCTGTTGGCGCGCGTGGCGCCGACTCAGACCGTCCAGACCTTCACGGACACGGCCGCTTCGGGCGGGGCACGCCCGGGTCACGAAGCCCGCGGCGGCGGATACGGGTCCCGTCGGCGCGATCTGTCAAGGCCGCGTTCGCATCGAGGGCGCAGGGCCTCGTCGCGGCGCGCGTGCGCGAACGCGGAACTCTCGGCGAGACTCGACGCGGGCATTCATGGACGCCGCCGCGTGGCCGCGCCGTGACCGCTCTTTCGCGTCGCGCTGGCGTTCGCGCTCGTCGCCGATGTCGCCACGCGCTGACCAGCGACACGCCGCTCCATTCGGAGAGAGCGCTCCTATCGCCACGGTTTTTTCATCGGGTATGTTCGCTCCCCTCATCCCATGGCGAACCCGAAACTGCCTCGCGGGGCGATTCAACAGCTCGGTCGGCTCCACCTCCGTCACGCGGAGAGCGTGCGCACGGTCGCCTGGTCGCCGCGCGGTGACCGCATCGCGTCGGTGAGCTTCGACAACACGCTCATCCTCTGGGACGCCACGACCGGCGCGCTCGTGCACCGCCTCGGCGTGCAAGACGGCTTCGTCACGGCCCTCGGCTTCTCGTCCGACGGCGCGCGCGTCGCGAGCGGAAAGAAAACGATCCGCGTGTGGGACTGCGCCACGGGCAAGGTCGCGCTCACCCTCAAGGGCCACAAAGACACCGTCAACGCGCTCGACTACTCGCCCGACGGAACCACCCTCGCCACGGCGTGCGACGACCACTTCGTGCGCTTCTTCGACGCCGCGACAGGCGTCGAACGCGACCGCTGGAAGTTCGCCGATCAAGCCATGTTCGTGGGCTATAGCCCCGATGGGCGCCACGTCCTCGTGGCCTCGGAACACGGGACGTTGCTCCACACGACGGACGGCAAGCGCGTCGCGTCGGCGCCGATCTCGGGCTGGAGGGACTTTCTCAAAGCGGCCTTTTCGCCCGACGGGCGCGAGGTGTTCGTCGCGGCGCACGACGGCCGCGCGCTCCATCGGTTGAGGGTTCCGTCGTTGGAGACCGTGTCGAGGATCGACCTCGACCACGGGCTGCGCTGCGTGGACGTCTCGCCCGACGGGCGCTGGCTCGCGTTCGCCGGCTTTGGCCGCTATCCCAGCACGCCGCACCCGCATCAGATCCCGGGTCGATCGGTGTACAGCACCCACGTCTACCTCTGGAACATCGCCGCGTGGGAGCAGGTCGCGCTGCTCCAGGGTCACGTCGAGCTCGTCGAGGGCCTGGCCTTCGCGCCCGACAGCAAGCGCCTCGCTTCGGGGAGCGGTGACAACACCGTGCGCGTGTGGACGATCCCCGAGGGCAAGACCTCGCTCACGCCCGGCCCCGGTTTCGAAGATGAGCCCCGCTGCGCCGCGCTCTTCGCCGACGGTCGCGTGGTGGTGGCCGCGAACTCCGAGACGCTCGTCTGGGACGCGCGCGATGCCTCGGTGCTCGCGGAGGCGCGCGACGCCGGACACGTGCAGGTGATCGCGCGAGGCGACCATGAGCTCCTCGCGCTGCGCTGGCGCCGCCCCGAGCGCTGGACGCTCGACGGTGCGACGCTCACGCGCGTCTGGCAGCCCGACGATGCGCCCGATCAGCTCCGCGTGTTGCGCGCCTCGCCCGACGGCCAGTGGGTCTACACGGGGGATGACAAGGGCGTGCTCCATCGATGGCGCGTGGGCGAGCGCGCGCCCACGTCTTCGCACGCGCTCTGCGCGGGCAAGGCGCTCACGGCGCTCGCCGTCTCGACGGATGGTGAATGGATCGCCGCGGGCTCGACGCACCTGGCCGAGTGGCAGCTCCTCCGCGCAGACGGCACGGGCGAACCTCGCACGATCGAGATCCCCGACCGGGGCGAGAAGGCGCACTACCGTGATCAATATCGGCAGGTCGTGGCGCTCGCGTTCTCACCCGATGGGGCGCGCGTCTACGTCGGTACGATCGGCGGCAACGTCGAGGTCTTCGACGCGGCCACGGGCCACCACCGCGCGTGCTTCGCGTCACGGGCGCGCGACGCCCTGCGCGGATACAGCACGCAAGCGGGCGACAACCTCGCGGTCTCCCGCGACGGGCGTTGGATCGCGACGAGCTACCGCTCGACGGGTGATCACAGGTTGATGGTGCTCTCGACCGAAGATGGCTCCGAGCTCGCCGCCGCGGCAGGGCACTCGGGGCCGATCGACGCGATCGCGCTCGCGTCCGATGAGCGCCTGCTGGTCACGGTGTGCGGTCGCGAACGCGAGGTGTTCGTGTGGGACGTTGAGAAGCTCGTAGGCACGAAGTGAGCGCGTGACGCCCCGAGGCACCAGCGCGACAGCGCGCAGAGACGCCTGCGCCCATCCGGCGCGCGCGCGAGCCCAGACCCCGTCGGGGTTCTCGTCTGCGGCGGGTGCCAGACTCAATGTTCGCTCTTCGATGACGGCCGCAATAGGCACTGCGTCGATCGGCCACACGGACCCCGCTTCGTGTCGCGGTCCTGTGCGAGCCGATCACCCCTCGACGAGGAGCGCCTCGGCGGTCGGATGCGCGATCACGCGCACGGGTCGCTCGAGCGCGCACACGTCTGCGAGCCACGCGTCGTTGAGGCCCGAGAGCACGTACTCGCGCCCCGCGAGGCCCGACGGAAACTGCACCACGAAGAGCACGCGGTGCTGCGTCATGCTCACGCGGCGATAGCTCTTCACGATCGCCACGCAGCGTACGCCCCCGCGCCGGACCTGCTCGGTCGTCCGTCGCGCGCTCCGCGAGACGGCGGCGAAGACCCCGGCGATGCTGCCGAAGAGGAAGATGACGAAGCCCAGCGCGCCGCCGACGATCCCTCCTGGCGCATCGGTTGTCGTCGCGCCGCCGCGACCGCGCGCGGCACTTCGGGGCTGACGTTGCCGCGTCGACTGTTGCAGGATCACGCCATGGGAAAGAAGCCGTCTGCGGAGATCGTGCGCGCGCCCGCCGCCGGGGAGGTGACGCCGGCGCTCAACGCGGCGCAGCGAAGGTTGCTGGCCGAAGCGCTCCGTCTCGGAGAGGAGACGCGCGACGAGATCGAGAGCTCGCTCGTGCGCTTCGGGCGCTGGGCGCTCGTGAACGTCTTCGACAACGACGCGAGCGAGGCGCTCGACAACGCGCGCGGCAACCCCGTGTGGGAGTCGATGATCGCCCGCGCGGGCGGCCCCACGTTGCGACTGAGCACCCGCATGCTCTCGGTCGCGCTCCACGTCGCCGCGTGGGACAAGCGCATCAACGACGAGGCGTGGCGGGGCCTCGACCTCGGCCGCAAGGAGCTGCTCCTGCCCCTCGGCGACGACGCGAGGCTGCGAGAGGCCGCGCAGCACGTCTCGACGCTGAAGCTCACGCAGCGCGCCACGAGAGATTTCGTCGGCACCCTCCTCGCGCAGACCGGCGGTCGCGCCGTTCGACTCACGGCGCCGCGCCTGTCGGCGAGGGTGCGGAGGTTCCGCGCGGGCATCGAGGGCCGGGGCTTTCTCAAGCGCGTTCAGACCCTCGCGCGCTCGCTCGACGAGGGCGAGCGGAGCACCGTGACCGCGGAGGTCGAGGCGCTCCGAGACGCCGCCGAGGCGATCCTCGCGCAGCTCAAGAACCGGTGAGATGTAGGTCGGGGTGCGTGTCCCTTACAGCGCTGTAACGGCCCTCCGCGCTGCGCTGGCAGACGTGGTCCGCCGCGCTGCACCGAGGCCCGACGAGGTCGAGTCCATCATGGCCGACGATCCATCCGATCCGACGGGGTTATTGCGTGGAGACCTCGAGCACGCCGATGGGCTCGATGGAGAAGCGCTGCGCCGCGGCGACGCGCGCCTCCACCGCCGCCGGGTCGACCCGAGTGGCCTCGCGCCGAACCCCCGCGATGTCCACCGCGAGCCCGGGGAAGCGCTCGTCACATCGGAGCGCGACGCCTGACGACGGCGCTCGCGTGCACGTCGCCGTCCCCGAGGCGCCCGCGAGCGCCATCGCTCCCGCCGCCGCGGGGCCGCGGAACGACACCCGCGTGTCGGCCCCGACGAGCAGCGCCGGGAGCGTGTAGTCCAGCCGCGCCTCCCCGGCCTCCACGCGGAAGCTCACGTCGGCCACCGCGTACGTCGATGCCGGGCTCCGCGGCGGCACGAAGTACACGCCCGCCCGCGGGACCTCCGCCCGCGGGACCTCCGTCGGCGGGGCCGCGTCGGCGCACGCGGCGAGCGAGGCCAGGAGCGCGAAGGACCTACGCATCGTCGTTCACCTCGGGCAGTCGGTAGGCGGTCGATCGGCCGGACCCCTCGCGGCGGAGGAGCGACGCGTCGCACATCGCGGAGAGCTCGCGGCTCAGGGTGCGGAGGGGCTCGCGGAGCCCGAGGGCGAGCTCGCCGACGGTGGCCCGGCCCGCGCGCGTGACCGCGTCGAGGATGCGCCGCTGGCGCTCGTTGCGGCCCGCGTCGGAGGGGGGCGGCCGCGCCCCGGGGAGCGTCGGGAGGGAGGCCCCGGCGACGTCGTGGTGGTGCACCGACACGCCCTCCGCGAGGCCGTAGCCGCCGTGACCCGCGGTCACCCACTGCGCGTGCGCGCCGAGCGACGCGCGGAGCCGCGAGACCGCGGTCTTCACGACGGCGTCGTGGCGCTCGGGGTCGTAGGTGCGGAGGCCCCACACCGCGCGGAGGAGGTCGGGGCGCGCGCGGACGCCCGCGGCGAGCGCGTCGAGCAGCGCGGCGGCGCGCGGCGCGAGCGCCGACAGCGCTTCGAAGTCGCCGCGGTCTTCGACGAGGAGGGCGTCGCTGAAGCGGTGGAGCCGTCGGCCCGGCGCGAGGCCGACGCTCTCGGGGCCGAGCCCGAGGAGCCCCGCGCGGAGGAGCGACACGCTCGACCCGTGGGCGATGGCCGCGAGCGTGGGGGGCATCGCGCGCGGGTCGCCGCCGCCCGCGCCGTACGCGTCGAGCCAGGCGCGGGCGCGGGCCACGCCCGTCACGACGTGGAGCGCGCGGAGCCGCGCGGCGTGCGGCTCGATGGGCGCGCCAGTGACGCGGGCGAGGGCGAGTCGGAGGGCGGCCGCCTCGACGCGCAGGGCGGCGTCCCCCGCGTCGTCGAGCCTGCGCTCGGCCTCGTCGAGGGCGCGCGCGGTCGCCTCCCATGCCTCTGACACCCGCGCGATGTGGGCCCGCGCAAGGCAGAGGAGCGCGCCGAGGCGAGGCTCCCCCGCACACTGTGGAGCGGCCTCCTCGACGAGGGCGCGGGCCTCGGCGGCGCGGCCCATCCACGCGAGGAGCGTGGCGAGCTCGAGGCGGAGCGTGCGCCGCGAGTAGGAGTCCTGGGTGACGTCGCGGGCCGCCGCGTCGGTGAGCAGCGAAGCGGCCTCGCGGGGGGTCGCGTCGCGGGCCCGGTAGAGGGTGAGGGCGAGCTCGATGGCGTGGGCGTTGGCGACGTAGCCGAGGCGGCGGGCCTGGTCGCGCGCCAGAAGGAGCACGGCGCCCCCGAGGGCGCTGTCGCCTCCCTGCGCGAGGGCGTGACCGCGGAGGTCGTTGGCGAGCATCGCGACGTAGGGGAAGCCCGCGCGCAGGGCGCACCCGAGGGCCCGCTCGGCGTCTGCGGCGGCGCGGAGGAGGCGCCCGGTGAAGTAGCGAACACAGGCGCTCCCTTGGAGGAGGAAGGCGCGCGCGTGCGCGTCACGGCGGTCGTCGGTGGCGGCGAGGGCCGCGCGGAGGCGGGCGACGGCATCGACGCTGCGACCCGCGCGGGCGAGGGCGACGGCGAGCGAGAAGGCGCAGGCGGCGACGGCTCGCGCAGGCGCGTCGCGGCGCACGCGGGGGCTCAAGAGCTCCGCCTCGACGAGGCGACCGCTGAAGGCGAGGGCGCCGACGGCGAAGGGGATGTCGTCGGCGGAGGCGCCCGCCGGGGCGTCGACGGTGGCCGCGAGCACGTCGTGGTAGCGCCCCGCGAAAAACAGCGCCTCGACCGCGCCGCTGACCGTCGTCCGTGACTCCATGAGCGTTCGCACGCGGGTGTACCCGAGGCGACGCGGGGCTTCAACGGCGGGGGCGACGGCGCGCACGAGGAGCACCCGTCAGCGACCGCCGCTGCGGTGGGGCTGGCAGGCGCCGACGCCGTGCTCGACCTCGCACTCGAGTTCGGCGGCGCAGTCGGCGTCGACTGCGCACGTCGCCCCGAGCGCGCCCCGCGCGGCGTCCGCGGAGACGGATGCGTCGTGGGAGGAGGCGGCCGCGTCGTCGTCGGATCCGTCGCGCCGCGAGCTGCTGTCGGAGCCCGAGGCGGAGCCGCCGTCGGACGTATCACCGCTGCGGTGGGGCTGGCAGGTGCTCTGCCCGTGTTCGGTCTCGCACTCGAGGCCGTCGGCGCAGTCGACGGAGGCGCGGCACGACTCGCCGATGGCGAGCGCGAGCTGCGAGGGGACCTCCCCGACGCAGGCGGTGGCGGAGAGGCAGAGGACGGCGAAGAGGGCGGCGCGGAGCGTGGTGATCATGGGTCTGGGTTCTCCCGGCGGCGTCCCTCGTGGATTCGAGAGACACCCCGTCTGTTGCGAGGGGGACCACGCCCATCGCGCCAACGGGGAGAACGACCGGTTACCTGCGTTGGCGCGATGGGTCCAGGTAGCGCGATCACCGCGATCGCCCACGCGCCGCCATGGTCGCCGCGTTGCGCGCGGCAGCCGCAGTCATCGGGTGGCGCCGCAGGTCCCGCGTCGGCTGCGACGTCGCGCGGTGTCGCTCGCGATCTCACGCACCGCGTCGCAGTGCGCTCCGCGCGTCGCCCGGCGATCATGAAGCGCCGCGACCCGATCCTCGCGGGGCCGTCGATTCGTCCGATCGCGCCATCGGGGTCGAAGCCCACCCGCGTCGGAGGGGGCGGCGTGGAGGTCGTAGTCCCCGTCGCTGTGCGCGAGACCGAGGCCGGGGCGGGAGACCTCTTGCCCGATGCGGAGCTGGGCGTCGTTCAGTAACTGCGGCGTGCTCGACGGCTGTGAGGCGCTTCGTGCGACGCTGCGTCGAGGGGCGCGCGACGAGCGCTACGTCCAGGCGCGCGTGGCGCGGAGCGCGGTGAGGCGGGCGTCGAGCTCCGCGGCGTTGGCGCGCTCGATCCATGCGCGTCGGTCGTCGTCGAGGGCGATACCCGCGGCCTCGCAGAAAGCTTCCACGGCGATGCGCATGCCTCTTTCGATGCCCTTCTCGATCCCCTTCTCGATCCCCTTCTTCATGGCCTTCTTCATGGCCCTGGCTTCGACCTTCTCGGTCCAGGCGCGGTGCGCGGCGTGGGTCTCGGCGACGAACTGCTTGCCATCCATGCGTCTCTGCTCCGTGCGTGCGCGAATGCGT
>JBPOHC010000425.1:0-5648 GCA_052035985.1 Myxococcota bacterium | reverse complement strand
AGGCGCCCAAGCCTCCCTTCAAGGGCAAGACGCGCCCCCCGGATCTGCCCGTCGCGCCCGCGGGCGACGCGGTGATGATCACCGGCTCGAAGACCGTCACCACGATGGGTTCGAACCAGTGCCGCCTCGGCGACCTCGCGATGAGCTGCGCCGAGCCCGTGCGACTCCCTTCGTCCGCGGTCATCGCGATTCCCAAGGGGCCGCTCGTGCTCGTGGGCGGACCGCCCGCCGTCGACTGGGTCGCCGCCGCGATGGCCTTCATCAAGACGAAGACCATCGCGAACGAGCTCCACGGACTCGTCGGACGCATCAAGAGCCCGCGCCTCCGAGGCTTCTGTCACTGGGTGGTCTGCACACTCACGGGGCATCCCATCGACGTCGCGACGGGTCGCATGATGACCCGCGCCACAGACTGGGAACTCCCCGGGCCCATTCCGTTGAGCTTCGAGCGGCACTACAGCTCTGCGTGGTCGAACCGCGACTCTCCCCTCGGCTGGGGCTGGAGCCACTCGCTCGATCAGACCGTGTGGATCGAGCGCGGCTGCGTGGTCTATCGCGCGGGCGACGGACGCGAGATCGAGTTCGACACGTTCAAGTTCGCCGACCACGCGATGCGTCCGGGCGATGCGGTGTGGGACCCCTTCAACCGCCTCACGCTGCGCAACACGGCTCCGTTCACCTGGGAGATCGAGACGCCCGAAGGGCTCACGCACCACTTCGCGCCAGTGAAGGGCGGCGACGCGAAGGTGGCGAGGCTCACGCGCATCTCAGACCGCTCGGGCAACGAGGTGCTCTTCACCTACGACCCGCGCGGTGCGCTCGACTACGCGCGCGATACCGTGGGGCGCATCGTCCGCTTCGAACACGATGCCGAGGGGCGACTGGTGCGCGTGTCGCTGCCGCATCCGTCGGCGGATGCGTGGGTGACGCACACGCGCTTCGAGTACTCGCCCGAGGGCGAGCTCGTGGCGGTCACCGATCCGCTCGGTTACGCGACGCGCTTCGAATACGCGGGCGAGCACCTCATGGTGCGCGAGACCGACCGCTGCGGCTTCTCGTTCTATTTCGGCTACGACGGCGCGGGAACTGACGCGCGCTGCGTCCGCACGTGGGGCGACGGCGGCGTCTACGACCACGTGCTCTTCTACGACGCGGAGGCGCGCACGACCGCGGTCACTGACTCGCTCGGCAACACCACGCTCTACGAGTTCAACGAGATCAACCTGCTCGTGAAGCGCACCGATCCTCTCGGCGCCGCGTGGCTCAGCGAGTACGACGCGCATGGTTGGAAGACGGCGGAGATCGATCCCCTCGGCAACGCGACGCGCTGGGCCTACGACGCGCGCGGCGACTGCGTGCTCGAGGTCGACGCGGCGGGCGGCGAGACGCTCCGTACGTACGACGCGCGCGGTCAACTCGAAGCGCTCGTCGACCCGGCGGGCGCTCGGACCGCGTTCGCGTACGACCTCGACGGCCGCCTCGCATCGGTGACCGACGCGCTCGGCGCGACGCGCAGCTACACGTGGAACCGCAGAGGACAGCTCGCGGCCGCGGTCGACGCCGCGGGGCGCCGCTTCATGGTCTCGTACGACGAGCGAGGCGCGGTCTCCGAGACGATCGACTGGGAGGGCGCCGTCTGCCGCTACGTGAGGAACGCGCGCGGCGAGCTCGTGGAACACACGGACCCCATGGGCCGCCGCGTTCGACTCACGCGCGACGCCTGCGGTCGCATCACGGTCATCCGTCGCGACGACGGCGCTTCGCTCGAGACGCGCTTCGACGCCGAGGGCTATCCCGTCGAGGAGCTCGACGCGCTCGGGAACCTCACGCGATTTCGCTACGCGGGCACGCACCACCTCATCGCGCGCATCGATCCCGCCAACGGCGTCGCGCGCTTCGACGTCGACACCGAGGGGCTGCTCTCCGCCGTCACCAACGAGGCGGGCGAGGTACACACGATCACGCGAGACCGCGCGGGGCGCGTGACGCGCGAGACCGGCTTCGACGGGCGGACGCTGTCGTTCGGCTACGACGCGGCGGGGCGCTGCGTCGAGATCGCGAGCGGCTCGGGCCGCGTGACACGCCTCGAGCGCGACCCCATGGGGCGCGTCACCAAGAGCGCCGACGGCGCGAAGGATCACGCCCCGGAGGAGACCGTCTTCGCCTACGACGCGCGCGGCGCACTGGTGCGCGCGAAGAACCGCGACGCCGAGGTAGCGCTCACCCGCGACGCCCTGGGACGCGTCGCGGAGGAGTCCGTCAACACGCACGCCGTCGCGAGCGCCTATGGCGTCACGGGACATCGAACCTCGCGACGCACGACGGAGGGCCACGCGGCGCACTACGACCTCGACGGCAACGGGCGCCTCCGCGGCGTGTCATTTGAAACGCCGAGGACGTGGACGCGCGGCGCGTGGGCGATGTCCATCGCGCGCGACGCCGCGGGCGCCGAGCTCGAGCGCGCCTATCCGGGTGACGTGCGGACGGCGTGGCGCCACGACGACGCAGGCCGACCCGCGACGCAGGTGGTGAGCGCGGGCGGCGACGTCGCGCGCCAGCGGAGCTACGCGTGGCGCGACGATCTGCGCATCTCGGAGATCGACGACTCGCGCTGGGGTCTGGCGAGCTATCAGCACGACGCGCGCGGCTTCGCGGTCCGCGAGAGGCGAGGCGACGAGGTGCAGCACCGTGCGGCAGACGCGGCGGGCAACGTGTATCGCACCGACGACGGCCGCGATCGACGCTACGGCGTCGGCGGCGTGCTCGAAGAGGCCGAAGGGGTGCGCTACGTCCACGACGGCGACGGGCAGCTCACGGAGAAGGTGCTCCCCGACGGGCGGCGCTGGCGCTACGCGTGGGACGCGCTCGGACAGCTCCGCGCGGTCGAGCGACCCGACGGGACCGCGGTGACCTTCGCGTACGACCCGCTCGGGCGCAGGGTGCGCAAGTCGATCGAGGGGCGAGAGACCGAGTACGTGTGGGACGGCGACGAGCTCGTCCACGAGCTCACGGCGGAGGGCGTCGCGACCTGGGTCTTCGAACCGGGCGGCGTCGCGCCGCTCGCGATGGAGGCCGACGGCGCGCGCTACGGCGTCGTGTGCGATCACCTCGGCACGCCCGTCGAGATGCGCGATGAGGTCGGCGCGCTCGCGTGGCGCGCGCAGCTCGACCTCTACGGCGTCGCGCGCCACGACGTCGCGCGCGCCCGATGTCCGTGGCGTTGGCCCGGGCAGTACGAAGACCCCGAGACCGGCCTCTACTACAACCGCTTTCGCTACTACGACCCGGCCGACGGACGCTACATCAGCCCCGATCCCATCGGGCTCATGGGCGGCACCGCGCAGTACGCGTACGTTCACGATCCGCTGACGTGGGCCGATCCCTTCGGCCTCGCGGCGAGCCCGACCTGCGGGCTGCGAGAGCGCGTGTCGGCCGCGAAGAAGCGGGGCAACGTGCTGATCTCGCGCTTCGTGAGCCAGGAGGAGGCCGACGCGATCCAGCGCGCGGGCCGCCTCGTCGCACACCCCGAGCGCCAGCCGACGCGCGTCTTCGACTCCGAGGCGCTCCTCCGCGGAGGCGCGGACACCAACCTCCTGAACAAGAACAAGCACCTCTACCCGCTGCGCATCGACATCGAGGTGTCGCCCGAGACCTTCGCCTGGATTCAGCGACACAGCATCGCCGACCAGGTCGTCGGGCACCGAAACGCCTTCGCCATCCCGCGTTCGCATGTGGGAGGCATGGTCACCGACGGGCTCGGCCCCGTGCGCACGGTGCAGGTCCACCCCCCGGTTGGAATCCAATGACCGAGACCGAAGCGATGCGAAACGAGCGGTTCATCGTGGCGTCGCTCGCGGCGCCCTTCGCCGACGCAGACCTCGCCGCGTTGCGCGTCGCCCACGCGGTCGCGCGCGCGAACGAGGCGCTCCCCGCCGACGCCCACGCCCGTGTCGCGCGTGTCATCGACGACGACGGCACCGCCACCATCGAGGCCCGCCGTGCGCGCGATGACGAGACCGTGCTCGCGCCCGAAGACGGCGACGACGAGGTCGCGCGCTGGCTCTCTGCGCTCGTGGGCAGCGCGCTCCTCAACGCGCGCGTGGCGCCGCGCGACGAGGCCGCGCTCTCCCGTTGGCCGAGCCTCGGCGTCGACCGCGCCGACGACGCCGCGCTCCTCGCTTCATTGCGTACGTTCGCCGCGTCGGCCCGCTACGCGCGGAGCTGGGACCTCGACCTGCTCCGGCTGATCGCGCTCTCCATCGACGGCGACGTCGATCGACGCGCGCGCGCCGCGGCTCACTGGTGCGCGCACCTCGCGGAGCGGGCCGCCGTCGAGCCCGAGACGCCGCCGCTCCGGGTGCTGCGCGACGGAGACGGCCTTCGCTTCAGCGACGGAGGAGACGACCTCGCACGACGCGTCGAGGAGGCCGCGTCGGAGGCCGCGCGGTGCGGGCTCACCACAGCCGTCACGTACGCCGCAACGGCCTGGTTCCTGCGCGCCGCGCGAGGGGAGCGACCGTGACGAACGGAAGTCCGATCGAGCTTCGTCCGATCGCGCTCGGGCTGCTGTGTGATGCGCTCCTCGGCGAGCGAGAGCGCGCATGCTCGCTCGCCCGCGTCGTCGAAGCGCTCAACACGCGCGTGCCACGGGAAGCGCAACTCGAAGCGCACGCGCTCACAGCACGCTTCGTCGGAGGAGGCGTCGCGACGGCGCCGTTCGCACCCGACGACCCGCCCTGGGTGACCTTCGCGTGGCGGATCTTCGAGGCCTTTCTCGATCGGGCACCTCTCATCGACGAGCCGCTCCTGGGGCCTGTTTTTCAAGGACTCGACCCCGACGCGATGTCCGACGACGACGTGCACGAGCTCGCGCACTTCATCTCGTCGTTCGAGTACACGGAACGCCCTGTGTGCGAGCTCCGTCGGCTGGTGGGGCTCACGCTCTTCGACAGCCGACACACCTACGACGCGCCGTCGTACTCGTGGCCCCGCGCGTGGCGCTCGGTGAGCCCCGACGCCGCGGCGCTCACCGCGAAGATCCACAAGCGAGGCGGTCTCGTCTTCTCGTGGCACGAGGGCGAGGCGGGCGAGCTCCTGGCGCGATGGTCGCCGCCGTCGGAGTTCGCGCCTCACGCGACGATCGCTCGCGAGCTCGTCACGTGGATCACGCGCGCGACGCGATGACGCGCGCCGCGTACGACACGGACGAGTGTGAGGGCCTCGCGGCAGGTTTTCGGCGCTCGAGTATCCGCGGAGGTTCAACGTGATCGCATCGACGTGGCTCGATCTGGTGGTGGGACTCGACATCCATTTCGAGATGGTGCCGATGCCCGCACCGGTGCCGACACCCTTTCCGCACCCCTTCGTGGGGATGGTGTTCGACCCCGCGGGTCTCGCGATGGGACTCGCCATCTCGAACACCATCGGGATGATCTCGGGCGGTTCCTTCAAGGGCCCCGTGCTCATCTGGGGCATGCCCGCGACCACGACGGGCACGGAGGCGAAGAACAGCTTCGTGCTCCCGCACTTCATCATCCCTCCAGGGACGATGTGGACCCCCATGCCCAAGGCGCCCAAGCCTCCCTTCAAGGGCAAGACGCGCCCCCCGGATCTGCCCGTCGCGCCCGCGGGCGACGCGGTGATGATCA
>JBPOHC010000800.1:0-2237 GCA_052035985.1 Myxococcota bacterium | reverse complement strand
CGCACACGCGTAGAGACCGGACTAATCCGGACAGATTCGGGCGGCATCGAGGGCAGCGCCCGCAAGGGCGCGGTCGGTCGTCGGTGCGGTCGACGCCCACGTTGAAGCGTGCTCGTGGCACCTGCCGTGTTGCCTGTCACCGCACCCTCGATGGATGCCTTGGTTCTGGCCGTTGGAACCGCACCACGTAGAGCACCGCTCCCCCGTCGAGGCGATCGACGCGGGCGACGCGGGGGTGTCGCTTCGCTGGTCTCGTCGGCGCGGTCTCGTCGGCCGTCGTTGACCAGCTCTCGGGCGGGAACACGTCACGCGGAAGCATCATCGGGTCTCCCTCACCGCTGGTCGCGCGCGTTCTTGCGTAGTCATTGGCCTTCTTTCATTTTCATTGATCCATTCAGAACCATTGATGTTGCACCTGTGCTCACGCGCCGTCGGCGGTCTGCGCCCCCACGATTCCGACGGTGCGCCCGTGCTCCGCGGCATCGTTGAACACCCCCTCCCAGTGCTCGGCGGTCTGCGCCAGCTCGGAGAGCCACCTCGCGGTTGCCTGTGTCTTCGGTCGGAACGTGAGGCGCGCGATTCCGATCACCGAAGCCTTCTCCATGTGGCGCGGCACGATGAACGCCACGCCGTCTTCTGCGGGGCGACCGCGAAGGTCGGGGCCCTCCTCCATGAACACGTCGAAGAACGCGGTGTGCTCCTCGGTGCCCTCCCCTAGAATCCGCTCCGCTGCTCTGAAGGCCGCTTCACCGATGCGCGTTTCTGCGGGCTCACCACGTCGGTCCGATCCAACCGTCTTCGCCGCACACGGGTAGACCACCGCGCGGTCGCCGTCGATGACGTGCGGCACGAAGCGCACGAGACGGCAACGTTGGAGCACACCGAGGCGCGACCAGAACAGCGGAGCCTTGATGCGGCCATCCTCCCGCACGGGGTTCCCCTTCGTGTCGCGTTCGATGTGCGGCGCGAACAAGGGAAGCAAGGCGTTATCCCCCGTGAGCTCCGCGGGCATCGACGCGATCACGAACACAGCGCCGACGGCGTGGCGAAACTTCTCTTCGTACCGCTCTCTCAGCGTGCGCGGGTCGACGCCGCACCATTCATCGAGGCGATGCCATTCGTAGAGGTCGACCAGGAGCCGCAGCGCCATCACGTCGCCGGTCTGCCTCACCAGCTCCACGGGCGACGGGTTGCCGTTCACGCCGTCGACCAGCTCGTTGGGAAGCCACACGGACGTTGCGTCGTCGCGCGGGCTCTCCTCGAATCCGCCCGACTCCGTGCGCTTCACGAAGCCGCGCGTGACAAGGTTCGCGGCGACCCCGGCGTCTCGCTTGCTGAGCTTCTCGCCGCGAAGACAGCGCGCGATCACTGAGCGTTGCGCCTCGGTGAGAGAGCCGCGCGGGTCGGGGCGGTCGACGGTGCGAACGATGATGTAGCGCGGCTTCGTGGCGCTTCCCTCTCGTCGGATGATCCCGCGCGCGGTGAGGGCGTCGATCGCCTCGCGGGCGGCCTTCCGACCGATGCCGGTACGTTGCTCGATGGCATTCGCGCTCGCACGGGTGACGGTGCCACCGCGCCCTGTGAAGCGCGCCAGAACGAGCAACGCGACGGCGGGGCGCAGACCGATCGTGCACGCCGCTTGGAACGATTCGAGCTCGATGACGAAGAACCCGCCGCGTGTCGAGGGCGCCTTGCGTGGCGTAGGGGTCTGCGCAGCGGGTTGGCGTGGCGTGGCGGTCTGCGCAGCGGGTTGGCGTGCATCGCGCTCTGCGGCCATCCGTCGCCGTTCTTTGAGTCTGTCGTTGATCGCCTTGAGTTCGTCGTCGTTCACGTTCACTCGCTCCCCTTCGTGTGCGTCTCGACGTAGCGCGCGAGCGCGTCGAGGGCGTCGGGCGTGAGGTCGCCCCCGCGGAGAAAGTTGTGCACTGAGCTCTTCGACACGCCCGCGGCTTCACCGATGGCGCGCACACCGACACCCGTTGCGTTGATCGCCACGAGCCGCGCGCGCACCTTCGATGCGCTCAGCGTTGGTGCGTGCGGCGGCTCAGGGATCAACGCCAACTGCGGCGACGCGGGCGGCGCATCGTCGACCAGCTCAGCGGGCACACGGGGCGGCGGCGGCACCGAGGGCAGCGGAGGCCGCACCGAGGCGCGCGCGGGCGGTTGCGTGGCGCGGCGCGGTGACATTGAGGGCGGCACCACGAGCGGCGGCTCAGCGGGCACTGGCGCGGCCTCTG
>JBPOHC010000194.1:0-3212 GCA_052035985.1 Myxococcota bacterium | reverse complement strand
GTCGGCGAGATGACGCGCTCGGGGCGCGGCGTGACGCGTGACCCGGCGGCGGGGCTGCGGCTCCTCGAGCGCGCGTGCGAGGGCCGAGACGGCGACGGGTGCGTCGCGCTCGCCGAGGCCTACGCCGACGGCGTCGATGCGCCGCTCGACCAGTCGCGGGCCGTGCGCGCGCTCGAACGCGGCTGCGCGGCCGGGCATCTGGTCTCGTGTCACGTCCTCGGGCTGCGGCTCGAGCGCGGCGACGGCGTCGAGCGCGACGACGCGCGCGCGGCGGCGCGCGCGCTGCGGGCGGGCACGGGCGGCGTCGCGGGCGCGTGCACCGACCTGGGCGCGGCGTACCTCAACGGAGCGGGCGTGGGCCGCGACCCGATCGAGGCGGCGCGACGCTTCGACCGGGCCTGCGCGCTGGGCGACGCGCTGGGCTGTCGCGCCCGGCTGGTCGTTCGCAACGCGCGCGTCGGTGGGCGCGGCGTCGGGCTCACACCGGCGCTCCTCGACGTGGAGCTCGCCCGCAGCATCGACGCCGTGGCCGCGTGTCGGCGGCGCAGCGCGAGCGCCAGATCCGCGGCGGTCAGCGTGACGGTGCGCTTCATCGTCGACCCCGAGGGCGCCGTGGCCGCCGCCGCGCGCCTCGGCGGGACGGGCGCTCAGGACGACGTCGCGGAGTGCGTCACGAGCGTGCTGCGCGGCGCGCGCTTCGCACAGCCAGAGGGAGGCCGCGAGCGGATCTTCGACGCGCAGTTTCACCTGAGCGACGACGACGCGCCGCCCTTCGTCACGGCGACGCCCACGACGGCGGACGCGCCGCCACCCGCCGTGGCTGCGGCGCCGAGCGATGGGTTGCTCTCGCCCGCGCTCATCCGCGCCACGACCGTCGCGCACCTCGGCGAGGTCGTCGCGTGCCACGAGCGGGGGCTCGCGGCGCAGCCCGACGCGAGCGGTCAGGTCGTGGTTCGCTTCGTCATTGCGGGCGACGGCGTCGTGGCGTCGTCGGTCGTCACGCGCTCCACCTACCCGCTGCCGTGGGTCGCGCGCTGCGTCGCCGACGCGGTGCGCGGCTGGCGCTTTCCCCGGCCCTCGGGCGGCGGCGTGGTGACGGTGAACTACCCCTTCAATCTCCAACTGCCCGAGCCCGACGCGCCATGAGGCGCTGCTGAGATGCGACGCGTGCAACTGTTCGAATTCGAAGATCTCCGCTGGGTGCCTGCTGCGATTCGCGACGGCGGCACCGACCTGCTCGACTACGGCTTCTCGCGCGTGGGCTTCTATCGAGCCCTCGCGCCGAAGCTCATCGAGCTCCTCGATGAGGCGGCCGCGTCGCGCGTCACCGACCTCGGGAGCGGCGGCGGCGGCGGGGCGCTGGCCCTGCGCGCCGCGCTCCTCCGCGCCGGACGCGCCGACATCGAGTGGGTGCTCACCGATCGCCACCCCAACGCCGCGGCGATCGAGCGCGTGCGAGGTCTCAACGATCCGAAGGTGAGGTATCGCCCCGATGCCGTCGACGCGCTCGACGCGGGCGCTGACCTCGTCGGGGTGCGCACGATGTTTGGCGCGCTCCATCATTTCCGTCCGCAGGAGGTGCGTCGGCTGTTGCAGCGCGCGGTCGACCAGGGGGTCGCGGTGGCCCTCTTCGACGTCGCCGCGTCGCCCGCGCTGCGCAAGGTCCCGCTCGCGCTGGCGCCGCTCGTGATGGCGCCGAACATGGCCGCGCTCACGCTCGCGACGCTGCTCGCGGTGCCCTTCATCCGCCCGTGGAAGGCTTCTCGCTGGTTCTTCACGTACGCGGCGCCGCTGATCCCGCTGCTCGTCGCGTGGGACGGCACCGTGTCCGCGATGCGGGCGTACACACCCGACGAGCTCCTCGCGATCGCGGGCGAGGTCGACGGCGCCGCGCGCTACCGCTGGGACGCGGGCGTTGTGGGGTCGGCGCTCTACCTCCGCGGGCGGGTCGCGTAGGGGGATGAGGGGCTCTCTACCCCCGCGCGCTGACCCGTTCGGTGCGCGCGGATCGCGGCGGACTCCCTCTCCACCAGACCGTTGGACGACCTGTCCGCCGAGTCGCGGTGTGGACCTTCTCCCATCCCCTACCACGTCGCCCTTCGCCGGGCCTCGGAGCATGCCCGGGGCGTCGTCGTGTCTTCGCGCTGACGGTCTCCCCGGCCGGTGTTCTACGCTCACGCGATGAGTCTGACAGAGACCGTTGAGGCGCCGCGTCCGTGCGGCGATCACCCGATGCGCGCGTCGGTCGCGCGATGCGGCGCGTGCGGGCGCCCCCTCTGCGACGACTGCTACCGCTTTCGCATGAGAGAGCGCCCCGCCTGCGCGCGCTGCGCGTACGAGTCGTCGACGCGACCTGCGCGGAGGGTCTCGCTCGCCGCCGCGTTCCTGGGGCTCTCGGTCGGCGGCGCGGTGTACGCCTCTCGCCGCTATCACCTCTGGGACGCGCACGCCGTCGAGCTCGTCGTGGGCGGCGTTGTGGCGCTCGTGGCGGCCGTCGCCATCGCGGCCTCGGGGCGCTCGCAGGGGCCGACGGTCGAGAACCGTGAGCCTGACGAGACGACCGTCGAGGAGCTCCCTCCGCCGCCTGGCGCGAGCCCCTATCGCGCGAGCGTGCGGCGCGTGGTGATGGCGGCGTCGCCGCGCGTGTCGGCGAGCGCGACGGGGCTCGTGGTGCTCCTGAGCTTCGCGGCGTCGGCGGTGCTGCTCCCCGCGTCGCTGCACCTGCCGCGGTGGCTCGAGGCCGAGCTCGTGCTCGGCGCGTGGTGGAGCACCGTCGCCACCGTGCTCTCGGTGCTCCTCTACCGCGGCTTTCGCCTCCGCGACGACTACGTGTACTTCGCGCCGTGGAACCGCCCCGCGAAGCCCGACGGCGAGCCCGCGAAGCCCGGCGGCGAGCCCGCGAAGGGCGCCTCGAAGTCCTCGGGGAGCGGCTGCGGCGACCTCGCCGGATGCGGCTGCGGCGACCTCGGCGGCTGCGGCGAGGCGGGCGGCGAGGGAGTCGTCGTGGCGATCGTGGTGATCGTGGCGCTCGGCGCCGCGTTCGGCGCCGCGTGGGTGCTCGTCGAGCTCGCGCTGCCGATGGTCTTCTTCGTGATGTACGGGCTCTTCATGCGCGCGATCGGGCGCGTCGCCAACGACAGGCACGACTGCCAGGGCGAGCTCTCGCGCGCGATGGGCTGGGGCGCGCTCTGGGCGACGGTGTACGTGGTGCC
>JBPOHC010000150.1:0-22968 GCA_052035985.1 Myxococcota bacterium | reverse complement strand
TTCCTGCCCGGTGCTCCACCCACACCAATCTGGGTCAGCAGTGAGAGGCCGTTGTCAGCAGTTCGTCCGAGCACGTTTGCAGGAAAGCCCACAGCGCCCACGCCGCGCGTGAGCTGGTTCAAGGGCCGTGCCCCCAAGGCAGCGAACAGGTCTTCTTGGTGAAGCGCTTCATCGCCTCGAGGATGCCTTCCTTGTGGCCGAGGCCGGAGCCCTTGATCCCTCCGAAGGGCGTCGTCTCCAGCCGGTAGCCGGGGACCTCGCGGAGGTTCACCGTCCCCACCTCGAGCTCGTTGATGAAGCGGACCATCCAGTCGAGGCGGTTGGTGCACGGCGCGGCGGAGCGGCCGTCGCGGCACCGATTCCCCTCACATGTCGATGCTCCACGTGATCACACGTCGCAGGACGCGTTGACCGGGGGCCTGGTTCAGATACCAGACCCGACCGTTCGGGGGCTCGTTGCGGACGGGGGGCGTGGTGCAGCGCTCGCCGTCGCCGTCCAGCTCGCACCGCACGCGGTCATTCCCTGACACCCTGTCACGGAGCGTCGTGCGCCAGTAGTCGCGCGTCACCTCCGAGGGGGCCACCGTGGTGCAACCCCGAGTCGGCCGACGAAGCACCTCTGCCGTGTTGTTGGCCCCCTGCTCGCAGACCTGAAGCCCCTCGGGAGGAATCATCCTCGCGAACTCGTCGTGCGACATACGACGCATCGCCGCGATGATCGCCGGCGTGGGGAACTCGTCGGGACCGGGCTGGCCCGGAACCACCGGTTCGGCCGTCGGCTCGGCCGTCGGCTCGGGCGTCGGCTCGGGCGTCGGCTCGGGCGTCGGCGCAGGGGTTCCGACGACAGGGTGCGTCGGCTGGGGCGGCGGGACGGGCACCGCCGACGGCGTGGGCAGCACGACGGGAGGAGGTTGCCCGCCAGGCGAAGCGAGCGGCGCCACGACGGCGGGTCCGGCGTTCGGTTGCGCGCAACGGCCCGCGCGACAGTAGAGATCCGAGGCGCAGTCGCTGTTCGATGAGCACGACGCGCCGTCGTGGCCGCCCCGCTTGCTGCACGCGCTCATGGCGAGCGAAGCCCCGAACACCATCCCGAACAAGTGCCAGCGGTGGATCATCATCACTTCGAAGTTCTTTTCGTTGTTTGAAGAGCCCGGTGAGGGCCGGGTGCGCCTTCGGAGACCTCGCGCGTTTCGAAGCGGACTGCGAGGTGCTCGCCGTCTGTCACGCGGGTCACGGTGCGCGTCAGGGCTTGATGGCGATCTCGCATTGCCCCCAACGCACACGGAAGGCGCGGGTCCGCCCGGTCCCTTCGAGGGCGAGGGTGCCGGTGACGACGCCCGAGCACGCGCCGAACGCGGTGAGCGATCCTTCGACGTGGTAGGGGGAGGTCGCTCCCGTGAGGGTGATCGTGAAGGCGTTGTTGGGGTTGAGGCGTGTCCCTGCGGCGACGACCCGCCACGAAGCGTCCGGCTGGCGCGTGACCGTGCATTGACGATCATAGCGGTTGCCGGCTTCCACGAACGAGCACGCACGGCGCCCCGGTCGGATCGGCGGCCCTGCCACGGGGGGCGGCCCGGGCGGCGGCGGGTTCGCCGTCGGCATCTGCGGAAGCACCTGCGGGGGCGGGGGGTTGCACGACGCCTCGACGACGGCCCACCGCGGCGGTGATCCCTGGCAGGTGGCGTTGACCACCCAGTGGTCGCCGCAGGGGGCATAGCCGCAGGTGAGGTTCTCCGTGGTGCATGCGGCTCCGCGGACGGGCGCCGCAGACGGGCACGCGGCGGGCCGAGGCGGCGGGTCGGCGCGTACGATGTACGGCACACACACGGCAGCCACGGCGCTGACCGCAGCCACCGTGCGCACGAACGAAGGTTTGAGGGACGGGCTCTTCACGAGAGCACTGTCAGCGACGCCGCACGACCTGTCAACGACCCTGAGGACCTCGCGCGACAGCGCCTCGCGCGCGATCGCGCGAGGTCCCCGAAGGCCGTGGGGACCGGCGAGCGTGCGCTCGTGCGACCATCATTGGCGTGTGCAGCTCTTGGCCACATCGACGATCGATTTCACAGACGCCAAGGGACCAGAGCTGTCGAGCTCGTCGCGCGGCAAGCGACCGGGGCGTCCGACGAGAAGTTGAGGAGCACGGCGAGCGAGAGAGGCGACGAGATGTGCGGACGGTGCCGTTTGTCCATGGATCGACGGTAGGGGGCTTCAACGTGTCGAAGCTTGTCCGATGGCAACGTTCTGGAAGCCCTGACGGTGATCTGTATGGCGACTCATCGCCGACGACGATCCTCGGAGTGGCGTGCGGAGGATGGAGCCACACCCGCCTGGGTCAGACAGTGCTGCTCCCGCGAAACTCCAGCGCGCTCGCGCGTCGCGGCAATCAACGACACGCAACCTCGCGGGCGTGCGCGCGAATGGAGCGAAACGTCCGCTCGATGTACGTCGGCGACGTGGGGCGAGACACGGCCGGCCCGGTGACGGCCACCACCCGCTCGTGGGAGCGGGCGGCGCGCTTCACGCTACGTCGACGCGCGACGGCTCGCGGTTGATGGCCGCGACGACCGCCGCGGTCTGCTCGAACTGGGGCAGCCCTCGCGAGGGGGCCACGCGCTGCGCGCGAAACTCGGGGTTGCGCGCGGCCACCGCGTCGAGGGCGCCGAAGTCGGTGTAGGCGTCTTCGTCGTAGACGACGAGCGTTGGCGCGCGCAGCGGACCGTAGAGCGACGCGGCGGCGTCGGGCGTGAAGAGCTCGTCGGCGACGAAGGCCAGCGGTGCGCTCGGCGCCCGCGACGTGGGCCGCGAGGTACGCGTACGAGGCGAGGCCCGCGTCGACGGGGCCCACGAACGACTTCGAAAGAAAATACCGGATCGAAGGCCGCGTCGCGAGGAGCTTGAAGACCCCGCGTCCCACGGGCCCGACGTGAAGCAGCGGCGCGAGCGCCCGCGCGCGGCGCCCTTTGCCCATCGGCGAAGAGGCGAACGTGCTTCGGGTGTTCATGCGGCCACGCGACGCTACGCGTGTGCCGCGTGGCCTGTGTGTTGCGGTACGCGCCAGAGCCGCGGGTGCCGCGGCCTCAACGTGTCACTTCGCCGCGCCGTGGCGATGAGGAGCCCCTCGATGTCACCACCGCCTCAGGGCAAGACGACACTGCTCTTGCCGGGCCGCGACATGCCCTGGAAGGTCTTCTTCGAGACCCTCTACGACGAGCTCGTGAAAGACGCCGTCGACGACGTCGCCGCCGCGGTCACGTTCTACTGCGTGGTGGCGCTGTTCCCCTTCATGCTCTTCATCGTGGGCGTGGTGAGCCACTTCGTCACGTGGGCGATCATCGAGCAGACCGTCGGCGGCATCGCGCGCGTCGCGCCTCAGGCGGTCACCGCGATCGTGTCCGAGCGCCTCGCCGCGCTCAAGAATCACCCCAGCAGCGGCGTCCTCACGGTGGGGTTTCTCGGCACCCTCTGGTCTGCCTCGGCGGGGGTCGCGTCGCTCACGCCCGCGCTCAACCGCGCCTACGGCGTCGCCGAGACGCGCCCGTACTGGAAGCGCCGCCTCTTCGCCGTGGCCGTCACCGTCGGCGCCGGCGGCGCCGCCCTCGTCGCTGGACTCGCGGCCGTCGTGCTGCCCGTCGTCGCTCGCTGGATCGGCGGCGACCTCGGCGACGCGCTCGTGTGGGCGCGCATGCCCCTCGCGGGGCTCGTGATGATCGTCGTGTGGGCGAGCCTCTACACCCTGCTCCCCAACGTGCGGCCCCACTTTCGGGCCTTCACGCCGGGCTCGGTCTCGGGCGTCGTCATCTGGGTGATCGCCTCGTGGGGCTTCAGCCTCTACGTGGCGCACTTCGGCGGCTACGAGGCCACCTACGGCGCGCTCGGCGGCGTCATCGTGCTGCTGCTCTGGATCTGGGTGTCGAACATGGCCTTCCTCCTCGGCGCAGAGATCAACAAGATCTTGATGCCCTCCGAGGCGCAGGGCTGAGGCCATCGCGTCGGTCACGACGGCGCGCCGGGAACGTGGCGGCCCTCGACGGGTGCGCGGCGCGTCAGCGCGAAACGCCCCGCGCGCGTATCGGCGGGCTCCACGCCGTCGGCAAGGTCGTGGTGGTGTCGAGCCTCGCGATCGCGCTGCTCATGCGGCGGATCAGGCGCCGAGCGATCGACCGGCGATGACCCGGTAGATCGCCAGCAGCGTGATCGCGCCGACCAGCGACATCACCCACCCCACCTCCTGCGTCGAGTCGTTGTAGACCCCCGTGACGCGCCCCAGCCACCCTCCGAGCACCGAGCCCACCATGCCGATGACCGACGTGATGATGATCCCCTTCGGGTCACGGCCGGGCATGATGAATCTGGCGAGCGCGCCGATGATCAGACCGAAGATCGCGAACATCAAGAAGCCCATTGAGATGCTCCTGTCTCGGGTTGTCTGGAAGCCGCGAGCGCCCGCGAGCGTGTGACTCGGGGGCGCTTCGCGTCCGCGCGGGGCGTTCGAGCAGCGGGGACGCTCGCGCCAACTCCGCCGCGGCATCGCCCTGTCCGCTCAGAGCACCTGATTCCGGTCGGCGGCGTCCCAGCCACGGCGGACGTACGCGCGCATCTGGTCCCAGGGGCCGCCACGGAGCTGCGCCCACTCATGCTGGAGGCGGCCTTCGAGGGGCCCGTCCCATTTCGCGCCTGCGCCGTACTGAATCCGCGCGCCGTAGCCATACTGCACGGCGGACTCGATCTGGTTCCAGTCGCGCGCTTCGAGGATCGTGCCGCCGACCTTCTGCTGCACCTCGGCGACCTTCTCACCGGCCTTCTTCTGCACCTCGGCGATCTTCTCGTTCGTCTTCTGTTGAACCTCGGCGACCTTCTTCGTCGCGTCGTCGCGCACCTCGGCGATCTTCTCCTGCTGCTTCGCGATCTTCTCCTGCGCCTTCTGATCGAGCTTCAGGGCGGCGGCGTGCGCGTCGGCCGCGATCTGATCGAGCTTCCGCTGCTCGTTGACCACCTTCTCCTGCGCGGACTGGTGCTCGCTGGCGATCTCGCCCTGCGCCCGCACCTGCGCGACGGCCACGTCGGTCTGCGCCTCGATGACCTTCTCCTGCGCGTCGCCGCGCTCCTTGAGCCCCTTCTCGACGCGCTTCGCGGTGTCTTTCGGGTCATCGGGGCGGGTCTTCGCCGACGGCGGCGGCAGCGGCTGCGCCCCCGCGGCCTGCTTCACCGTGTCGGCCACGTTCTGGTTCAGCGCGCGACCGTCGCTCGACGAGAGGTCGGCCTTGGTCTGCTCCCAGTCCCGGCGCAGGGCCTCCTTCACGCGGTCCCACGTCGAGGTGTGCTGATCGGTCCACCACTGCGGCCTCGCGGGAATTTCCGCGTGGGGTCTGGCGCCCGAGGTTCGAGGCGACTGCTCGTTCATGGTCTCGCTCCGTCCGCAGGTCGATCGCCCGCACGGGAGCGCGGAGGTCGGTCGACGATTGCGGTGTGAGGCGTCCGCAAGCGTCAGGCCACCGCACGCTTCGCGGGACTCGCCCGCCGCGAACGCGCACGGTCGCGACGCTGGACGCGTGGCCAGCGTGGTTCCGCCGCGCGTCGCGTCGTCACCGCGCTTGTGGCGCTTCGCCGCACCGTGACGACATGACAGCGCGGGCCCCGAGTGAAGTCGCCTTGAGGGCAGATGGTCGTCTCTCTGCTCGCCCCGCGATAGGCGCGCAGCGTCCGTCGTACGGCGTCTCCATGACGGCGCCGGAGTTCGCGCCGAAGCGCTATCGCAGCGGGTGCTCGAGCATGAGCGCCGCGAGCGCTTCGAAGTCCGGGCGGCGCGCGTCGCCCGCGCGAAACACGAGCCGAAAGAAATCACTCGCGGGCTTCACCGACGGGAGGATCACCTTGAGCGTCCCCGCGCGCACGTGCCCCGCGACGAGGTATTTCGGCAGCACGGCCACGCCCGCGCCGCGGAGCACGAGCTGCTCGATGGCGGCGATGGTGCCCATGCGGCTCACGCGCGCGAAGCCGACGCCCGAGGCCCGCGCGCCTGCGCCCTCGCGCCAGTAACGAAAGAGCGGGAGGTCGGGCGCGGCGTCGAGGAGCGTGTGCCGTGAGGCGTCTTCGATGCGACGCAGCGGCGTCGACGCGAGGAGCGATTTCGCGCCGACGAAGAGGTAGTCCTCGCGGTGCAGGGGCGCCGCGTCGAGGGCAGGGTCGCTGAGCCGCGTCGAGAGCACGGCGCAGTCGATCTCGCGTGTGCGGACGCGCAGCAGGAGGTCGGCGCCGTAGCTGAAATAGAGGTGCAGCGAGAGGTCGGGGCGGCGTCGCGCGAGCGTCGGGAGCATCGGGAGCAGCCAGCTCATCCCGAGCTCGTGGCGCGTGCCGATGACGAGCTCCGAGGGGGCCGGGCCGAGCTCGCCGCGGGCGGCGCGGGCGCAGTCACCCGCGGCGGAGAGCGTGCGACGCGCGACGGGGAGCATCGCGAGCCCCGCGGCGGTGAGCGAGACCTGCCGCGTCGTGCGCGTGAAGAGCGGGTGCCCGAGCTCGTCTTCGAGCTGTCGGACGCGCTGACCGAGCGCCGCGGGGGTGAGTCCGACGGCCTTCGACGCGGCGCGAAAGTTCAGGGACTCCGCCGCGGCGATGAAGCACCGCAGGCTCTCGATCGAGGGGAGCGACACGGCGCGGGATTGTATGGGAGTCCCATCCGATGGATCGCGGAATGTAACGCGCGCGGCTCAGAGCTCGCGCGGCGCGTCGAGGGCGATGGCGGCGTCGGTCCATCCACTGCGCTTTCGCGAGGCGCGTGATCACCGGGTGTCTCTGGATCGTCGAGCGTGGAACCGCACCCGCTCCGGGTTCACCGAACCGCCGGCGTCGATCAGCGCGCAGGCGGCATCGAGCGCGGCGCTGTGGGCTTCGGGCGAAGGTTCGGCGGCGGCGAGGGCTTCCGCGGTCGCCCAGGCGTCATTGGCCTCCGCGCGTCGGCGCGCGGCGCGGCGACAGGGGACACACCGGATCGGCACCGAATCGACGGTGAAGCCGAGCTCCTCGTACCAGAACGCCTGCTCGTCGGCGGTGAACACGAAGTCGGCGTCACAGTCGGTACACCGTCGCCGCATCGGCGCGAGCACGGTGAGCGGTCCGCCCATGCCGAACCGCTGGCGCGTGGGGTCACCGCGCCGGAACCCCTCGGGGAGTGACACGCCTTCGGGAACCTCTGGTGAGTCTCCCTCTGCGATCGGACAGACTCCAAGGTCCTGCCAGTCCGCGTCCTGGCCGCCCCGGTGTCGCCAGGTCGTCGGTCGTGGCGGCGACGCCAGCACGATCGCGCCCCGCCACGGGTGAAACCACAGGTGTGTGTTCGTTCCCACGTTCAGGCTCCAAAGGGTAGCTGGTCGGCCGGCGAGCGCGGACTACCCTCGTCGCGCGAGCAGCGCCTCGATCGCGTCGGCCACGCGAGGGGCGCCGTCTCCCTCGGGCAGCGAGGCCGCGAGCGCGCGGGCCCGTGCGCGAACGGGCTCTGAGAGCGCCTTCGACAGCGCGCGGTCGAGGCCCTGCGCGTCGCGGCGACCGGGCGGCAACGAGGCCCCCACGCCGAGCGCCTCCACGCGGGCCCCGTTCGCGATCTGCTCGGCGCCGAACGGAACCACCACGAGCGGACACCCCGCGCGCAGCGCCTCGTTGGTGCCGTTGTTGCCGCCGTGTCCGATCATCGCCGCGACCCTGGGCAGCAGCTCGAGCTGAGGCGCGAAGCGCACCACGATGTCGTCGGCTCCGGCCGCGCGGCCGAGCGCGTCGACGCTCGCGCCCGCGGCCACCACGGCCCTCGCGCCCGCCCTGTGCACCGCCGCGATGAGGTCGGCGAAGAGGGCGGGCTGGTCGTTGAAGACCGTCCCGAGCGAGATGTACACGAGCCGCGCGTCGGGGGTGACGCGCTCCCACGGAAACGCCGGAGCCTGCGCGGAGCGATCGCCGAGGCACGGCCCCGCCCAGAGCAGCGGCCCCGCGGGGACGCACGCGTCGGAGGGCCTCCACACCTCGAGCGCTTCGAAGGTCGTGAGCACGTTGAGCCCCGTGGCGTGGGGCGTCGTGAAGCCGCCTCGCTCCGCCCGAGAGAGCCCGAGCGCGCGCCTCGCCTCGTTGAGCTTCCGCAGCCCCATCACCTCGATCTCTTCGAGGCGCCGCTGCGCTTCCTTCAGCGCCGCGGGGTCTGAGTCCGCCGACAGCCCGCTCCCGAACGGCGGCGCTCCCTCGATGCGAAAGGGCAGCCCGCTGTGAAAGATCGAGACGTAGGGGACCCCGAGCACCTCGGCCGCCAGGCCCGCGCCCACGAAGGAGAAATCGGCCACCACGACGTCGAAGGGCCTCCGCCGCGACTCGTCGATGAGCACCCTCGCGGTCGCGAGCGCGTCGACGGAGAACATCGTGACCGCGTGCCGGAGCTCGTCGTAGCCCCGCGCTCGCGCCGTCTGCGCCGCGTGATAGAGCGCGCGAAGCGAGACCGGCGCGCGCACCACTTCGAAGCCCTCACGCTCGATCGCCGCGGGGAGCCCCGTCGCGACCCTGATGGGCTCGGGCAGCTTCACGAACGAGGGGACCCTCGGCGGCGGCGCGATGGCGAAGCGGATCGAAGCCCCCCGCGCCATCAGCGTCTTGCCCACCGCGCGAAGAGCCTGCGTATGACCGACCGTGGGGTGGGCTGCGAAGAGGCACCGCATTGGGCCCCGAAGAATGGACACACCTCACACCCCGAGGCGAGGGCGTTCGGGGGCTCAGCCACCCGTCGGAAGGAAAAGCTTTCTCCCTTCAAGGACGCCGGGGCGTCGCGCTGAGATCGCTCCCGGCGTCGTTACCGCCGCCGGTCCTTTGGGGCGATCGTTCGCGCGTCTGGCGCGTACGCCGCTCGCTCTGGGACCGTCGTGGTAGGGCGAGGCACCAGCCCGTGCGCCGTCCGCGCCGCGCGAGGCTGCGTCCGCGAGGCGACGCGCTTGAATGGTCACATCCGCCCGTGCGACAGAGCCCTGACGATGCGCGAACGCACGCCGCCGCGGAGGCAACGGCTCACGGCCCTCGTCGCATGCTCGCTCAGCGCGCTCGCGTGCGCGCCATCGGCCTCGGAGAGCTCCCCCCGATCGCTCGACGCAGGGGTCGACGCGCGCTCCGACGATGTCTCCGCCGACGTCCGCGGTGATGCCTCCGATGCCTTCGATTGTCCTCCGGGGAGCGCCCCGTGGCCCGTCGAGCGGCCGTCCGCGTGCGTGCGCTCGAGCGCGCTCGCCTGCGGTCCGACCGCGACGCGCTGCGGGCCCGACGCGCCCGTCTGCGTCGATGGCGTTTGCGTGCCCTGCCCGAGCCCGCAGGTGTGGTGCTCGTCGACGTTCGGGTGCGTCGACACGCGGTCGTCCTCCGCGCACTGCGGCGGGTGCGCCCGCGCATGCAGCGACGGCGCCCCTTGCGTCGACGGCGCGTGCGTCCCGTGCCCCGAGGGGACGGGGCGCTGCGGCCGCGCATCGTGCGAGAGCCTCGCGAGCGACAACGACAACTGCGGCGCCTGCGGTCAGCGGTGCCCGCGCTACGGGCAGCGCGTGGTGAGCAGCGCGTGCCGCGCGGGGCGCTGCGAGGTGACCGCATGCATCGCGGGAACCGCCGACTGCGACGGCGACCCCGACTCGATCTGCGAGACCACGACGCTGGTCGACAATCGTCACTGCGGCGCCTGCGGTCACGCGTGCGAGGCCGACGCGCTCTGCGTCTCGGGGCGCTGCGCGTCCGTCGCGGTACGACAGCGGTCACCCGTCACCATCGAGCGCGTGTCGTCGACGCGACCGACGCTCCGGTGGGCGTTGTCAGTCGGCACCACGGGCGCGCGCGTCGAGCTCTGCGACACCTACGCGTGCGACACGATCGCGAGCGCCTGGGAGGTCGCTGGCGACCGGCTTCGCGTTCCGACGCCGCTCTCGGGAGGCATTCACTACTGGCGCCTCCATGCGATGCGCGGCGCGCGCACCGACCCGACGCCGGGACCCACGTGGGCGTTCTCGGTTCCACCGCACGCGGTCGTTCAGGAGGGGCGCATCGACCTCAACGGCGACGGCTTCGCAGACGTGGTGCACGCGAACCAGCTCGGCACCGACGCGGAGCTCGGCATGCCCGACCCCGAGGCGGGGATCTCCTACGGTACGCCCGAGGGATTGCTGCCCTCGAACGGCATGCCCGACCCGCGCCTCGGGTATCACACCGTCTACGCGCTCGAAGGGGACTTTGACTGTGATGGCTACGGCGATTTCGCCACGTACACCGCGGTGAGCCTGGGCGTGGCGGGCCCCACGTCGATCCTCTCGGGGCAGAGCCTGACCCTCGTCTGGACCCTCCCCCCGCTCGCGTTCGAACACCGCGACACGCTCGACTTCAACGGCGATGGCTGCGTCGACTACGTGCTGCCCCCGCGCGTTTGGATCTGGTCGCCCTTCGACGTGCTCACGCGTGGCCCGACCGCGCCGAGCGACGGCCTGTGGGCGCACCCCGACGTGCTCGTCGATTCGATCCCGGCGCGCGTCGGTGACGGCTCCGACTACAACGGTGACGGCTACGACGACTACGTCTCCACATCGGGCGATCGGTCCGGCGATCCCGCGCGATACCGCTACGCGATCTACATGTTGGGCGGGGCCGACGGGCTACGCGACATGCTTCGTCGCTGACCGCTCCGCGGGGGGTTCGCGCGAAGGGGGATGCGAGTCAGCTCCAGACGGCGAGGGCGGCGCGCGCGGTCATCGCGGCGAGCACGAGCGACGAGAGGAAGAAGAGCGCGAAGCGCACCTCGATCTTGTTCACCGTGGCCTGAAACACGCTGTGCACCACGCGAAAGCCCACGTAGGTCCAGGCGATGGCGGCGTCGGTCCCCTCGTCGCGGGTCACGAGCGCGAGCGCGAGGCCGACGGCGTAGAAGAGCGTCGGCTGTTCGAAGAGGTGGTTGTAGTTGTCGGCCTTCCACCGCACCTCGGGGGGCAGCGTGGCCATCTGCTCGCCGCGCGGCGCGTTGGGGTCGAGCTTCATCCGCGCGCGCCGGATCGCGGGGATGCGCGTGACGTACATCCACGCCCACATGACGAAGGTCCAGACGACGAGCGCGACGACAGGTCGGAGGAGGGCGTTCGAGGGGTGCACCACCACACGCTACTACGCGCGCGGCGACGCGCGCTGCTCGATGCGACGGCGCGCCTCCCTCCGCGGTCGCCGAAGCCCTCCGAGGTGGATCGGTTCGTGCTCTCGGGAGCTGCGCGCCGCGCAAGGCGGCGCGAGGAGAGAGACCGATGAAGAAGTCCGTTCGTGGGGGCGTGCGCGGTGTGTGGATCGTGGGGCTCCTCGGAGCGCTGGAGGGCTGCTCGACCTGCGCGGGAGAGGCCTTCACGATCAGGGACGGCGTGACGCGATTCCCCGTCCCCGGAGCGCCGTCGAACGTCGTGGTGCTGGTGCCCGAAATCACGAACTCGGGGGCGAGCGAGCAGCGCGCGCGAGACTTCTACGTCTACGAAGGCGACCGCGAGGCGGCGCACGCCCGCGAGGTCTACCCCGGCCAGAGCGTGCGCTTCGTGGCCGCAGGCCAGAGCTGGCGCATCGAGGTGGTCGACTACATCGAACACCTGCTGCACGACGACGAGGCGAGCCTCTGCGCCGTGCGCGAGTAGGTCGCGCCGAACGTACGCAGCGCCGCCGACGCGACCGTAACGGCGCTGCAACGCTCCGTGGCGCGGGTGTCACCACGCCCGCGAGCTGATACCAATGCCCGCGGGGAGCGCCCGCTGCCTCCCCCGACGAGGCCCCTTCATGAACGACTACTTCGCCGAGCTCGGGCGCACCCTCGACCGCCGCTGGCGCGCCGCGCACCGCGACGAGGAGGCCCTCGCCCCCATCGCCGCCGAGGCGCTCGCCGAGATGCCGCCGCGCGACGCCTTCGACCCCTTCGCGCTGGCCCGCGCCTTTCTCGAACCCGGCCGCGCGTCGGCGCGACAGCTCGCGCCCACGGGCGCCTTCGGCCAGCCCGCCATCACGGTGCACCACGGTCAGGGCTTCGTGATCGACGTGTACTTCTGGGTCAACTGCCTCTCGGCCATTCACAACCACCCCTTCTGCGGCGCCTTCACGCTCCTCGAGGGACACAGCCTCCACAGCGTGTGGCGCTACACCGAGCGCGCGCGCTTCGGCCCCGGGGCCTCCCTCGGCGAGCTCGCGCACGTGGGGGTCGACCTCCTCGACGCGGGGCCGTCGTGTCCTTCTCGCGCGTCGAGCGTCCGTTGATCCACACGCGGATGCACGTGCCGCGGCCGTCGGTCTCGATGGTGGTGCGCCCGGTGAAGGCGCTCGAGTACTTCAGGCGAGGGTGTCTGCGCGCACGCGCCGACGTGGCGCGCGGGCCACGACGATCGCTACCGCCTCGCGCGGATCAGGTCGCCGCAGTCGCCCCAGCCGAAGACCCCGTGCGCGTCTTCGGCAGCCGGGTAGAACCGCGCCACTTCTTCATCCTCGGGAGGGCTCTCGCAGGCGTGAAACGTCGCGCGGTCGATGGGTGGGGCGTCGCGGACGGGCTCGCTCCGGTCGAAGAGCTGCCTGCCATCGTCGAAGAAGCCGTGTCCCACCGGGCGGAAGTGGCGCGCGTGCGCCGACTCGACGGCGTCGAAGTAGTAGCCCGTGGAGCTCGCGCATGTGTTCGGTCCGCACGACTGCGGAGAGGGCAGCCAGACCTGCCGCCCCGACTCGATGTAGAAGCCCGTCGGCACCGAGCACGACTCCGTCACTTCGATGAAGAAGGTCTCCTCGGGGCGCCCGTGCGCCAGCCAGTCGGTGTGTCGACTCGCGACGAGCCCGGCGCGCGAACGATAGAAGCCTCGCTCGCGTGCGAAGCGGGAGTCGAGTCGGTGTCGCGCGACGATGCGGCAGTCGGTGACGGGCACGCACGGCGCGTCAGGCAGCTCGACGGGCCGCGCCGGTTGCGGCGGGGAGACCACCACGCCCGGCGCGATCGAACGGACCTCGTGGCCGACCGCCTCGGGCTCGAGCAGCCGCCGCGACGGGTCTTCGATGCAGCCCAGCAGGAGGATCGGCGTGGTGAGAAATCGCCGCAGCATGGATCGCCGTCAGCACGCGACGGGCCAGCACATCTCCGCGTTCCACCAGGGACGCAGCGTACGGCGCTCCGCCTCGGGGTGCGTCGTGTACGCGCGGGAGAGGCACGTCGTCAGGGACGGTGAGCGACGCGCGTCAGGGGCGCGGCGCGCGGAGGGGAGAGTCAGCCCTCGGGGAGTTCGGCGACGATGCGCTCGGAGGCTTCCCACAGCTTCGTGGCGAGCGCCGCGTCGTTGGCGTCGGGGCGCGGCGCGGTGACGTTGCAGTCGGCGAAGTACCCGCCCGACACGCTCGCGAGGCTGGGGTGCGTCGCGACGTAGACCTGCGTCGCCGCGCCCTGCGGAATGCTCTTGAGCGCCAGCGGACCGGCGATCGAGAAGGCCATGCCGGCGAGGCCCATGTGCCGCGCGAGGTTGGTTCGAATCACGCCCGGATGGACGGCGTTCGCGGTCTTGCGCGTCCCCTTGAGGCGGCGCGCGAGCTCCTTCGCGAAGAGGATGTTGGCGAGCTTCGACTGACCGTAGTTGGCCCACGGGCTGTACGCCTTCGAGCCGTCGAGGTTGTCGAACTGGATGCCCTCCTTCGGCGCGCGCGTGTGTGCGCTGCTGCTCAACATCACCACGCGCCCCGCCTCCGCGAGCTGCTCGAGGAGCCCGTTGACGAGGATGAAGTGTCCGATGTGGTTGGTGAAGAACTGCAGCTCGACGCCGTGCGCCGTCTCGCGCTTCGGCAGCGCCATGATGCCCGCGTTGCAGATGAGCGCGTCGAGCGTGATGCCCTCGCGCTTCACCGACTCGACGCAGGCGCGCACGCTCGCCGGGTCCGAGAGCTCGCACGCCAGAGGCACGGTCTGCCCGCCCACGGCGGCACAGGCCTCCTTCGCCTTGGCGAACGATCGCGCGGTGCCGACCACGCGCGCGCCGCGGAGCGTGAGGACGCGCAGCGTCTCGTACCCGAGCCCCGAGTTGCAGCCCGTCACCAGCATGGTCTTGCCAGCGAGCGAGATCCCCTCGGTCACCTGCTCCGCGGTGGAGCCGTAGCCGAAGCCGCTCGGCCCCTTCGATGTGAACCATTCGTAGATCGACATGAGACCCTCCAGCGAGACGCGCATCGGCGGTCCGACGACAAAGACTATGGCGCCATAGGCTACAGTGACACAGGAATTTGCTGCGCTCCCGATCGACGACGTCTCATCCCCGCTGATCGTTGACTCGACGTGGCGCTCGCCAGGGCGGGCGGTCGGGGCGTCGACGACGAGGAGCACGGTCCGCCCGATTCCTCCGAGGGCCCCGCTGCGATCGCCGCGCCTATCTCCCCGGCACCGCGCTCGGGTTCTGCGATGCGATCCCGCGGTGCTTCGAGGGCACGGTCGGCGAGTCCGTCGATGTGTCGAAACGCAAGCTCACGGAGGTCACACGCGCGACGGCCCACGAGCGCGCGACGGAGAACAGGGCGCCTACGCCCCGTGCGCGCCGCAGCGGGAAACGCTTCGTCCCTGTCGGCGAACGTTGATAGCGTGGAGAGACATCAGGCGGGAGTGTCGATGCCAGTCCACAGGTCGGTTTCGAAGCGGGTCGCGCGTGTGCTTCCGTGGGTGATCGCGGCGCTCCTCGCGCCGTGTCTCGCGTGGGCGCAGCCGCGTCGGGGAGGGTGCGACGAGCTCGCGCGCGGCGAGGGCTACGTCGTGGTGTTCCGCGAGGACGAGGCGCGCTTCGAAACCCCGCCGCGCGCGGCCGTTGAGGGCGAAGAGGTGATCCTCTGCGTCGACAGCCCCGACCGCTGGAACCGCTACCGCCTCACGTTCGGCCGCTCGCAGCAGGGCGCGAACACGAGCGTGGGCTTCGCGCCCTCCGGCGCCCTCACCACCGCGCTGCGTCGCGCGAACGAGAGCGTCGACGCATCGCTCGACTGCGCGACGCTCTCCGAGGTGGGCGGCGATCGCGCGACCTGCGCCGCGCTCCAGAGCGACGTGGCCGCCGTGCTTCGGGTGCAGCGCAGGGTGTCGCAGCACCGCGACGCGCTCGCGCAGCTCCTCGTCGACCTCGCGGCGCGGCCGCTCGACGAGGCGACCATCGCGGCGCTCGACTCGCTCCCCGACGCGGTGTGCCTCGACGGGCTGCGCGCCAACGACGACGACGCGCTCCTGAGGCTCCCCACGCGGACCGCGAGCGGGTACGCGCCGTTCCCCGCGTGCGGCTCGCGCGCTGCGATCGAGGCCGCCGTCAATGAGCTCCTCCCCGAGACCATCCATTGGAACGACGGCCAGTGGCACTTCCTCGCGCCGCCGTCGGCGTCGAGCGCCGCGTCCGTCGCGCCCGCGCGCACCTGGTCCGCCGCGCAGGTCGCCGAGGCCCTCCGCGGCGCCGAGGAGTCACGCATGCGTCTCGAAGGCGTCGCCCAGGAGCGAGGCCGCCTCCTCGCGGTGCTCGCGGAGTCGATGCGCGGCTACAGCCAGCTCTCGGTGATCGCGCAGCAGATCGTGACCGACGCGCGCCGTCGCGACCTCGTGTTTCGCCTCGGCCGCTTCGGCGCCAACACGCTCATCGCCGCGACGCTCGAGCGCTACGGCACGGGCATCGCATTCGCGTCGTCGCGCGAGGGTCTCACCTACAGCTCGCCCTCGACGACCTACGCGCTCTCGATCCGCGTGAGCGGAACGTCGTATTTTCAAGCCCAGCTCGGCGTCGCGGTCTCGCTCGCGCAGTCCTCGACCGTGTCGCTCCAGCCGGTGACGGGGATGCCCGGCGTGAGCCGCGTGGTCGAGTCTCGCGACGCGTACTACGCGCCCGCCGTGTTCGTGAGCATCCTCTGGTGCGCGCAGGATCTCTCCGTCTGGTACTACGGCCGACGCTGCGTGGGCGGGGCCGACTGGCGACGCTTCGTCCCCTCGATCGCCGTGGGCGTGCCGCTCTCGCGCGACATCTTCGACCTCAACGTCTTCGCGGGACTGAGCCTCCCCTACGTCCCGTACGCGTCGATCGTCGTGGGCGCGCATGTCGGCCGGCTCCAGCGGGTGAATGACGGCTTGAGCGGCGGCACCACCACGGCCACGCAGGTGAGCGCGGTCACGAGCATGGCCCTCGACGTCGCGCCCTTCATCGCCGTGGCGCTCAACTCCGACATCATCGACGCGCTGCGGAGCGTGCCTCGCGCCGCGCAGTGACGGCGCCGCGCGAAGAGCCGTCGCGCCCGGAGGCGAGCGCGACGAGCTCACACGCAGAGGAGGTCAGTCGAGGGGTAGAAGCGCGGCGTCAGGGGAGGCGCCAGGTGATGTCCTGGCGGTCGTCGCTCATGACGATGGCGCCGTCGTTGGTGACGCTCAGGATGTGTGTGTTCGCCTTGTCGATCGTCGCGGGGTACGCCCACACCTCTCGGAACTCGTTCGCGAGTGCGATGCGCCCGTAGGCATCGATGGTCATCCGAGCCACGGAGACCCCGGCGGTGTTCGACTGCCAGCGGATCGCGCCATCGCGACCGGTGAGCGCGAGGTTTCCGTCGAGGCCCACAGTGAGCCGGTACGCTCCGTCGGGAGACTGGAGCCACTGACCCTTGCCGACGGGTCCGTGGTTGCTGGTGCGCGTCGAACCGAGACAGATCCGCGGGGGCGCGAGGGACACGTTCGACCCCCAGAGCAGCGTCCCGTCGGGTGCGGTGAGCGTGAGCGCGCTGTTGTCGCAGAGCGAGAGGACCGCGCCAGCGTATTGCGGCCCGTGAAGGTCGCCGTAGGGCTGGTGATCGGAGACCCACACGGGCGGAGTTCCGGCGGCGCGGAAGACCGCGAGGGTGCCGTCGTCGCGCACCGCGACGCGATACGGATCGGTCTCGGGGTTGTCCGTCTGCCACTGTGAGCTGCCATAGCAGTGGACCACCATGAACCTGCCGTCGCTGCGGTAGATCGCCCGGAAGAACCCGTTCGGCGACTGGAGGAAGTGCCCCTGGTCGAGGGATTGCCCCGCGCGGAGCGTGTCGCCAAGGCAGCCCGCGGGGAGCGGTCCGGGCACGTTCGGCGGCTCCCAGAAGTACGTGTTGCTCATCCAGATGACCCGCTCGTCGGGCGTGACGATCGCGAGGTTGCCGTCGTTGCGCACCTCGAGGTGCGCCTCGGCGCAGCGCGGGAACTTCTGGGGATCGGGCGTGGGCGACCGCCAGTTGCGCGACGGGTTGGCCACCGAGAGCGCGCCATCCGCGACATTCACCTGCGTCCACCCGTTGGTGTTTGACTGCCAGAGCGGCTGATTCCCGCGGCGAAGGATCACGTTCCCGTTGGCGGTGTGATCGAGGCGAACCTGCCCGTCGGGCGACGCGAGCGAGCTGCCGCTCAGCAGCATCTCTCCTGGCAGGAGCTCCGAGGGGACCTGCACGGTGTTGGTCTGCCAGAGGACGTCGGAGTCGCCTTGCCCGCGGAGGGCCAGGTTTCCGTCATCACGCACGACCAGCCCGAGGACTCCGAAGTTGGACGTCCCGCCCCCGTGCGCGACGGAACTCCACAGCACCGCGCCGCCCTTCGACTCCAGGATCGTGAGGTCTCCCTTGCTCTGAACCGCCACCCTCCAGCCCGGACGCCCCGCCGTGCCCGACTCCCACAGCACGCGATCGTTCTTGCCCGTGAGCACGAGGTTGCCGTCAGTCCTGTAGGTGAGCCGATACTTCCCATAGTACGACTGGAGCCACTGCCCGGGCGCCAGCCACGGGCCACCCGCCACCACCGAGAACAACGACGATCCCACGCAGATGGGCATCGGCGTGTCGTTCACGGCCCACACGAGCTCCCCGCTCGGCGCGCGCACCTCCAGGGCACCCTCCTCCTGGAAGGCCAGGGTGCTCCCAGCGTATTGCGGTCCGCGCCTGCCCCCGTGTTCGCTGGCCCTCCAGACCACGGAGCCCGGCGCGGCCTGCACGACCAGATCGCCGTCGTCGAGGAGCGTGAGGCGCCACGTCGCGCGGTTCGTGGTCGTGTCGTCGGTGTAGCGCTGCTGCCACACGGTGACGCCCTGGTTGTTGCGAATGAACAGGAGGTTCTCGCTGAGCGTGAGGGTGTGGGCGCCGTTGTTGGCGCTCATCGACTGCCCCGTCGCCAGGGCGTCGCCCGCGCGCAGCGACGCGCCCACGCTGCGCGGCGCGGGCATGATGAGCTCGGGGCTCGTCGACCAGACCCACGGGACGGTCGGCTGCGCGCGAGAGCCGATCACGAGCGTCCCGTCGTTGCGCAGCACGAGTTCGAAGTCGCTCGCCGACACGTTCGATCGCGCGCCGTGATCGGCGGACGTCCAGGTGGCGCTGACGGTGTTGTGAATCAGGTTGTAGCCGTTGAGGCGCACGAGCGGGCTCTCGCCGCGGATGCCCGTCGACCACACGACCGCGCCGTCGTCGCCCGTGACCGCGAGGGCGCCGTCGGGCTGGAGGGCGAGCGTGAAGCGACCGTTGTCCGAGCGGATGCGCTCGTTCGCGGCGAGCGTGCGCCCCTCTGGAAGCCGCGCGCCGATCTCGCTCGCGGGCCGCGTGATGAGGTCGGATTTCGTCGCCCAGAGCACCGTGCCGTCGGGCGCGCGGATGACGACCGCGTCGCGCTCGAGCGTGAGCGTGCTCCCGGCGTACTGCGCGCCAGAGCGACCGCCGTGCTCGTTCGAACGCCACGCGGTCGAGGCGCGGGTGTCTCGCACGACGAGCTCGCCGTCTTCCTGAAACACCACGCGCCACGCGGAGCGGCCGAAGATCTCGGCCGTCCACAGCTCCACGGCCCTTCCGCTCTCCATGCGATGCAGAACGAGGTTGCCGTTGTACGACAGCCTCAAGCGCCCGTCGCTCGACAGGAGCCACTGGTCGCGCGCGATGTGCTGCCCGGCGCTCAGGCTCGATCCCAGGCACACCGGCTGCGGGGTCTCCTCGAGGTCGGAGCACCAGAGGAGGAGCCCGCGGTCGGCCGTCTCGATGAAGAGCTTGCCCTCTTCGGTGAGCCACAGGTGACTGTTCGCGAACTCCGGGCCCGACCGTCCGCCGTGATCATTCGAACGCCAGAGCACCACGTCGCCCGGCGCGCAGACCGCGAGACTCCCGTCGGGCATGACATACGCGCGACCGGGCTGCGTTCCGGCGGTGTTCGTGCGCCACAGCACCGACGCGCCGTCAGCGAGCACCAGGTCTCCATCCCACTGGTACGTGAGCGCGTAGCGACCATCGATGGAGCGCATCACCTGCCCCGGCAGGAGCGCCTCGGTCATGGGGTAACCGATGTCGGCGGGGCGGTTCGTGAGCGTGGGGTCCGACGACCAGAGGAAGCTGTGATCGGGCGCCTGCACGACCAGCGTCCCGTCATCGCGCAGGACGAGGCGGCTGCCCTCCTGCGCGACGACGCGGCCGCCGTGCTCGCTCGAGCGCCACCGCGCCGCGCCAGTCTCATCCAGCGCGCAGAGGTCTCCGTTGGGCTGGAGCGTCGCCTGCCAGGGCGCGAACCCGAGCCCGAGACTCGCGAGGACGCGATCGCCCTCCGTGATCACGAGGTCGAGCGCGAGTTCGGCGCGATGGAGCTTGAAGCGGCCGTTGTCCGACTGGAGCCACTGCGTGCGCTCGATCACCTGCCCCGCGGTGAGTGACGCGCCGAGGCTGATCGACGGCGGAGGCGGCGGAGGAGGCGGCGGAGGAGGCGGTGGCGCGGGCGGCAGGAGCGACTCATCCGAGTACCAGACGAGCTTTTCCATGTGAGAACGGATCGTGAGGTTGCCGTTGTTCTCGAGGTAGAGCGTGCTCGCGCTCGTGGCGTTCCCGAAGCTGCCGCGGATGCCGCTCGCCCGCCAGATGGCGTTACCGGGCTCGCTGAACATCACGAGGTCGCCGTCCTCTGCCTGGAGCACGAGGCGCCACGCGGGCCGACCGACGGTGTTGGTCGTCCACAGCACGGCGTTCGAACCGTCCTTGCGGTAGACCACCAGGTTGCCGTCGTTCTGGTAGAGCAGCCAGAAGAGCTTGTTCGCCGACTCGATGTACTGGTTGGGCGAGAGCGACTCGCCGGGCTTGAGCTGGGCGCCGACGCACACCGGATCGTGGCTCACCGGCGCGGGGTTGCCGCGGTGCCAGATGACCCGGCCGTCGTCCGCGCGGAGCACCACGCCGCCGTAGTCTTCGACGGAGAGGGTCGCGTTGCACGGCACCGTCCCGATGGACGCGTGGTCGCGCGAGATGTCCCAGCAGATCGTGCCCGGTGCCGACTCCACGATGACGTTCGCGTCGTCCTGCAGCAAGACCCGGTGCGCGCCCGCGCTGCGGAACGGGGCGCGCCACATCTCCGCGCCCGCGGTCGCGTCGCGGAGCACGAGGGCACCAGAGAGGCGGTACTCGAAGCGGTACTGTCCGCTGCGAGACATCAGGCACTGCCCCGGCAGGAGCTGCTGGCCGCGGTAGAGCCACGTCCCCGTGGCGGTCGGCGGCGGTTCTGCCGCCTCGTCGGCGCGCCACTTCGCTTCCGCCGCAGCCGCAGCGGCCGCCGCGGACTGCTTCGAAGACCAGACCACGACGCCGCGCGGCGTGTAGATCACGAGGTTGCCGTCGTCCTGCACGTAGAGCAGGCAGCCCTCGTATTCCTTGCCGCACTTGCCCCCGTGCGAGGCGGAGTCCCACTGCACCTGCCCGAACCCGTCGTAGATGACGAGGTTGCCGTCTTCCTGCATCAAGACGTGGTCGGCGTTGGCGTGCGAGGGCGTCTTCCACAGCGTCTCGGAGCCGCGGGTGAGCTCCAGCTCGCCGGTCGGGTGGTAGCTGAGCCGACACGCGCCGTGCGGCGAGATGAGCGTCGACCCTCGCGGGAGGAGCTCGTTCATCTTCATGCAGTACTTCAGCGCCTCCACCGGCTGCGGCGCGAGCCTCTCCTGCTCGGTGAGCCACTGCGCGCGCTCCGACGCGTAGGAGCTCATCTGCCCTTGGAAGTGCTCGCGGATCTCCGCCCGCACGCGGTCCCTGTTCATGACGGGCGTATCGGGCGCGTCGAGGAACGCCTGCTGTTCGGGCGAGAGCTTCGGCAGCGTGGGCTCATTGCGACGAATGGTCACCACGAGTCTCGGGTGGCCGAAGCGATCCCAGTGTGCGTTGCCGTCGCGGTCGTACACGACGAGGTTGCCGTCGTCTTGGAGGACGAGCCGCGCCGCGACGCGCCCGTTGGGGAGGCCGCCGGGCACGGCCTGCCAGAGCGCCTCGCCGATGACGGTGGCGACGACGAAGTTGCCGTCGGGGAGGAAGGCCGCTCGACTCGCGCACTTGTGCCCGGTCCCGGTGTTCCAGACGATCGCCCCGTCGGACTTGAGGAGCACCAGCTCCCCGTCATGCTGGAAGACGAGCCGGTACTGGAGGTTCGCGGACTCCAGCTCCTCCCCCAACAGCAGGCGTTCGCCGGGGTTGAGCGTCGTCCGCGGGGCACGGTGCACCTCCGTGCTCCACACGGAGTACTCTTTGCTGCGCATCCAGTACCGCGCGTCGAGGTCGCGGTCGGGCACCTGCCAGGCGGCCGGCGGCGCGCCGCGCGACACCTCGACGGTGGCGCACCACACGATGAGCTCGCCGTCGTCGCAGAGCTCGAGGCGCGCCCCGCGGTGATGGTAGTCGAACCTGTCCGGGTCCCGCGGCTTGACCGACACCGGGTTCATCGGCGACTCCCACACGACGGCGCCCGCCGCGGAGAGGAGGGTGATCGCGCCGCCCCAGGCGAGCTTCATGCGCGTCGCACCGCACCCGACCGTGCCGCTGCGCCAGACGAGCTCGTGGGTCTTGATCTCTTCGACGACGAGGTCTCCGTCAGGGCGCAGCACGAGCCCGAAACGGCCGTTGGGCGAGTAGATGGGCATCCCCACCTCGATCTCCCGGCCGGCCGGATGTCCTTTCGAGGTCGACATGTTCCAGGGGTGCACCCCGGCAGGGGGATTGGGCGTCCAGATCGTGCCGTAGCGAGAGCGAACGACGCCCTGCGGCGTGGCGATCCACGAGTTGTCGGCGTCGGAGTTGAAGCTCGCGACGTAACGGAGCGACTCGCTCACGAGCAGCAGGTGCACCGTCGACGCGCCGGAGATCGTCGCCCAGTAGCTCGGCTCGAGCACGCGGAAGGGCGTGAGGAAGTCCTCGTGTGCGACGTTCGCCGCCGTCCCCGCGTCGATCTTTGTCTTGTCGTGGAAGAAGGCCTTGATCTGGTTCTGCGCGGAATCCAGCACGTCGGACGAAGGCAGCACGCTCGCCGCGGTCTTCGCGTACTCGCTGACATCGAGCACGTTGCTGACCATTTCGGCGATCTTCGCCGCCTCTCTGGCGTCCTTCGCGAACTGCAGGAGGCGGAGCTTCTGGAGCTGCTCGATCTCGCCGAAGATCTCCTCCGCGCTCTTGAGGTACTTCGTGACGGACGCGACGAACTTCGCTTCCTGCTCGACCTCCGCGACGAACGCCTCGCCGCTCCCGATCGGGATGACGACCGTGGTGATCACCAGCGCCGCGATGTCGGCCCAGACCCAGTCCGGGTTCGGCGTCACCAGCAGGTAGAGATCCTCGTCGAGGCCGTTTGCGACATGGACGTTGGCGTTCTTCGATCCCCACGACGACATGGCTGTGCCCTCTTGTTTGTCCCCACCAGTGACCGCCCACTTCGCTCCCATAAGCGATGGACGCACAGGACAAAACGAACGGCCCACCTTCGCCGCGCCCTCGCGGAGTGTCAACGAGGATTTTCCGCCCCCGCTCGTTCTGCGCATCGTCGCGACGCGCCACCCCGGAAGCGCTCTCACGCGCCGAAGCGGCCACGCGAAGCAATCGAGCGCCTCGCTGCGTTCGGCGGCACGAGCGCAATCAGCACGCCGGGAGTCATCCGCGCGACGCGGTCGCGCGCGGGTCGGCGCCACCCCCCAC
>JBPOHC010000795.1:0-5048 GCA_052035985.1 Myxococcota bacterium | reverse complement strand
GATGCCAGCGCTACGGGGGCAGATCGGGGAACGAGGGCTGCGCAGAAGCCGCTCCGTTCTCGGGAGAGCGACCGCGAACGTGGGTACGTCCTACGCGGGCTTGCCTCGGAGGCGGAGCCAACACCGTCGCTGATGCGCTTGTAGGCGATGCGCTCGGGGGAGACGCCACGGCGATCTGCGTGGGCACTACGGCAGCGTCGAGCGACGCGATCTCAGCGGCGGTCGGTTGCGCCGCGACGGGGCGCGCTGTCGTGAGCGAACTCACGTCGGCCACGGCGTGTCGTGTCGTCCGCGCCTCACGCTTCTCCGACGTGATGACCACGGCTGTGAAGACCGCGACGCCCAGGAGTACGGCGCCGGTGATCCATGTGTTTCGACGTCGGGCGGGCGCGGCGGGAGGGGCGATCGATCCCTGCGGTCGCGTCGCGCCGAGGAACGTCTCCGAGGGCGTGACCGACGTGCGGGGAGGAATGCTCCGCGCCATGGGTTGCGTGTCGGTGAGAAGGTGCTCGGCCTCGGCCCAGAAGCTCGCGCTCCACGAGAGGCGCGTTCGATCGCTCGCGAAGGGGAGCAGCGACGCCGCCATCATTCGCAGCGAAGGAAACCTCTCCGCGGGGCTCTTCGACATGGCGCGGATCACGATCGCCTCCAACGCCGGATCGAGCTCGGGGCGAAGCGCGCGCGGCGGCTTGAAGTTGCCGTCGCCCACGCGCTTGAGGATCGCGTAGACGTTGTCTCCCTCGAACGCGTCGGTCCCCGTGAGGCACTCGTAGAGGATCACCCCGAGGGCGTACTGATCGCTCCGCGCGTCTGCGTCGCGCGTGCTCTCGATCTGTTCGGGGGCCATGTACGCAGGGGTTCCGAGCATGGTCGCGGTGGCCGTCCGATGCTCGCCGTCGCCCGCGACGACGCGCGAGATGCCGAAGTCGAGCACCTTGGGAAAGGGCTCCCCCGCGGCGCCGCGGGTGATGAAGCGGTTGTCGGGCTTCAGGTCGCGATGCACCACGCCCGCCTCGTGCGCCGCGTCGACCGCGGCGATCACCGGAAGCATCAGATCGAGCGCGAGGTCGGGAGAGAGCACGCCGCTCCGCTCGATGAGGGCGCTCAGGCTCTCGCCTTCGAGCAGCTCCATGATGAGGTAGGGCGTGCCCTGCTGCTCCCCGACATCGGTCACGTCGACGATGTGAGGGTGGCGGATCGCCGCCGCGGCGCGTCCCTCCCTCGCGAAGCGCGCGCGCAGCACCGGGACCTGCGCGTACTGCGGGTGCAACACCTTGAGCACCACGGGCTTCTGGAGCCCCGTGTGCGTCGCCCGGTACACGGCGCCCACGCCGCCAGCGCCGAGCCTCTGCTCGACGCGATATGCGCCGAACAGCGTCCCAGGCGGGAGGGGATCATTCGCGTCGCTCATCGGATCCATCCCTCGATGCGAGAGGACCCTCCGCCGTGCCACACGAAGCCGCCCGAGAGCCTCGCGCTCGTCGCGCCCGACGAGACGAACTCCCCCGTGATGCGAGGCCCGCCCGCGGTCGACACATCCGAGGGCACATCCGAGGGCACATCCACAGCGACCACGTCGACGGGCGCGTCTGCGGGCGTCGTCGCATCGACTGCGTTTGCGTCCACGGCTGCGTCGGGCGCCGCGACGTCGGGGGTGGCGTCGGCGAGTTGCGGTCCCGCGGACAACGGGGTGCATCCCACCATCCCGGCGAGGAACAACAGCGCGCACGGGGCTCTCATCGCGGTCATCTCCTCAGAAGGTCAGCGCGCATCGGAGCCCGAGCGTCCCCGGTCCCGATCCGCACGTGAGCGCGGTCGGCGGTCGAGCGCCCTCCGCGGGCGCCGTGACGAAGAGCACCACCGAGGCCGCCGCGAGCGCTCCGCCCGCGATGAGACCGACGGTGCTCAGCGTCTCCCACGTCGCGAGGTCGCTCGCGGATTGCGTGCGCGCGACGGCGCAGCGATTCACCAGCGTCGCGTCGGTGGTCGACTGGTCGGGGCACTGCGCGGCGAAGTCAGAGACGACGCCTTCGCGGAGCCTCCACGACGCGAGCGCGAGCCCGAACCCGGCGACGGCTCCTCCCGCGGCGACCCACGCCAGCGCACGGCGCACCGGGGCGCCATGATTCGAGGGAAGCGCTCGATGGCGCTCCACGGGCGGCGTCACCACCACCGCGGGCGACGCGCTCCGCACGATCGCTCCGAACACGAAGGACTCGCGCGCGCTCACACCCGCGGTGAGTGTCACGGTGCGCGTGAGCGCGCGGCCGTCTGTCGTTTGCAGCGCCAGGACCACGGGTCCGGGCGCGAGATAGAACGGCGACGCGGAGGGTAGTGTGACCGCGTCTCCGTCGTTGATCCGTAGCGTCGCGCCCGGCGCGTCGGCCTCGACGCGGAGCTCGCCCACGCGCGCTCGCACCGTTCGAAGTGCTGTTTCGAGCGAGGCGCGATTCTGCTGCACCCACGGGTGATCGTCGGCGAGCGCCGCAGTGAGATGTCGCGCGGCCTCGGGCCAGCGTTCGAGGGCCATCTCGGTCAGGGCGAGCTGCGCGATCGCGCGCGCAGAGTGGGTCGCCGCGACGGCCTGCTCGCAGCGCGCGAGCGAGTCGGCGTGGCGTCCCGCGCGGCGGAGCGCGTAGCAGTCTGCGAGTAGGGCGTCTTCCTGTGACTGCGCCGCGGCGAGCGAGGGAGCGAGCGTGACGAGGAGCATCGCGAGGGGCGCGAGGCCGTTCCCCAGGAGCACGCGCACCGTGCGACCGACGTCCGCGCAGGGGGCGCGACGGTGAGCGCGGTCAGCGGCTTCGACGTGCGGGGAGTGCCTGCGCGGGCTCACGAGGAAACTCCCTTCAGCGCGGTGACTTCGGCGCTGCGGGGGCCGCGTCGGCCTTGCTCGCAGCGGGGCGACCGCCCTTGCCATAGAGCTGCGTCCAGCGCTTCTCGAACATCGAGAAGGCGTCACGGATCGCGCTGCCTTCGGGCGACGCGGCGACGATGCGGTGAACGTCGGAGCTGATCGACGCGATGGGCTCGACGGTCGTCGCGAGGTGCCGGTGCACCAGCGCCTGCATCGCGATGAGGTGACGCTCGAGCGCCTCGAGGCGGAGCGCCTGCGGGATCGCGCTCACGGCGGGACCCACGTTGACGCTCATCCCTTCGAAGACCTGCGCGTAGGTCTCGAGGGCGGCGAGGGTCTCGTCGTCGACGAGCAGCTCGGCGGCGACGAAGCGCGCGCGATCGACGCTGCCCGTGAGGGGCGAGAGGCTGCGCGCGAGCGTGACGTCCGCGTCGGTCAACGTCGTCTGCGACGCCTCGGGCTCCTGCGGCTTTCCGTCGTTCGCTGCGCGCAACGGCGCGAGCTCCTCATTCTTCTTGAGTGCGTTTGCTCCCATCGGTCATCCCTCTTCGTCGCGCGGTTGTCGGTGGTGGCAGCGATCGCGTCGTGACACGACTGCCGTCTCACCTCGTTCAACGGCGCCCGCGGGGCCGGAGCTGAAGCCACCGAGAGACGATTCAGGATTTTTTTCTCAGCGCGCTCGATGCGCTGGCGATCAGCGCGGGGAGACGCAGCGGAAGCCGATGCCACCGTTCTGGGCCGACGGTCCGTAGAGCAGGTTCAGGCGGAACACACCGGACTCGGTTCCGTCGCCCCAGAAGCCGCCGCGGAGCGCTGCGCTCGGGATTCCGACCTGATTGTCGGAGACGTTGTAGACCACCGACGCGCTGTTGCGGACGCCGTCGCCACCGTAGGTCGGAGGCCACACGCTCCTGTCGCGCAGGTATCGTCCGGTCTCCGCGGGCGTCGGCGTGCCGGTCGTGGGCGCGGGCGTGGTGAGGACGCCGACGCTCGAGTACCACTCGTCGGTCCACTCCTGGACGTTGCCGACCATGTCCTGCGCGCCCCAGGTGCTCACGCAGTTGTTCCCGATGCCTGTCGCGCGAGCGGCCCCCGAGCCTACGTTGCAGCCGCTGCCGGTGCGGGTCTCGACCGCGGTCATTCCATCGGCCGCGGCGAACCACTCGCGGACCGTCATCAGCCGCTTGCCCGCCGCGTTGCACAGCGCCGTCGCCTGGAACCAGTTCACGTTGCTCGGCATGACGCCGGGCCGTGACACGGCGACGAGAGACTCCCTCGACGTCGTGGTGGTCCACTGGCCCGTGTCGTCGAGGCCCGCGAGCGAGTCAGAGCGCGTGCCCGTCGCGCGATCGAACGCGGCGGCTTCGTAGCGGTCGATCCAGAAGGCCGTGGCGCCGCGGCCGACCTTCACCACCTCGTCGCGCCCGCCCGCGAGCGTGCGGAAGCACACGGTCATCGAGGCCGTCGACACCGCCGAGTCGAGCGTGAAGTCCGCGGGGCACGCGTTGTTCACGCCCGACTGATCGGCGAAGCGCGCGTAGGGGACGGGCGTGATGGAGGCGCCTCCGTCGGGCGTGAGCGTGGTGCCCGCCTCCGCGATGGCGTAGGTGATCTCGCTTCCGTCGAAGAAGCTGGCGCACGGTCCGAGGGGAACGTCGGCGGTGAACGCGCCGCCCGCGGCGATGGTGATGGGCGGGGTGGTGACCGGGCCGCAGGTGGTCGATCGCTGCGTGTTGGTGAACGTGAACGAGAGCGTCGTCGTGCGCGGCGCCGTGGGGAGCGTCCCGTCGGTGTTTCGGAGCACGCCCGCGTAGGTGAAGTGCGACGTCGTGGGGCCGCCCGGGTCTGCGCCTGCGAGTCGAATGGCCGCGAAGAGGGCGAGGCCGAAGAGGCCCGCTGCGACGCCCGTGCGAGCGATGACCGATCTCCAGGGCATCATCGAGAAGGGTCCTTCTGGCCGACGTTGAGCTTCGACGGGTAACACGCCGCGAGGAGCGCGCGGAAGCGGTCCGCGACGGAGGGGCGAAGAGTTTCAGCCGCGCGATTCCAACGTTCGGATCAGCGCTCCCAACGTACCGATCGTTGCTTCCAACGTACCGATCAGTGCTCCCAACGTACCGATCGCAGCTCCCAACGTACCGATCGCAGCTCCCAACGTACCGATCGCAGCTCCCAACGTACCGATCGCTGCTCC
>JBPOHC010000879.1:0-8031 GCA_052035985.1 Myxococcota bacterium | reverse complement strand
TCCACGCGGAGCTCGACGGGCTCGACGGCGTCGCGCGCATCGACCGCGTCGGCGAGGCCCTCGCGGCGCGACTCCCGCACGAGGCGGGCGCCGACGACGACACCCTCGCGTCGCGACGCGCGGAGTTCCTGGTGAGCGTCGCGGGTGAGCTCTCAGAAGACCTCGCCCTCGAGCGCGTTCACGGCCCGCGCTGGGTGGCGCGCGATCGGCGCGTGTTCGCCGCACTGCGCTCGCTCGGAGCGTGCGCCGACGCGCTCGCCGCGAAGACGCCGCTCCCTTCGAGCGCCGAGGTGCACGAGGAGCTCTCGAAGGTCGTCGCGGGGACCTCGCTCGCCTCGCTCGCGCCCGATCGCCTCGTGGCCCTCGCCGCCGACGCCAGCACCGCCGCAGCGCGCAGCGCCCGCCTCGAGCTCTACCCCCGCGCGATGGACGCGCGCCGCGCCCTCTCGCTCTGCCACAGCGTGCTCTCGGGCGAGCGCGAGGGAGTCTCCGAGGCGCAGCTCCGTGACACCGTGCTCGCGCGCTATCCCGAGGCCGAGCCGCTGCCAGCGCGGCCCGCGCTCGATGCGCTCGTCGCCGAGGTGCTGCGCCTCGAGTGGGACGACGCCCGCGCCCGATGGCGACGCCCCGCTGCGCACGACGCGCCGTCGAGCAGCCTGCGGAGCGAGGCCGCGCCCGTGGTGCTCCCGACGGCGCTGCCCGACGCGAGAGCCGCGCGACGGAGCCCCGAGCAGCAGGAGGCGTGGGAGTTCGACGACGCCCTCAAGATCGCCGAGCGTCGCGGTGACCTGCGCGTGTTCACCGTCGCGCCGAGCGCCGCAACCGCCGTGGCCGCGCGCGTGGCCGAGCGCCTCAACACCACCGCGCGCTCCCTCGACGCGGCGCTGCTCACCGAAATCGACGCGCTCGTGGTGAAGCGCAAGATCAAGCCCGAGGTGGTGATCGCCGCAGACCGCGAGGGCCCCAGCGGACGCCACTGGCTCACGCTTCGAAAGCTCGTGCTCGAAGCCGCCGACACCCTCGCCGCGCGATGGACCGCCGAGCGCGGACCCCTCGTGCTCGGAGACCTCGGGCTCGCGGCGCGCTTCAACCTCGGCGCGCTGCTCCAGTCGCTCCTCGACGCGACGCGACGCGATGACGGGAGGGCGGTGTTCGTGATCGTGCCGCGCTTCGGCGACGGCGCGGGCGCGTCGGTCGACGGCGGCGCGCTCCCGTCGCTGCCGGTGCCCGTGTTCTCGCCGGGGCAGCGCATGGACGTGCCGAACGCCTGGGTGCGCAACCTCCACCGCGGCGCGGATTGAGCGCGGCGGTACGAACGCGGCGACCATTCGGTCATTGCGCCTTCGCGACGGAGCCTTGACCGCCCTGCGAAGGGTGGGGGAAGGTCTCGATACCCGCGATGAACTCCCTCTCTCCGTTCCGCCTGACGCGCGTGGTCGTCCGCGATTTTCGCGGCATCGACTCGCTCGAACTGGAGATTCCCGAAGACGACGATGATCGTGGCGGCGCGCTCGTGATCGCAGGGGAGAACGGCTGCGGCAAGACCTCGGTGCTCGAGGCGATCCTGCTCCTCTTCGGGCGCATCGATCTCATGCCTGCGGACACAGCTCCCACGCGAGAGCTCGTTCGTCAGGGGGCTAAGGATTTCTCGATCGAAGGCAACACCGCTGCTGGCGAAGTACTGAAGGTCAATGGTCGAAAGGTCGAAGACCTGAAAGTTCGAATGGTCGAGTCGCGCGCGCGTCGCACACGGCTCCCCGAGCAGGGGTTGGCCCTCAGTACGGCAGACCAGGTCGACGATCTCTCGGACGCGATGCGTTCTCTCAACTGGCTGGCCCCTTCGCCTCGCAGATTCGGCGTCGAGTCGTTCTCCGCGCGACGTGAGCCCGAGAGCCTCGGTGAGCCCGTTGGCGACGCGCGCGGTCGTCGCTCGACGCGCGAGGAGCGGCGCCTCGCGGAGCTCGCGCGCCGACTCGCGAACGTGTTCGCGCGGAGCCGACGCAACCAGACCTTCGAGCGCATCGAGCGCTTCATGCGGTCGTTTCTCGGCGCGCAGTGGTCGCTCGATGTCGTCTTTCGCGACGCCTCCGAGGGCAGCGACCCCCTCGTGGTCGTGCGCGACGGCGAGCTGCCTTCCGGGCCCGACGGTGAGCCTCTGACCTTCCGAGCGATTCGTGACCTCGCGCTGAGCGGAACCCCGCTGCCCAGGGTCATTCCGATCGATCGGTTGAGCTCCGGACAGATGGCGCTTCTCTCGCTCGCGTACCCCTTCGTGTTCGGCGATCGCCCCGTCGACCTCGCGCTCCTAGACGAGCCCGAGCAGCACATGCACCCGATGTGGCAGCGCGCGTTGCTCCCGGCGCTGCGTGAACTCTCGCCGGCGACGCGCTTCATCGTCGCGACGCATTCGCCCCACGTGCTCGATTCGGTGGCGCCGTACGAGCGTTTCGCCCTCGAGCCTATCCGTGCGCCCGCTACGCTCCACGACGCCGCAGAATGAAGGCGAACCTCATCAGCGACCCGTTCTTCACGGGGCCTGCGATCCTGCTTGTGGAAGACGAGCGCACACGTGCGGCGCTCACCGGGCTCTGGTTCCGTGACCCGGCCGCGAAGAGAATCCTCGTGCGGGCCGCGGGTGGGCGCGTCGGCGTCGAGACCCTCGCGACGGCCTCGCGAGAGAACGGCCGCAAACATGTCTATGGGCTCGTCGATCGCGACTTCGGTGCAGCGGGTAGAAGCCTCAACCTGTTTCGCACCGAGCGGCACGAGTTCGAGAATCACCTCCTGGATTTCGAGAGCCTCGCAAAGCTCCACGAGCACGCGACGGCCGACGAGATGCGAGCCCGAGCAGAGCGCCGTGCGAGCTCGCTCACGGCGTGGATGGCCGTGCGCCGAACAATTCACGAGGCAAAGACGGCCCTGCTGCGCACGCCCCCGGATCCAAAGGCCGAGGGAGTCCTCGACGCGGAGGCGGCGCGACAGTGGTTCGACGCGTTGCAATATCCCGAAGACGTCGAGCGGGAGATCCGCCGAACGTGGACTCGCACCTACCTCAAGGACAACCGCTTTCCGCAGCACCTCCGCGATTGCGAGGCAGACTTCGAGAGCGGTAATTGGATGCTCACCTTTTCAGGCAAGGAGGTCTTCGTGCATCTCGCCGCGCAGGGAGGGTGGCGACACAGCCCGAAGACTGCAGACGACCTCTCGGAGCTGCTCGTGGGATCCTGGGGACGCCGCGATGCACCGCCTGTCTGCCTCGCGTTCCTGAAACCGATTCGAGACGCGATCGTGCGCGAGTGCGGTCTGTAGCGCGTCGGTCGACGGCGGCGCGCTCCCGTCGCTGCCGGTGCCGGTGTTCTCGCCGGGGCAGCGCATGGACGTGCCGAACGCCTGGGTGCGCAACCTCCACCGCGGCGCGGATTGACGTCGCGCTTGAGTCGCACCCGCGCGGGGTAGAGACTGCGCGGCGAAGCCCCCGAACGATGTACCTCACCTCATTCTCCATCGAGCGCGTGAAGTGCTTCGAGCGCGCTGAGTTCACGTTCCCGCGACGAGGCGATGGGCGCTACGCGGGCTGGCACGTGCTGCTCGGCGCCAATGCGACCGGCAAGACGACTGCGCTTCGCGCAATGGCTGTCGCCCTCATGGGGCCGACCGCGTGGCGAGGCTTCGAGCCCGTCGGCTGGGTGCGAGACAGCGCGGAACCCACGCGCCCGAGGCTCGTGGCGGACATCTCGCGAGGGGAGGCCGACGCGTTCGACAACGGCGCCGTGGGGCCGTACCGCGCCGAGATCGGTGTGATCGCGGAAGGCGAGACCGACGACGAGGGGGTCGAAGGGCCTCAGTTCGCGCTCGAAGGCGACAAGGCCCCGCTGCTCAAGAGCGTCTACGCGACGCGAAAGCAGGGGTGGTTCTCCTGCGGGTACGGGCCCTATCGGCGGCTCTCGGGCGGCAGCGCTGAAGCCCTCGCGGGGCTCAATCACGCACGCCAGATCCGCGTCGCGTCCCTCTTTCGCGAGTCTGTCGCGCTCACCCAGTGCGAGGAGTGGCTCAAGGACCTCGACCACCGCGCGCGTGACAAGACGAACCCGAACACGCTCAGCGACGCGATCACCCTGTATGCGGTGCAGGACGTCCTCAACTCGATGTTGCCCGACGAGGTCAAGCTCGCGCAGATCTCATCGGCCGGGCTGCGCTTCGAAACGACCGCGAGCGACCGCGCGTCGCTCTCGGACCTCAGCGACGGGTACAGGAGCTTCCTCGCCTTCGCGATCGATCTCGTGCGGCAGTTTCTCGACGGGGGCTTGACGCTCTCTCGTCCCGAAGACGCCCTCATCTCGCTCGAACCGAAGGCGACGGGAGGGCTGCAACGGCGCTTCTCGCTCCCCGCGCTCGAGGGGGTGGTCTTCATCGATGAGGTCGACGCGCACCTTCATCCCTCGTGGCAGCGGCGCATCGGGCCGATGCTCCAACGCGTCTTTCCCAACGTGCAGTTCATCGAGACGACGCACAGCCCCTTCGTCGCGCAGTCGGCGTCGGAGGGCGGGCTCTTTGTGCTCGCCCCTGCGCCCGATCGGTCGATCACCGTCGTTCAGCCCGTCGCCTCGGTGAAGGGCTGGCGCGCGGACGCCCTGCTTACCAGCCCGCTCTTCGGCTTGAGCGACACCGTCGACCTCGACACCGAACAGCGCGCCGCGGAGTACCACGACCTCGCGTCGCGACGCGCCTTCGAGACCCTCTCCGACGCGGACCAGAAGCGTCTCGACGCGCTCGAGGTCGAGCTCTCGCACACCCTCGTCTCGCCCGGTGAGACCGTCGCGGACTTCGAACGCCGTCAGCGCGCGGACGCGTTCGTCGACGAGGTCGTGAAGGGCCTCGAAACCCGCAAGGCCGGCTGAACCTCCGCGCCATGCTCCGTCTGAAGAGACCTCCGATCGAAGAAGTGCTCCCCAACCTCGCGCAGCGCGAGCACCTCGAGTCTCGGCGCGTGGGCGCGGCGTCGCTCTCGCCCGGCAGCAAGAAGATCAAGAGCCGATGGGACTCCTTCACGCAGGGGCGCGGGAAGGACGTCGACGTCGGGCCGCGCGTGGTCGACGCGACGAGGGCCATGTCGCACGACAAGTGCGCGTACTGTGAGTCGGTCAAGCCCGCGACCGTCGAGCACTACTGGCCCAAGGCGAAGCACCCCGCGAAGATGTTCGACTGGGACAACCTCCTCGCAAGCTGTCGCGACTGCAACAGCGCGAAAGACGCGGATTTCCCTGTCTCGAATGGTCAGCCGCTGCTCCTCAACCCCGTCGACGACGAGCCGCTCGAACACCTCCGTTGGGACGGCACCACGGGGCGCTGTCTGCTCCGCCCTCGCGATCCTCGCGCCGCGGACACCCATCGCACCCTCGACCTCGACCGACTCGCGACCGAGCGGCTCCACAAATGGACGCGCGTCCGCACGCTCCTCGCCGCCTGTGCGAAGGGCGCGCCCGTACCCGTCGACGTGACCGACCAGCTTCGCCATGAGCTCGCCCCGACGAGACCCTACCTCTGCGTCGTGCGCTCGATGCTGCTCTTTCCGCCCGACCGTCAGCACCGTCTGATCGTGACGTTCGCGGTGAAGGCCCTCCCCGACATCCTCGCGTGGGTCGCTCCGTGGATCCTCCCGCCGTCGGGTGTGACCTGGCCACCCTCGCCATAGAGTTCGCTCCCGTCACATCTGCCCTTCCCCCGCCATCCCCTCCGCGCGGTGGACCGCCGAACGCGATCCCCTCGTGCTCGCGGCGCGGCGCGGATTGACCGCCATCGAATCGCGCGCGATGGGGTAGAAGTCCCGAAGGCGGCGCACGATGAAGATCACGAGGTTCTGGGCCAGGGGCTTCCGCAGCTTGCAAGACGTCGAGCTCGACGGGCTCGGTGATTTCAACGTCTTCTACGGCCCCAACGGCAGCGGCAAGAGCAACGTGATGGCCGCTGTCGTCGCGCTGTTCAGGCTCCTGCCGTTGGCGTTCAAGCCCCTGGCTCTGGGAGTGAGCGGGATCGCGGAAGAGGCTTCTGCTGCAAACACTGCCCTCGAACGGTCGATCATCACCCGCGACGACTTCAACCTCTTCGCACGCCCCCTCGGCGCGCTGACGCTCGGCGCGGTGATCGAACGCTCGCCGCGTGACGCGTGGGACGACTTCGCCGAGCACCTGCCCGCGACGCGCGTGGAGGTCGAGCTCACCGTCTCGTCGCCGTTCCCTTTGCAGCCCTCGCTCACCGTCTCGAAGCTCGCGTTCGACGGCGAGCCTCGCGATGTCCGGGCCTCTCCGCTCAACGTGGCGGAGTACGTGCTCCTCACGGCGCTCGTTCCCGCTTCGATGCTGCGCTGCATCGACGCGACGCGGCTCCTCCGAGACGAGAGCGAGGAGTCGATCGCGCCGGACCCCGGCTCCAACACCGTGGCCGCGCTGCTCGCGCAGGGGCGTCTCAAGCAGGCGCTCTTCGAAGCGAAGAACACCGACGACATCCGGGTGCGCGACCGACTGGAGCGCCTCAAGACCTTTCTCGAAGGCCCGCCCCTGCATCGGCCGCGGTTCGATGTCACGCGCGACGCCGCGACGCGAAGGCTCAGCCTCCGAGAGCGTGTGCGCAGCGATCAGAAGGCACCCGTCGACCTCCCCCTCGACCTCGCCGGACTCGGCATCGTGCAGGTGTACGCCATCCTCGCGAACATCCTCCTCGGGGCCGAGCGCGTCGTCGCCATCGAGGAGCCCGAGGCGCACCTGCACGCTCCGACGACAGGCAGAGACCTGCGAGAACTCCTGCTGCGCCTCGTGAGAGAGGGGCACGTCGACCAGCTCTTCATCGCCACGCACAGCAACCTCTTCGACCTCGACCCCGCCTGGTACTGGGACGTCTCCCTCGTCGAAGGCGCCACCCGCATCGAGCGTCGCCCGCTCGACGAGCTCGACGCGAGGCACCTCTACGAGCCGGGCCCCGCGAAGCACGCCCTCCTCCGCTCGCTCGAATACCTCGCCCCCGACACGGTGGTGTTCCAACAGCTCTCCGACGGAGCGCCCATCACCGCCGCCGTGATGTGCGACCTCCTGCGACGCGACGCGCGCGAGGCCGACGACTACCTCGCCGCGGTGTACGGCAACGCCGTGCGCTCCGTGAGACGGCTCGCGCAGACCGCCGCTGCCTCGAAGCCCGAGCGCCCGACGTGAGCCGTTGGATCCTCTTTGCGCCGCTCGTCGACGGCGATGAGGCGCTCGTCAACGCGCGCTGGGTCGCCGCACAGACCGAGGCACGCTTGCCAGCGCCGTCGCCCGTCATCGACGGAACCGGCGCTGTGCGCGCCGCGTTGGAGCGCGCGTACATGGTCGAGCCGGGGCCCTTCGCCGTCGCCCTCTTCGGGCACGGTGATCAAACAGCCGTTTATGGCGCTGACGACGAGCCTGCGCTCGACGCGACCAATGTGTGCGGTGAGTGGGTGCACGCCTTCGCCTGCCGCACGGGAGACCAGCTCGCCCACGAGGCCGCGGCGCGCGGCGTGAACTGCTACCTCGGGTATCGCGTCTCCCTCCTCGTCGGGTGGTCCATCGACGACCTGCCGTATGAACTCCGCGACCGCCTCGCCGCGCTTGTGACTGCCGCCACGGCTGCGCTGCTGCGGGGTACGCGCTCGCGACGCGCGCTTCAGCGCGAGGTGTCCGACGCCGCCGACGCCCTCGTCGACTGGATCAACACCTACGCGCCCGACGAACACCTGGGCCTCGGCGTGCTCGCCGATATGCTCGTCGATCGCCTCGTGCTCACCGGGAGCGCCGTCACGTCGTAGGCGCGGAGTCACGTCGCGCTCGAGTCGTGCCTTCGTACGACCGGAGGTGCGACCGGAGTTCGCCGGTCCTGGCCCCTCTGCTTTCGCGGGCTCACTCCGGGCAACGGAAGGGGCAACCCGACCTTCGTCGGGTTCATGGTTGCAGACATGGGTGCGCACGCGGCCACCGCCGCAATCGGTGATCTCCGGCGCTCCGGCCGGTGCCATCGCGGGTC
>JBPOHC010000702.1:0-8264 GCA_052035985.1 Myxococcota bacterium | reverse complement strand
GAGTCGCTCGCGGTGCCGTCGATGCCGCGCGAGGCCGCGGCGTGCGGCGTGTTGCTCGTGCGCTTCGCGACGCTGTGGTTCGCGGTCGGCGTAGGGGCCGTGGCGCTCGCGGTGTTCCGTCGGAAGTTCGACCGCAACATGCTCGGCGACGGGTCGCAGAAGGCCCCCGCGGCGAGCTGAGAATCGCTCAGCGGATCATCACCCAGCCCGTCGCGGAGCGGCAGAACCACGCGCCGAGAAAGGCGTCGAGGCCCGTGTCGTTCTCGCGGAACGCGATGGGGCTGTCGCCGCGTTCGGTGACGAGGCGCGCGAGGCGCCCGTTGGCGAAGACGTCGAGCTTGAGGTCCGAGGGCATGGGCTTGAGCTCGGCGTCGGGGTTGCGCAGCAGCTCCTCGATGCCGATGACGCGGTACGCATCGTCGAGGTCGCGGAGGTAGTACGCGGCCTGGATCTCGCGCGCGTTCGCGGCCATGTGGGCGCGCAGGTCGGCGGTGTCCTTCGCGCGCAGCGACGTCCAGAAGCGCTGATGCTCCGCGAGGAGGTCGCGCAGCACGGGCTGACCGGGCTCGATCGCGGGCGCCTTCACCCAGCGCCACTCGGGGAACTGCGTCACGAGGTTCACCGTGCGCGCGGCCACGGCCTGCTCGCGCGGCTCGTACGCGCTCTGGAGCGGTGACACCCCGGGCACCTCCGCGGAGCTCGTGCTGAAGGGCTCCGGCAGCGCGCCGCGGAACTCGATCGAGGCCAGCACCGTGCGCTCGCTCGTGTCGCGGCCGTAGGGGCGACGAACGAGCTCGACGACGCACTCGACGTTGCCGTTGTCGAGGCCGAGCGTCGGAGACTGATCCGACATCTGCGCGGGCAGGAGCTTCACGAAGAGCGTGTTCTCGCCCGTGAAGACGTGGAGGTTCAGCGGCATCTCGATGTCGACGCGCGAGCCCGAGACGTCTTCGACGAGGATCGGGATGTCGTTGACGCGCACGTCGCAGCGGCAGAAGCACACGCCGATCTTGAGGGTGAAATACTGCGGCTCGTCGTACATCGCGCGGAGGCTCCGTCGGGGGGTGTTGCGGGGTGTTGCGGTGTCGCTCGTGGGGGCGTTCGCTACGAGGCGGCTTCGGCCTCTTCGGCGGCCGAGAGCAGGAGCTCGAGCTGCGCCTCGAGGCGCAGGGCCTTGTCGTCGGCGTCGAGCGCGGGGTCGTCGAGGATCTCCCTCGCCCAGTCGTCGTCGTCGCCCGCGGGGAACATCGGCCCGTAGACCACGCGGCACTCGAGGAAGGGCCGGATGTCTGCGTCGGCGAAGAGGCTGTACCCCTCGGCCGCGGCGGTGCCTTCGATGACGAGCGCGCGGAGGTCTCCCGCGCTCATCTCGAAGGCCGCGTCGTAGGAGGCGCGGAGGTGGTCCATCATCTCGCGGACGAAATCTTCGCGGCGGGCCGCGGCGAGCGCTTCGAACTGGGCCTCTCGGATGACGAACACGCCCGCGATGGGAACGCTCCTCGCGCCGCCGCGTCAAGCGTCGCTGTCATCGCGGTGACGAGCGCGTGACGCCCCCGGCCCTCGGGGGTGCGCGGGGGGTGCGCGGCCCCGGTCGTCACCGCGGTGACACATTCGCGCGGCGTTCCGTGCGGATTTTCACTTGGCGAGACGCGGCCTCGGCGGCGAGTCTCGCCTGCGTGACGCAGCACGAAGCACTCCTGCAGCAGATCGACGAGCTCATCGATCACCTGCTGTCGTTCGAACGCCTCCACGCCGAGCAGCTCGGCGCGCTCGACCCCGCGTGGACCGAGAGCGCGCGAAACCTCATGCACTACCTCGCCCTGCGCCAGCGCGACCTGCGAGACGTGCAGCTCGCCCTGTCGCAAGCGGGGCTCTCGTCGCTCGGACGCTCCGAGGCCGTGGTGCTCGCGACGCTCATCGAGGTGCGCGCGCGACTCGCCGCCACGGTGATCGCCGAGGGCGGCGCGGCGACGGAGCGCGCCGTGACGAGCGCGGTGAGCGGCTGGGATGAAGCGGAGACCCTCCTCGGGGAGCACACGCGCGCGCTCTTCGGCCCCGGCCCCGCGGGACGGCACGCGTACGTGATGGCGACGGCGCCCTCGGCGCGCGAGGCCGACGGCGCGTGGATGGACGCGATGCTCTCCGCGGGGATGGACGTGCTCCGCGTGAACACCGCGCACGAGGGGCCGACGGAGTGGTCGCGCATTCTTGCAGCGCTGCGGGCCGCCTCAGCGCGCGCGGGGAGGCCGTGTCGGGTGCTGATGGACCTGCCGGGGCCGAAGCTCCGCACCGGTCCCATGGAGCCCGGCGCGCGCGTGCTCGTGCTCAAGCCGACGCGCGACTCGCTCGGCCGCACGACGGCGCCCTTCCGCGTCTCGCTCGCGCCGAAGCGGTGGCACGGCAAGACGAGCGCCTTCGCGGGGCACACGCTCTTCCTCGACGACACGTGGATTCCGAAGATGCGTCCCGGCGACGTGGTGGACCTCGTCGACTCCCGCGGGCGGAAGCGCTCGCTGCGCGTCACGGCCGCCGAGAGAGACCACGCCCTCGCCGAGGGAGACCGCACGGCCTACGTCGTCGAGGGCTGCGAGCTCCGCTGGATTCGCAACGGTCGAACCCTTCGAAAGGGCCTCTGCGGCCCGGTCCCCGCGACGGCCTCTCGCGTCGAGGTGTCCGCCGGAGAGCCGCTGGAGCTGCGCGCCGACGCCGAGCCCGGTCACCCCGCGGTGCGAAGCGCGAGCGGCGCGGTGCTGCGGCCCGCCACGGTGTCGTGCGAGGTCCCCGAGGCGCTCGACCTCGTGAAGGCCGGCGACCGCGTCCTCTTCGACGACGGCAAGGTCGAGACCGTCGTCGAGGCCGTGAACCTCCCCGTCGTGTCTCTCCGCGTTCAGCGCGCGGGCCGCGGCGTCGCGCGCCTCGGCGCCGAGAAGGGGATCAACCTCCCCGACACGCCGCTCGACCTGCCCGCGCTCGGCCCCGACGACCGCGTCGGGCTCGAGTTCGCGCTCCAGAACGCCGACCTCGTGGGGCTGTCGTTCCTGCGCCGCGCCGACGACGTCGACCCGTACATCACAGCCCTCTCCGCCGCGCCGCGCGCCGTCGGGCTCGTACTCAAGATCGAGACGCGGCAGGCCTTCGAAGCGCTCCCGTCGCTCCTGCTGCGCGCGATGCGTCGCTACCCCGTGGGCGTGATGATCGCCCGCGGCGACCTCGCGGTCGAGTGCGGCTTCGAACGCCTCGCGGAGCTTCAAGAAGAGATCCTCTGGATCTCCGAGGCCGCGCACGTCCCCGCCATCTGGGCCACGCAGGTGCTCGACGGGCTCGCGCAGACGGGCGTCCCCTCGCGCGCCGAGGTGACCGACGCGTCGATGGCCGTGCGGGCCGAGTGCGTGATGCTCAACAAGGGTCCGTTCATCGCCCGCGCCGTGCGCGTGCTCGACGACATCCTGCGGCGCATGGAGCGGCACCAGTACAAGAAGCGCCAGCTCTTCCGTCGCCTCGAGGTCTCGGCCCGCACGCTCGACGGGCAGGACTGACCGCGGCGCCCGCGAGTGCGCGACGCCCGCGGCCCACGCGCCGACGCTCAGTAGCGCGCGCCCATCGCGAGGCCGAGCTCGCCCGGTCCCGTCGCGAGCCACCACGACCGTTGCGCGTCACGCGCCGCGCTCGCAGGACGCCCCGGCAGCGCGATCAACACGCCGCCCACCACGGCGCCGACGCCTCCGACAACCCACCCCGCGACGCCGATCGCCTGCATCGTCGAGACGCGATCGTAGGCGTCCTGACAGCCCGCTCCGCCGCGCGCCGGATCGGCCTCGCCGCACGCGGTCATCGCGTTGAACTCGCTCGCCCGCGCGCTCGCGAGCACCGTCGCCACGAGGCCCGCGCCGATGCCGAGCGCGCCCACACCGAGCGCGACGTAGCCCGCGGTTCGAAACGGTCGCGTGGTCGTGACGCGCGGCGCTTCGATCACCCGAGGAGCTTCCGTAACGCGCGGCGATTCCGTAGCGCGAGGCGCTTCTGCGACGCGAGGCGGAGGTGCGGGCGGCGGTGTCACGGCGGGGGTTGGTGACGGCGGCGGCGCAGAGAGCGCGACCGTCACCGTGGCCTCGCCGCCCTCGGAGAGAGTCAGCTCCTGACGGAATCGACGCCCGTCTTCGCTGGAGGCTTCGACCACGCACGTCCCCGCGGCGACGGGATAGCGCACGCCCCACAACGACCGGGGAACCTCTGCGCCCGCGAGCGTCACGCGGAGCGTCGGCGCGTCTGCGGGCGCTTGCACGATGAGCTGCGCGAGGTGTGGCCGCGCCCTCGCCTCGATGCGCGCGCAGTCTCGACGGATGCCTCGACGGTCTCGGAGGTGTCGATCGGCGGCGGCCTCGCGCTGACACTGCACGGCCTCGACGTAGGCGCGCAGCCAGGCGCCCGTGAGCGCGAGCTCGTCGGCGAGGAACTGTCGCAGCGAGGTCGAGCTGCGAACGGCCTCCGCGCGCGTGAGAAGCTCCACGGCGCGCGCGTGGTCGTTCGCGTCGCTGGCTCGCTCGGCCTGCGAGATGAGGTCACGGCGCGCGGCCTCGGCGGTGGCATCCTGCGCCGTCGCGGGCGTGGCCCACGAGACGATCGCCAGGCTCACGAACGTCGCCGAGCGCGCGCGAATCGAGGTCATCGCGCGGACGCTATCGCGGCGCGCGAACCGACGTCCAGACGCCTCAATCGACGTGGCGTCGACGACGACCCGCGCGCCCGCGACCGTGTCCGCCGGGGCCGCGACGCGGGTTTCGCCCGGCCGCGGGTGCGACGTCGGGCGCAGCGGGCGCGCTCTGCGCGGCGGGGTTTGCAACCGGCGCGGGCTGCGCGACGGAACGCGAGGTCGGCGTCGACGGTGCGGTCGGCGCGTCGATGACCGACGGCGTGGGGAGCTCGCTCGCGGTCGGTCTCGTCTCGACGGCCGTCGTGGGATCGGGACGCAACGCGAGCCACGCGCCGATGGAGAGCGCGGTCAGCGCGCAGGCCGCGAGGGCGACGATGACGCCGCGTTTGGTGTTCGAGCGCGGCGAGCGGATCGTCGTGAGGTCGGTTCCCGAAGGCGAGAGCGTGTTGGGCGCGAGGCGCGGCGTCGGAGCGGGCGCCTTCGCCTCGACGACGGTGTCGGGCGCAGGGCCGCTCGGCGCGACGGTGACGACCTCGCGCGAAGGGACGCTGAGGCGCTCGCTGAACTCGCTCGCCCACCGCGCGCGCGCCTCGGGCGACGCGAAAGGCAGCAGCGCAGCGCCGACCTCGCGCATCGAGGGGAAGCGGCGCGCGGCGTCTTTTTCGAGCAGCGTCACGACGACGGATTCGAAGGCCGGATCGACGTCGGGTCGGAGCGCGCGCAGCGACGGCGACGACTGGCTCACGACCTTCATCAGCACCTCGATCGACGAGTCGCCTTCGAAGAGCGGACGGCCGGTCACCGACTCCCAGAGGATCACGCCGAGCGCGAACTGATCGCTCGCGGGCCCGACGTTCTTCGAGTCCCTGGCCTGCTCGGGGGACATGTACCCCGGGGTCCCCATGATCGAGGCCGTGCGCGTGAGGCCCTGGTATTCCGAGCCGCCGCGGGCCTTCGCGATGCCGAAGTCGAGCACCTTGGGCACCACGACGCCGAGCTGCCTCGCGAGGAAGATGTTGTCGGGCTTGAGGTCGCGGTGAACGACGCCGTGGCCGTGCGCGAGCGCGAGCGCCGAGGCCACGGGGAGCACCACGTCGGTGATCTCCGACACGCTGAGCGGCCCGCGATCCATCCTCGCGCCGAGCGTCTCTCCGTCGAGGAACTCCAGCGCGAGGTATGGCACGCCCTCGTGCTCGCCGACGTCGAAGCAATCGGCGACGTTGGGGTGCTCGAGGCTCGCCGAGATGCGGGCCTCCTGCACGAACCTCGCGGTCACCGCGGGGTTGCCTCCGAGGGTGAGCACCTTGAGTGCGACGCGCTTGTTGAGCCCCTGTCGACGCGCCTCGTACACGGCGCCCATGCCGCCCTCGCCGAGCTTGCGCACGATCGCGTAGTTGCCGAAGAGCGCGCCGGGGCTCAGGTCGGTCGTCGACGCGTCATTGCCCTGGTCATCGACGGCCATCGTGGTCTGCGGACCGTATCGCGATTCCCAATGCCGAAGGTAGTTCCTTCGGCGCGTGACGGGTCTTGCACCTTGACGACGCGCGCGCTTGGAGGTCGGATGCCGAGCCCTTCGAACCCGCGGATACGGTCACGGACTTTTTAAGCGATGGCGTCGTGGAGATGAGAGTCGGTGCCCTGATCGCGCTGCTCGCGACGTGCGGATGCTTCAGCCTCCGTCAGCACGCCGACCCGCCGAGAGACGCGGTCTCCGAGCGCGCCGATGCGATCGACGACAGCGCCTCGGACGTCACCGCGGACGTGGCCGACGCGCCCACGAGCGATGCCGTCACGGATGCTCCCTCCGATGGCGTCACGGACGTTTCCTCCGATGCCGTTGCAGACTCCTCCGCGGACGTCGCGACAGACGTGGTCATCGACGCGCCCTCCGATGCGCCCATCGGATGCGCCGCGGGGCAGGTGCAGTGCGGAGGCGCTTGCGTCACCCTCGGCGGCGCGTGTTCGGGTGGGCAGGGCGCGTGCGCGCGTCCCGGTGTGCTCGCGTGCAGGAGCGCTGCGCTGCGGGACCTCGCCGTCGGATGTCACCACGCGTGCGTGCTGCTCGCGAACGGCACCGTGCGATGTTGGGGTCACAACAACCGCGGTCAGCTCGGAGACGGCACCCGCCTCGTGCGTGCGACTCCCGTCCCGGTGCCGGGCCTCACGGGCGTCGTGGAGCTCTCCGCGGGCTGCGAGCACACCTGCGCGCGCCTCGCGGACAGCACGCTGCGATGCTGGGGCGCGAACGAGAAGGCGCAGCTCGGCGACGGGACCGCGACCGATCGATTGATGCCGACGCGCGTCGCGGATCTGACCGACGTGGCGCAGGTCTCCGCGGGCCGCGACCACACCTGCGCGCGCATCACCGACGGGACCGCGCGGTGTTGGGGGTCGAACCGTCACGGCGCCATCGGAGACAACACGTTCACCATGCGCCTGAGGCCCGTCGCGGTGGGCGGCCTCTCGAACGTGAGCGAGATCTCCGCGGGCGGACTTCACACCTGCGCGCGCCGCAGCGACAACGCGGTGCGATGCTGGGGCGACGACGAGTACGGTCAGCTGGGCGACGGCAATACGACGGACCGCGCGCTGCCCGTGACCGTGCCAGGCATCAACGACGCGGTGGAGGTCCGCGCGGGAGACCTTCACACCTGCGTGCGTCTGCGGGATCGCACCGTGCGCTGCTGGGGGCAGAACCTGAACGGCCAGCTCGGCGACGGGACGACCACGACGCGCGGGATTCCGGCGTCCGTCGACGGACTCACCGACGCGGCGTCGCTCTCGCTCGGCGCGACATCGACCTGCGCGCGCCTCGTGACAGGTCAGGTGCAGTGCTGGGGCGCAAACCTCGGAGGCCAGCTCGGCGACGGCGTCGCGAGCGACTGGCGAGGCGCGCCCGCGGCGGCGCTCGGCGTGACGCACACGCTCGATGTCGAGGTGGGGACCTTCGGCGCCTGTGCCCGCGACACCGACAGCGTCGTTCGCTGCTGGGGTTTGAACACCGCGGGACAGCTCGGGAACGGCGTCGCCTCGTCGCGCGTGGAGCCCGTCGCCGTGGTCGGCCTCGCGGGCGTCGCCGAGGTCGCGGCGGGCGGGCGGAACACCTGCGCGCGCCTCACGAGCGGCGCCGTCGCGTGCTGGGGCTCGAACGACGTTGGGCAGCTCGGAGGCGGCACGGACCCGATCCAACCGACGCCGATGGCGATCGCGGGCCTCACGAGCGCGACGCGCCTCGCGCTCGGCGGAGAGCACGGCTGCGTGTCGCTCTCCGACGGCCCCGCGCTGTGTTGGGGGAGCAACGCGATGGGCGAGCTCGGCGACGTCAGCCTCATGATGACCTCTCGCGCGATGCCTGCGCCGGTGACGGGCGTGATGAACGTCGAGACCTGGTCCCTCGGCATGATTCACACCTGCGCGATCGTCTCTGGCGGCGGCGCGTTTTGCTGGGGCGCGAACGATCACGGTCAGCTCGGCGACGGCCTCGTGCGCGCGTCGTCGCCGCCCGTGTCGGTCACGGGGCTCAGCGCGCCACGGCAGGTCGCCGTCGGCGCGTCTCACACCTGCGCGCTGCTCGCGGACGAGACCGTGCGCTGCTGGGGCGCGAACACCTTCG
>JBPOHC010000049.1:0-2804 GCA_052035985.1 Myxococcota bacterium | reverse complement strand
GTCGGCGGCGCCGGGGCGCAGCGCGATTTCGAATCGCTCCGCGAGACGCTCGCATGGAGCGCCATGCGACGGTTCCGCGTGCTCGCCGCGTCGCAGCGTTGTCGGGGGAAGCTCTCAGGCGAGCGGGGCCGGGTGATGCCCGAGCTCCGTCGCGTCCTGCGCGCGCAGGGCTTCGAGGAGCCCGTCTCGACGGGCGACTGTTGTGGTCTCTTCGAACGCGCCGACGCCGCGCTGACGGCCACGGTCTCGCCGGGCGATGACGTCTGGCCGTACCTCTTCTTCGAAGTGGGCGCGCCCGACAGCGTCACGATCCGTCAGGTGCTCGGCGTCCTCGCGACGGAGTCCTCGCTCGGCGTCGAGGTCCACGGGTGGGAGCCTCCGCTGCCGTAGCGACGGAGGAGCGCCGCGAGCCTCTCAGACCGCGGGCGGGTCTTCGCGGTAGAGGGCGAAGTAGTCGTCGGTGGCCTTGCCGTAGCGGTACGCGCGGCCGATGGTGATCTGCGGCGTGACGCGGCGGAGGCGGTCGATCATTCCCCCCCAGACGAAGCGCCCGAGGCGGTCGCTGTTGGGGATGATCTCGGGCCACGAGGCCACCTTGCGCGGCGGCAGGCGGGTGTAATCGATGACGATCTCGCCCTTGTCGTCGGCGGTGGCGACGAAGTAGCCGGGGCCCGTGAAGGCGCTCATCGTCTGGTGGTTGTAGCCCCAGAGCTCGGCGGGCGGATCATCACCGTCGGGGCGGCAGAAGCGCTTCTCGAAGTGGTTGAACATCGGGAGGCTGTTCTTGCCCGTGTGGATCACCTCGACGAGCGGATCGGTCGTGGGGACGATGTCGTCGAGGGTCAACGGATCAGCGCCCGCGCACGCTTCGAAGAGGGCGGCCATCTGCGCCTTGCCGAGTCCGCGGACGACGTTGCGTCGCGACCAGGTCCCGCAGGTGTCGAGGGTCGTGCGGAGTCGCTCGAGGTCGAGCGTCGGGTCGAAGAAGAGCGGGAGGTACATGGGTTGATCTCACTCTACGAGGCGCGGGGTCTCGTCAATGGGGATTGCGCGCGCGAAGCGATGGAGGCGGAGGTCAGAGCCCGAAGCGCGCCGAGAGCACGGTCTCGATGGCGGCGCGGCGGGTGTTGAGGTCGCTGAGGTCTTTCACCGGGATGAACCGCGACGCGGCTCCCACGCGCGGCACGTGGAGCCAGTTGGTCGAGTGCCACCAGGTGAGCTCTCCGATGAGGCGCTCCCACTGGATGGCGTCGCGTCCGTCGACCTTCTTGCGCGCGACGCACCACGTCCAGGGGTGCTCGCCTTCGAGCGCGTCGAGGTCGATCCACAGGGTGTTCGTGTTGAAGAGCGGAAACTCATCCGCGGGAAAGTCCTTCGGCAGACGGAACGCTTCTGCGAGCACGAGCCTCCCGTCGCAGCTCACGGGGAGCCCTCCGCGGTCGCCGGGCTCCTTCTCGACGAGCTCGACGGAGACCTGCTTCTGCGACGCGCGGTGCATCGCGAAGAGCACGGGGTCTACGGTCGCTCCCACGTTGTCGACGTTCGAAACGAGCACGGTGCGAACGCCCTTCGCGCGCATGCGAGCGAGGGACCCGGCGGTGGCGAGCGCGTCGGGGAGGTCTCCGTGACCGGGCGCATAGGCCGAGGGGTTGCCCGCGTTGTCGCGAAAGAGCGTGCCTTCGGGCGTGAGCCGCAGCGAGATGAACTGCGCGGCGACGTTCATGTGCGCGTGTCCCTCTCGCGCGAGGGCTTCGCGGATCGCGGCGTCGGTGGCGAAGCTGGTCATGAGCGTCGCGTCGACGGTGGGGTAGCGCGCGAGGTCCGCGAGCTTCACGTCGAGAAAGCGCGTGGGGCGCTCTTCGTAGAGCCGCGCGAGGGCCTTGACCACGGAGCCGAAGCGCGTGGCCATTCCGCCCGAGAGCACCACGGCGGCGAGCTCTCCCCGGGCGATGGCGGCCTCGCCGTCGTCACGCAGCGCGCGCCACGCGTCGGTCCCCTCGTCGGGCGCGACGGCGCCGCATCCCACGGGCGGAGGCGCGAGCGGACGCGTGATGCGATGCGCCGCTTCGAGGTCTGCGCCGGGCTTCGTTCGATCGCGCAGCGCCGCGAAGGGCACGCGCTCGAAGTGAAACCGCGTGAGCATCTCTCGGGTCGCGTCGGGGAGCGGTTCGTCGGGGATCATGGCCGCGTATCTAATTCAGGTTTGAGGGCGCCGTCATCGACGCGGGAGGTATCTTCGCGCGATGTCGTCGTTCCTCGTGTCGCTTTCGGTGTCGGGGCGGTCGTGCCTCGTGGTGGGAGGAGACGCCGAGGCCCTCCGACGGGCGCAACGGCTGCGTGCTTGCGGCGCGCGGGTGACCGTGGTGTGGCCCGATGTGACCGACGCGCTCGGCGAGTGGCTCCGCGCGGAGGGCGTTCCGTGGGAGGCGCGCGCGCCCGTGGAGGGGGATCTCGCGGGGCGTCCCTTCGTGGCGGTGTCGACGCCGCGCGATGAGGGGCTGTCGCGCTGGCTCTTCGATGTGGCGTCGCGCGAGGGCGTGCTGCTCTGCTGCGTGGATCAGCCTGTTTTTTCGAACTACGCGCACGTCGCGATCGCGGAGTCGGGCGCGGTCACGGTGGGGATCTCGTCGGGCGGGAGCGCGCCGGGTCTCATCGCGCGGCTGCGCGACGCGATCACGGCGGGCCTCGGAGACGACTTCGCGGCCTTCACGGCGCACCTCGCGGAATTGCGGGCGCGCACTGCGCCGAAGGAGCGACGCGCGGTGCTCGACGCGGCGCTCGAAGGGCTGCGCGCGGAGCTTCGG
>JBPOHC010000242.1:0-6620 GCA_052035985.1 Myxococcota bacterium | reverse complement strand
AGCGGAGACCTCGGATGTCGCGTCGAACCGACGCACCGCCCCCGACGGCGATCGGGGTGTGTCCGTTGGCGCAACGCGCGAAACCACTCCGCGAGGAGGGAGGTCGCACGGGGCGACACGACGGGGCTCTTGCCGGAGCCGTGTGCGTCCGCTGCATCGACGCGCCGCGCCACCCGTTTCGCGACGGTGGACCGCGGCGGAAGTTGGACCGGAGTCACCGTGAGGCGTGCGCGCGAGCACCGCACTCATGGCGGCAGTGATGGTCCCAGACGGAGCCCCGAGAGCGCTCCGAGCGACGCACCGACGATGACTGCGGCACCCGACACGGCGCTGCGGTGAATCGACGGGCGACGCGAGCGCCACGCGGAGATCACTTCACCGTGATCCCCGAGAGGCGCAGTCCGAGGCGAGTGTCGATGCTTCACCTCCATTCAACCGTCGGTGTGCCTGCGCGGGCACCAGCGGGGAGGACCATGAGGCAGAGGAGAGGTGTACCGCTCTCCACGACACACACATCGCCACGGGCGACGCACCGATACGGCTCTGCGTGACGGAAACGTCGCGATATCCGGGTGTGGAAAGTCCGCGCGGTCGATGACCCCGCAGCGCCCGATCGTGTCCGTTCGACCCTCAACAGGTCGACGGCACGCATCGGGAAGCGTCGGGGTTCTCGCCATTTCGAATCCGCGCGAACCGCTGGTCGGTCACACGTCGGAGACGCGGAGGAAGGGCGCGAGCGTCGCTTCGAGCTCGCCGAGCCTCACGGGCTTCTCGAGCACCGCGTCGGCGCCCGCGGCGAGGCACTCGTCGCGCTCCTCGTCGGTCACCCCCGCAGAGAGGATCACCACGGGGAGCCGCGCGCCTTCGCGGTCTCTGGCTCGAATCCGTCGGAGCAGCTCGAGGCCGCTCATGCCGGGCATCTGGAGGTCGGTCAGCACCGCGTCGAAGTCGTGGTGCGCGAGCCGTTCGAGCGCCTCGGCGCCGTCTCCGACGAGCTCCACGTCGAGCTCGATGCGTCGGAGCATCTCGCGGAGCACGAGCTGGTTGACCACGTTGTCGTCGGCCACGAGCACGCGTCCCGTGCGGTGTGTCGGAGGCGGGTGCGTCGAGCGACGCGCCTCGACGACGGGGACCTCCGCGACGTGCGCTTCGGGGAGGTCGAGCGTGAGGCGGAACGTCGAGCCCTGCCCGGGGACGCTCTCGACCTCGACGCTCCCGCCCATGAGCTCCGCGAGCTCGCGCGAGATCGCGAGGCCGAGGCCCGTGCCGCCGTAGGTCTTCGCCGTGCTCGCGTCGGCCTGGACGTACGGCGTGAAGAGCCGTGACAGAACCTCGGGCGTGATGCCCGTCCCCGTGTCGACCACGTCGAGGGTGACGGCCATGCGCTCGCCGCAGCGCTCGCACTTGCAGCGGAAGGTCACGCCGCCCTGCTCGGTGAACTTGATCGCGTTGCCCACGAGGTTGCCGAGCACCTGACGGATGCGCATGGGGTCGCCCCGCACGATCGGCGGCGCGTCGGTGAGCCACGAGATCGTGACGGTGAGCCCCTTCGCGCGAGCCCGCGGTTCGAAGAGTCGCGCGACGCAGCGGACCTCATGGGCGAGGTCGAGGGGGACGGACTCCACCCGCAGCCGTCCGGCTTCGACCTTCGAGAGGTCGAGCAGGTCGTTGATGAGCGTGACGAGCACCTCGCCCGAGTCGAGCAGCGTCTGCACGAGCTGCCGCTGGTCTGCGTCGAGGGGCGTCTGTGCGAGGAGCTCCGTGACGCTGAGCACGCCCGTCATGGGCGTTCGAATCTCGTGGGTGATCGTCGCGAGGAACGACGACTTCGCGCGGCTCGCCTCGTCGGCCTCCGCCGCAGCCTGCTTCGCCTTCGCGAGGGCGTCTTCGAGCTCGGCGCGCTGCCGCTCGATGAGCCTCCGCTGAACGAACTCCCTCCGCTGGTGCGTGCCCATCACCGCCGCGAGCCCGAGGCCGACGGCGAAGGTCGAGAGGCCCTTGACCGAGTTTGACAGCCGCACCTGGGCGTCGGGCTGCATCAGCCACTGACCGGCGGCGAAGAGCGCGTAGTTCGCCGCGAGCGTAGCCATCGTCACGGGGGCGTTGATCCGCACGAGGATGCACATCCCGAGGGTGACCACGAGCCACGGAGAGATGTCGGTGGTGACGGCCTGGTCGGCGCTCGCGAGCACGGCTCCGAGCGCGAGGTACGCCGCGAAGAACACCAGCGGGAGGTGGCGCGGGGCGCGGCGGGTCTTCTCCGTACGCCAGAGGATGGCGCCCACGATCACGTTGAAGAGCGCCATCGTCCCGTGCGACGCGATGATGGCGCTGCGCCACGTGGCGACGGGCGCGGGATCGGCGGGAGAGCGCGACGCCATGAAGACAGCCACGTGGGCGAGGTGGGTGACCGCCGCGATCCACACGGCGATCCAGAGCCGCGCGAGGTTCTGCGACAGGCGCTCGACCGCGAAGACCGCCTCCTCGTCGGCGACGAAGCCGCGAGGGAAGACGCTGAAGCGGTCGATGGCGTTGGGCATGGCGCGAGCAGCTTGTGAATACGTCGTCAACGCGCCACGGAGTCAAGGGATCACGACGCGATCGACCGCGCGGGGCCGGTGGCGCCGAGTATTTCCGCGCGTCGGCTGAATTGCGCGGGGTGCGAGCGAGGCGATACGATCCGCGTCGCCAGCGCGAGGGGCGATCTCTACCCACGCGCGACGCGCCATCTCAACACCACCTCATCACGGGAAGACCCGAAGACACTCCATGCACCACAAGACCCTCTTTCTTGCCGCCGTGTGCCTCTCGGCAGGCGCCATCGGCTGCGGCAGCGACGTCGTCACCGGCGAGCAGGGCGACGCCGCCCCCGTGATCGACGCGGCCTCCGACGTGATGATCGTCACGGACATCCCCGTGGTCGACCGCCCCGTCGCCGACGTGCCCCCGCCGCCCGATCGCCCCGTCGCGGACGTTCCCCCCGTCGACGCGCGCGTTCCTCGCTGTGGCGACGGCGTGCTCGACCCCGGCGAGAGCTGCGACGACAACAACAACGTCTCGGGCGACGGATGCTCCGCGACGTGCCGCTTCGAAGCGCGCTGCGGCGACCGTCGCGTCGACATGGGCGAGGTCTGCGACGACGGCAACAACGCCTCGGGCGACGGCTGCCGCTCCGACTGCCTCTCGAACGAGACCTGTGGCAATCGCATCGTCGACACGGCCGTGGGCGAGGTCTGCGACGGCACCCCGGGCTGCGGCGACGGCTGCCGCACGGTGGCCATGTGCGGCAACATGCGGGTCGATCCGGGCGAGACCTGCGACGACGGCAACGCGACGCGCTGGGACGGCTGCGGTCCCGACTGCCGCAGCGAGCAGGCCGTGGTGCTCACCTCGCTCACGATCGCCGAAGAAGACGGCATGACGGGCTGCGACTTCTCGGGCGATCGCAGGCCCGACAACGCCTTCGGTCACGCGCTCGGGCCCGCCGTGGGGCTCCTCAACTCGTTCATCTCGTCGAGCTTCTCGAACGGGCAGGTGCTCGTGCAGCTCGGGTTCCTGAACCTCACCGACGCGCGCGGGCAGAACGTGCCCGACACGCGCGTGGGATGGCTCGTGGGCTCCGACGCCGACATGATCATGACGAACAACGGCGAGGCGGGGAACCCCCAGTTCGTGCAGGCCACGTCGATCAACCCCATGACCATGCTCCCGGCGGCGTCGTTCCAGAGCCGCATCGCGGTGGGCGCGCTCACGGGCGGTCCCGAGGACGTTCGGCTCAACCTCCCGGCGGGTCCCGCGGGCATGCTCGACTTCCGCGTTCAGCGCGGGAGGCTCTCGGGCAACATCACCGCAGATGCCACGCGCATCACGGGTCTTCGCAACGGCGTGCTCTGCGGCGCCGTGCCTGCGCGCGACCTCGCGGCGCTCCCCAACCCCGCGGGTCTCATCGGCGGCGGCGGTGGCGGCGGCGGTGACGGGACGTTCCTCGAACTCCTCGTGGGCGGGCAGCGCGTGGTGGTGTTCCAGATCGGACCGCAGCAGCCTGACATCGACCTCGACGGCGACGGGCTCGAGCGCATCGAGACCGTGCCCGGCACGCGCGGCGCGCAGATGATCTCCGCGTGCATCGACGGCGACGGCACGCGCATCACCGGGCGCATGTGCGCCAACGACCCGCGCATCGCCGACGGCTTCACCGCGGCGTTCCAGATGCAGGGCACGTACATCTCGCTCCGCGGCGTGCGCTGAGCCTCTCCCCGTCCTTCGCAGATCGCTTCAAAACCCGCGCGCCGTGGTGATTGACACCGCGGCGCATCGCGCGGACCATCGCCGCCCCCAGAGCCCCGATTTCAAACCCACTTTCGGGAGAAGGACAACGACCCGCCATGCGCCGATTTACCCTGACCCACGAGTTCAACTGTTCGGTCGAGACCTTCTGGAGGCTCAACTTCGATCGCGAGATGAACGAAGCGATGTTCCGTCAGGGGCTCGGCTTCCCCGACTACCAGGTGCAGGAGCTCAAGGACACCGACGCGGAGATCTTCCGTCGCACCGTGGCCACGCCCAAGATGGACCTCCCCGGCGTGGTGCAGAAGGCCCTCGGATCGAGCTTCCGCTACACCGAGGAGACGCGCTTCAACAAGACCACGAAGGTGTGCCACTTCAAGGGCATCCCGAGCACGATGGCCGACAAGCTCACCACCGAGGGCACCTTCCGCGTCGAGGCCGTGGGCGCCAACCGCTGCAAGCGAACCATCGACTTCCAGGTCGACGCGAAGATCTTCGCCGTCGGCGGCGTCTTCGAAGAGACCGCCGAGAAGAACCTGCGCCAGAGCTACGACGTGAGCGCGCGCTTCATGAACAAGTGGATCGCTGACAAGAACCTCACGTGAACCGTTGAGCGAGTCCGCTCCGCACGCGGTCTTCGCGCACCGCGATTTCATCCGCTTCCAGCTCGCCCGCTTCCTCTCTACCGTCGGAGCTCAGATCGCCTCCGTGGCCGTGGGCTGGCAGGTCTACGAGCTCACGCACCGCAAGCTCGACCTGGGCTTCGTGGGCCTCGCGCAGTTCGCGCCCGCAGTCACACTCAGCCTCGTCACGGGCTCCGTCGCCGACCGCTTCGAGCGCCGCCGCGTCGTGGCCCTCTGTCACGGACTCATCGCGCTGTGCTTCGTGGCCCTCGTGGCGCTCTCCCGCGCGCACGTCACAGACCCGCTGCCCATCTACGCCGTGCTCGTGGTCTTCGGCACCGCGCGGGCCTTCCTCGGTCCGTCGAACCAGGCCCTCATGCCCACGCTCATCCCGCCGGAGATGTTCGCGCGCGGAATGGCCTGGGGCTCGTCGATCTGGCAGATCGCGGCGGTCTCGGGGCCTGCCCTCGGCGGTCTCCTCTGGGCGCCGCTCCGAGGGAACGTCTACGCGCTCTCGGCCGCGCTCTCGGTGATCTCGATGGCGCTCGCGCTCTCGCTCCGTCCGCGCGTGACGGCGAACGAGAAGAAGCGCGGCGTGAGTCGCGACGACGTGCTCGCGGGCGTGCGCTACGTGTGGCGGAACAAGATCGTCCTCGGCTCCGTGAGCCTCGACCTCTTCGCCGTGCTCTTCGGCGGCGCCGTCGCGCTGCTCCCCGTGTTCGCGCGAGACATTCTTCACACGGGCGCGTGGGGCGCGGGCGTTCTTCGAAGCGCGCCTGCTGCGGGTGCGACGGCGATGGCGCTCTGGCTCGCGTATCACCCGCTGGAGCGCAACGCGGGGCGCGCGATGCTCAGGTGCGTGGCGATCTTCGGCGTCGCGACGGTGGTGTTCGGTCTCTCCGAGAGCTTCGCGCTCTCGGTGCTCGCGCTGGCCGTGACGGGCGCCGTCGACATGGTGAGCGTGGTGGTGCGGCAGCACGTGGTTCAGCTCGCGACGCCCGACGCGATGCGAGGACGCGTGAGCGCCGTGAACCTCGTGTTCGTGAGCACTTCGAACGAGCTCGGAGAGTTCGAATCGGGCCTCACCGCGGAGGCCTTCGGACCCGTCGCCGCGGTGGTCGGCGGAGGCGTCGCGACGATCCTCGTGGTGGCCCTGTGGTCGCGACTCTTTCCCGCGCTGCGGGACCTCGACCGACCGGGCGAGCTCGAAGGACGCGCGGAGACGTGACGGCGCTCTCGGTCGAAGACGTGGCGTATCGATACGCGCGCGGTGAAGACCCCGTGCTCCGCGGCGTGCGCGTGTCGGTGACGCGCGGCGAGGTGCTCGGGGTGGTGGGTCCCAACGGCGCGGGCAAGAGCACGCTGCTCCGTGTGATCGCGGGCATCGCGGAGCCCGACGAGGGCGTGGTGCGCGTGCTCGGCGACGACGTGCGACGCATCGATCGCGCGGTGCTCGCGCGGAGGCTCGCGCTCGTCCCTCAACGGGAGCGCGTCCCGCAGGGGCTCACGGTGGAGCAGGTTGTTTCGCTCGGGCGCTCGCCGCACACGGGCTGGTTCGGCGCGCTCTCGGCGAAGGATCGCGCGGTGGTCTCGGAGGCGCTCGAACGCTGCGACCTCACGCATGTGAGAGGGCGTCCCTTCGAGGTGCTCTCGGGCGGAGAGCAGAAGCGTTGCCTCGTGGCGCGCGCGCTCTCGCAGGAGCCCGCGGTG
>JBPOHC010000847.1:0-6236 GCA_052035985.1 Myxococcota bacterium | reverse complement strand
CCCCTCCCCCGACGTCGAGGATCGCCGCGTCGCGCGGGAGGCGCGCGGCGTCGATGAGGGCCAGCGAGCGCTCGAGGTGCGGTCGATACCAGCTAACGCCCTCGGCGGGCTTGCGGGCGTAGACGTCATCCCAGTGGCGCTGCGGCGAGGTCGTCGTGTTCATCAGGCGGCGTTGCCTCCGGTGGTGTGGGAGCCACGTCGCGGGGGCGTTGGGTTCGCGCGGTGGGGCGGAGCGGGAGGTGAAGCGGTCGCCTCGGTCCCGCGACAAGCCGACGGTGCGTGAGCACCGACGGCCGACACGACACGCTGACAGCACGTGACATGCGGCTCCGTCGCGCGGGGAGGTCGCGGTGCAACGGAGCGGTCGCGTGCTGTCAACGTGTCGTGTCGGCCGTCGGTGGTCACGCACCGACAGCTTGTCGAGCGGGCTTATGTGGGGTCGGGCTTCGCGGGGTCGGGCTTGGGCTCGGTGGGCTTCGCGGCGCTCTGGCGCGCGGCCACGTTGAGCGAGTGCAGCGTGGGGAAGCGCTCGTCCACGTCCGCGTCCTTGCGGAAGAGGTATCGGCCCCCCGCGGCGACCTCGTCGTAGGCGCGACGGAAGAGCGTCCAGACGCGCTGCTGGGCGTCGGTCCACGTGGGCGTGTCGTCGGTGGCCGAGAGGTGCCCGACGATCTCGCCCGCGATGCGCTTCGCCTCGGCCTCGTCGGCGGCGAAGTAGAACTCGGGCGTGCGCTCGATGCGCGCGCGCTGCTCGTTGTAGTGCGTCGCCAGCGTGACCAGATCGCCCACGAGGTCGGTGTAGCCGCTCCCGGGGCGGATCTTCGCCAGGGCGTCGCCCACCTTCGTACCTTCGCCGAAGTAGAAGCCGAGCACCTTGACCATCCGCTGGCGGAGCGTGTCGCCCTTGTCGACGAGGTCCGCGGGGACGAGCGCCGCCGACGCCGTGGGCGCCCGATCGAGCATCGCGCGGACGTAGAGCAGCGCGCCCGCGTAGCGCGGGAGCTTCGTGTAGTGGGCCGCGTCGAGGAGCTTCGTGGTGATGAGCTTCTCGAACTCCGCGCGCTCGGCGGGGGACTGCACGCGCCGCGCGACGGTCATCCCGAGGATGGCCGCCTCGCGCACCGTGACGCTCGGATGTTCGAGCACGTCGGGCGAGAGCGCCTCGGACTCGGCGCGCACGAAGACCCAGTCAGCCTCGGCGTCGATGCCCGTCGGCTGCGCGTCGCCGACCTGTTGCGTGTTGGCCCCGGGAGGACCGGGAGGCGCCGCGCCCGGGGTATTCTGCGGCGTCGCCCCTCTGTTCTTGTTTCTTGCAGCCATCACCAGGAGCAACGGTCCCTCGGGGGCGGGCCTTGAGCGGGCGCGCGAAGAAAAGATTCGAATCGAGGTGCCGACCCCTCTGGGCGCGCCGTTGCGTCGTCTGGGAGGGGTCAGCACCCCGATTTTCGAGGGGTCAGGGGTCGCCAGGAGGGGTCCGCACCCCGATTTTCGGCGCACGGATGGCGCTCCGAGGGGTCCGCACCCCGATTTTCGAGGGGTAGGGGGTTGATTGGAGGGGTCTGGACCCCGATTTCGAAGACGCGATGGGTGCACTGGAGGGGTCCGCACCCTGATTTTCAGCGCGTGGGTCGATTTCGCCCGCGTCGAGATGAGAGCAACGATGAGGGAATGGGTGAGAGATAGGGTGCAACCGGAAACGTAGGTAACACTTCAGTCCGGCAGCCTGGGTTACACCCCCGATCCCGACTTCGCGAGAATCGCGGAGTTGGGTGCCTCGATCCGGGCATCTGTTTCTTCGATCCGACGCGACCCGGCGACGCTCAGTCCGCGCGCGACGGTTCGCCGGACGAGAGGCTGTCGAAGAGGTCTGGAGCGCCGCTCGCTCCGACGATGCGGACTTCATCGACGAGCGACCGCGCGAGCTCCCACCGCGTGGCGTCGACCACCCTGGCGTTGTGCTGGAGCGCGAGCATCGCGCGCTCGCGCTCGTCGCCGCCGCCCGCGAACACGAGCGCGACGAGGTCGACGGACCACGCGCGCTCGCTCGACGGAGCGCGCTGCTTGAGCTCGTTCTGATAGGCGCCGAAGCGAGTGTTCACGTCACGAACGTCGCTCGCCAGCTCTTTGCGCGTCGGCACGATCGGCTCGATGAGGATCAGCGATGACGCGCCGAGCACGTACTGGCTCACGGACTCGAGCTCGCGAACCTCGACGAAGGGGCCGCTCGAAACGGCGCCGGGCTTGAAGTGATCGCGAACGTACTGGTCGACCTTGTACTGCTTGAAGAAAGCGCGGCCGTGCCAGGTGCGCTGCGGAGCCTTCTTCTGCGCGTGCTCTTCGCGAACGGGCGCCACGACGCGGCGGCCTCCGGCGAGCATCTCTTCGGCCCACGCGCGAGGGTTCGACACCGAGGCGGGGAGGTCGACGCTCTTGCCCACATAGACGTTCGGCGCGGGAGGGCGCACATCGAACGAGCGCGCGGCGCGCAGCGAGAGGAGCACGAGTCGGAGGAGCCTGTGCTCCTCGGCGTCGCCAAGACAGCGCTCGTCGGGGAGGTGAGGCGCCTCGACGAACTGCACACCGCTCGCGGACTCGACGAACGCGCCCACGGGGAATCGGCGCCCGAGGAACGGGTCTGCGTCGAAGTGGATGAGTCGGTAGCGCGCGCTCATGACTGCATCAACTCGTAGTGGTGGGAGACCTGTCGGGCAAGATCGTCGAGGACGTCTTGTCGCCCTCGCAGCCAGAAAAGTACCGCGGCCTCCTCGCGCGAGCCAGACAGCTCGCACGCTTCGCCGACGTACTCCTTCAACACCGCCTCTGGAATTTCGCGCGCCCGGGTCACCCAATGCGCGAGGTCTGGCTGCCACAAGCTCGGGTCGAGCGGTGTGATCCGGTCGGGCGCGGCGACCGCGTTGCCCGCGCGGCCTCGCGCATCGGGTCGACCGACCCACGCAGCGTCGAAGTCGAGCGCCAGGAGATCGAGGGAATCGCCCGCTCCGACGCGCAAGATGAGGTTCTCGTCGTGGCGGTCGGGGTTGCCGAGCCACGCATCGACCACGGTGATCGCCGCGAAGGTCGACGGGTTGCCGACGAGGTGGAGCAGCGCCGGCTGCCAGTGCACGATGCGCTCGTGGGCGCTCGCCCAGACGAACGGACGATGCGACGAACCCGGCGGCCCCTCGCGCACAGCGGCACCAACGGGGATGGGGATGCCGAGGTCGTCGCAGATCAACCATCCGATCGCCTCGGCTAGCACGCCCGCAGCCGAGATCTCGGTCTTGTAGATCCAACGTGTGTTGTCGGGCAGATGGCGCGCGTGGCACGCCCTCGTCGAGCACTCCACGGACACGGGTTCGCGGAGTTCGAGGTCTGCTCGATCCATGCGCCGGATGTTGTTCGGGAACATCCCCATCGCCATTGGCCGGGCCATGGTGCGGGAAGGTACGTTCGATCGCCTCGCGCCTCCAAGAACCGAGCGGTTCACCGCGGGCACACCGGCTCTCACAAACCGTCGGTGCGCGAGCACCGAGAGCCGACACGACACGCCGACAGCACGCGGGTGGCCGCCTCTGTCGCGTAGCGAGCCCCGTGAGCGACGGAGCGATCGCGCGCCGTCAACGTGTCGTGTCGGCCATCGCTGCTCACGCACCGAGGGCTTGTACGGGTTCGCCCTTCGCGCCCCGTTACTGGACACACCGCGCCTCGCTGCGCTTCGATACGCGCCGCATGACGCAGAGGCACACCCCTGCGGTCGGCGTCGTCGCGCTTCTGGCCTGCGTGTGGTCGCTCGCGCCCTCTCACGCCCCGAGCGTCGAGCCCGACGTCGCCCCCGCGAGCCCGCACCGCCATCACCATCACCACGGTGATCAGCGTCGCAGCGAGCGCCAACGTCGGCACCACCACCGACGCGAGCACGCGCCGCCGAGCGCGCCCGTCACGGAGCCCGAAGCGCCGCCGCAGGAGCGCACCGAGGGATGTCCCGAAGGCATGCTCCGCGTCGAGGGAGAGTTCTGCCCCGACGTCCGTCAGCGCTGCGAGGAGATGTCGGACGACGGCCGCGAGCGGTGCCTGCGCTTTCGCAAGCCCTCGGTGTGCCGCAGCCGACGGCGCGAGCCCATGCGCTACTGCATCGACCGCTACGAGTGGCCGGGCCGCGAGGGCGCCACGCCCGCGGTGCTCGTCTCGTGGAACGACGCCGCGCGCATGTGCCGCGAGGCGGGCCGACGGCTCTGCACCGAAGACGAGTGGACCCTCGCGTGCGAAGGGCCCCAGATGCTCCCCTACCCGTGGGGCTACACGCGCGACGAGACGGTCTGCAACATCGACCATCACAACCTCGCGTACGATCGCGAAGCGGTGACGGGGAACGATCGCGAGGCCGCCGACGCCGAGGTCGAGCGCGTCTCGCAGGCGCGTCCGAGCGGCGCGTATGCGCGGTGCGTGTCGCCCTACGGCGTGCGCGACATGACGGGCAACGTCGACGAGTGGGCAGTGAGCCGCACGGGCACCCCCTTTCAGTCCGCGCTCAAGGGAGGCTACTGGGGGCGCATCAGGGCGCGCTGTCGGCCCGCCACGCGGCGTCACGACGAGAGCTTTCGGTACTATCAGATCGGGTTCCGCTGCTGCGCGGAGGTGGCGAGCGGACGGTGAGGCGGAGGGCGCGAGACCGTGAAGGTCAGTTCGTGGCGAAGGCCTGGACGCCGACGTCGCCGCCGCCCGAGTACATGATGATCTCGACCTGGAAGGTGCCCGTCCACGTGGGGCAGAGCTGGCGGTTGAGGCCGAGCACGGGGAAGTTGTCAGTGGCGACGTCCTGATCGACGACGTTGCCGTTCATGTCGCGCATGCGGAGGTCGAGGTCCTGCACGCCGGGGCCGCCCACGCCGATGATGCGGTAGCAGCGGCCGGGGTTGATCTGCACGGTCACGAACTGCGTCTGCCCCTGCCCCATCGACGAGCGGAAGAGGTTCGTCACCGGGATGTACCCCGCCGCGAACTGACGCGCGCGCATCGACATGTTGTACGAGACGAAGTCGTTCTGCGCGTAGCCGTCGGTGACCCATCCGCCGCCGACGACCATGCCCGCGTTCACGCTCACGCCGCCGCCGTACACGGGCTGCGGCGGCTGGTAGACGGGCTGCTGCTGCTGCACGACCACCTGCTGCGGCTGCTGATAGACGGGCTGGGGCTGCTGGTAGACGGGCTGCGAGGTCACCGTGGTGGTGCCGGGCTGCACCGTGATGGTGCCCGCCGTGCGGATCGGCGTCGTGCGCACGACACAGTCGGTGAGCGCGAGGCCCGCGACCAGCGTCACGGAGCAGCGAAGGACCAGAGAGAGCGTTGAGGACAGCGTCATCGATGCGACTCCTTCAGATGAGAAAAGACCCGTTCGTCGGGCTCTGAGAACGCGGCTGCGTCGTGATTCGGGGTGCGGATCTTCTCGGAACCCGTCGCCCGGCGCAACCAAACACCCGGAGCGGTGTTTGTACGCGTAAAACGCTCGGATCTTCGATCGCCTACACACTTCTCGAGGCGGTGACCTCTGTCGTCGTGACGTTGGTCATTTCAGCGCGCGAGGATTTCGTCGGTCGCGCGCAGCTCGACGCCCGCGCCCTTCAGCGCTTCGAGGGCCGCGACGCCGCCGGGCTCGGTGACGGCGGCGACGGCGTCGGTGGCGACGACGACGCGTGAGCCCGCGCGGTCGGGGCGCGCGTCGATCCACTCGCGCAGACCGAGCGCCGCGGCGCGCACGCAGTAGTCGGTGGCGACGCCGAAGACGACGAACTCGACCGGTCCGGCGGGGGCGCGCGCGTCGAGGACGCGGGCCGCGTTGGGGTTGGCGAAGAGCGAGTAGACCTCCTTCTCGAAGTACACGGCCTGCGTGTCGGGCGGGACGCGCGAGGCCGCGGAGGGGTCGTCGACCACGGGCACGAAGAAGAAGCGCGCGGGCAGCGTCTCGGGGAGCTTCAGCCAGCCCGCCGTGCCCTTCACGCAGTGGGGCGGAAAGTTCGGCCGCTCGCCGTCGGGTCCGGTGTTCGAGTTCGTCGCGAACTCCCACGCGTCGTGGGCGTGCGAGTCGACGCTGCCCACGAGCGGAGCGCCCGAGGCGACCGCGGCGCGCACGAGCCTCGCGCAGGGTCCCATCGCCGCGGGAGCGCCCGAGACGAAGAGCGCGCCGCCCGGCGCGCAGAAGTCAAACTGGGTATCCACGTCGACGAAGACACGGTTCATGG
>JBPOHC010000062.1:0-1512 GCA_052035985.1 Myxococcota bacterium | reverse complement strand
GCGGCGCGAGCAGCGCTTCGGCGAGCTCCGCGGTCGCGGGCACATCGGGGTCGATCATGGTGTACACGGCGAGCACGTAGCGGCGCACCGCGTCGAGCGCCGTCGCGAGCACGGCGAGCGTGTCGGGCGACTGCGTCGAGGCGATGGGCATCGACACGCCGAACGTCGCGCCGAACGCGTCGTGCTCGCTGCGGAGGTGGGCCACGACGCGTCCGCCGCCGAGCGCTTCGAACGCCTCACCGAGCTTCGCGGCGTCGAACTCCGCGAGCTTCGTCGCGCCGAGACCCCACAAGGCGCGTCCGCGTCCGCTGCGGTCGATGGAGGTCCCCTCGGGGAACACGCGCTCCATCGCATCGCGCTGGGCGACGGTGAGCGCGTCGAGCGCGCGCGTCTCGCGCCACACGTTCATGATGGCGTACACGGCGCTCCAGGCGCGCTTGCACGAGTGGAAGCGCGCGCGACGCTGCGCGCGGTTCCCGAGGGCCGACGACTTCGCCGCGGTGTTGCGGGCGCTCTTCGAGCAGGCGGCCGAGAGCTGCGTGCACGTGTGTTCGAGCCGCTTCGCCCAGGAGGTCACCTCGGCGGACACCGCGGGCTGCGCGGGCGTCGCGTCTTTGCCTGCCTTGAGCGGCTTGACGTTGTGCCCGTGGGCGCCGGTGCGCGCGTGGAGCGCGGTCATCAGCGCGAGGATCATGGTGACGGTCTCGGCCGCGCCCATTCGCGGGAGGGTCACCACAGGAGCAATGGAGCTTGTCTGCATCATCGGAGCGTCTCCTTCTCGATGATGTGTAACGGCGGTCGTCGCGCGGGCTTGAGTGGGCGCCGCAGGATGTTCCGGTCGCGCGAGGTGGGGGGCTCGTCGCAAGCGTTGGGGCCTGTCAGAGAGGTCGAATCCCCTCGTCGCCGGTGTTACGCTCGCGATCATGTCGACGCGTCGCCCGTACTCCTCTGCGACACCGCAGCGGCCCCCCGTGCCCGACGACTACTTTCGCAGCGAGCGCTACTACGACGACCTCCGCGCGGTCGGAGAGCGCCTCAGGAACGACCCCGAGTTCATGCGCCGATTCCCGCCCCCCAAGGGGTGAACGTGGCGATCCTTCTCTACCCGACGGTGTTGCGCGTCCACGCGGACCTCGTGTCTCGCGGCGCGGTGAGGCGCTGTTTCGATGCGCCCCGAATCCGCAACGCGCTCATGCTGGCGTGGGAAGCCGTTGGTCTCGTGCGCCGGATGCGCGAAGAGGCCGATGGGCTACTCAGCGTCCACGACCCGCGCGCCGACGAAGCCGCTGCGGTACTCGTGGCGTTCGCGGCCGAGTCGCGGGCGTTCGGCTCGGGGGTCGACGCCGTCGCCGTGATTGATGCGCTCGTTCGCACGCAACTCGAACTCGGTGGGTGGCGTCTCTACCTCTCCGCCGCCCAGACCGCGTCGCTCATCGTCGGGACGATGCTGGCGATCGATGGCGGACTCCCCATCGACTTCGACTGGATTGCGAGCACGCTCGCGGCAGCGCT
>JBPOHC010000972.1:0-2689 GCA_052035985.1 Myxococcota bacterium | reverse complement strand
ATGGTGGGCGCGCTGCTCGATCGGCTGCGCCACCACTGCGTGACCCTGCGCATCGACGGCCCGTCGCTGCGCACGCCCGACGTCTGACCCTCCCGCCGCCGCTCCTCGCGCCGCCCACGGCGAACTCCCCCAGCACCACCGCCACGACGTCGCTCATCGAGCTGATGACCATCGCCGTCTGCGCGACGCCACGCCCGCGATTACGTCCGCGATCGTGCTCGCGATCGTGTGCGTGATCACGTCCGCGATGGGGCCCGCTCCTGGTGAGCACAAGTGGACCACTCGTCGTGAGCAGCGACACACCCGACCATCTTGATGTCGTGAATCGTCTTGGAATGCAGCAGTTCCATCGCGGCGTCCCATCGTCGGCTCTGCGCGACGGCGCGCAGCCGCAGGACGTGACCGCCCGAGCGTTGCTTCCATCGAGACCCCGCCCGCTTGAAGCGCACTCCGACGAGGCTCTTGCACGTTGCCTCGACGTTGCCGCTCCCCACCGGCTGGCCCGCGCGTCGCGCCGCGGCGTAGTCGACGCGTCCAGCCTCGATCTGATTGGTCAGGTACGTGATCGCCTCCTGCACGGGCTGCTCATCCCCCACACGTCGCGTCCGCAACGTCACGTCCCAGCCGCGCAGCTCGTCGAGCAAGCGGCGCGCGGCGCCCGACTGGTTGAGCAGTCGCAGCTTCCATCGCCCCAGTTCCTTCGACGCACGTCCCTCGTCGTACCGCACGCGCAGCGCCTTGCCCGCGTAACCGAGCAGGTGCCACAGGTCCACCAGCCTGCGCACCGAGCCCTCCAATCCGGCTCGCGCGACCGCGCCGTCGAGCAGGTTCCACATCTCGCGCGCGCCGTCGCAGATCACCCCCACCAGCAGGTCGGGACGTTGCCGCCGCAACGCCTCGACGTCCGAGAGCATCGCCGCCGTCACGGCCTTCGGATCGTCGTCGGGCATGCAGCCGTAGCGCAGCGACTCCAGCGCGCGCCCGCTCGCGTCGTGGAGCGTCAGCGACGCGCAGTAGATCATCTTCCAGATCCGCGAGATGGGACGGCGCGGAGCCTTCTTCTTGGGACGTCCTCGGCCGCGCGGTCGCGGCACCTCGAAGGGCCCCGCGACGCGGTCGAGCGAGAGCGTGATCCCTGTGGCCTTCGCGGGGACCTCGTAGCGCTCGATGAGGGCGTCTTCGATCGCGTCCTGGTGGGCCTCGTAGACCTCCCCAACGGCCTGCGTGACGCGGTGGAAGCTCGCCGCCGAGTAGGGCAGCACGCCGAGCGCGCGGGCCGTCTGCACGGCCTCTCGTACGGGCGCCTGCTGAACGAGGAAGGCCATCGCGGTGGCGGTCGCGGGCAACCACGTCGAGGCGATGGTGCCGACGCGAAGGGCGATGGGATCGACAGTCGGCGCCTTGGGATCGTCGAGCGAACGATAGAGCCACCGCTCGACGACGACGTCGCCCGCGAGGGAGTGGTAGGTCGCGGAGGCGCGCAGCACCCGGCGATGAGGGACGCCGTCGATCATCACGCGCAACCGATCGCAGGCCATGGCGGCAAGGACGACGGCGTGAAGATCGCGCTGCAATGCGCCGAGGCCGCACGCGAAGGCACGCTCCAGGTCGGCATAGGCGAACGGGACGCCCGAACACGCTGCGCTGCGAGCGCTCTCGGCCAGGTCAAACAGCAACGCGCAACACAACGATGCGGCCTTGAACGCCGCAGGAACTTCGACGATCGTATCCACGGGGCACCCGGCGGGTTCGGAGATTCAGCAACCCCGCCCTCGCACGGCTCTGCCCCGTCTTCAACCCCCGACCGCCCGCGGATCGCCAGGGAGCTCCGGCCCCGCCATCGCAATGGGAATCACACCCGGTGGCGGGCGAGGTTGGGGCCTTCGACGTGCTCCATCACGATGCCGAGGAGGTGGCCCTGCTCGATGAAGTCGTAGACGGTGACCACGTGCGGGTGCGAGAAGCTGCGCAAGACGCGCGCCTCACGCACGAAGCGGCGGCGGATGCCGACGTCGCCCGCGAGGTTGGTGTGCAGGCACTTGAGCGCGATCGTGCGGTCGCGCGAGGCGTCGTGCGCGCGATAGACGACGCCCATTCCCCCCTCGCCGAGCACCGATTGGATCGTGTACACGCCCGAGAGCAGCGTGCCGGGCGCGAGGCGCATGAGGGGCAACGGGTCGTCGGCGCGCGCGCGCGACGCGATGGGGTCGGTGTGCGCGAACTCCGTGGCCGCGGGCGAAACGGCCGGTGCGCCGCACGACGCGCAGAAGCGCGCGCCCTCCGAGAGGGTCGCTTCGCAGCGTGTGCAGCGTAGGGGCGCGGAGTTCATGGGCTCTCTCCCGACGGCGCGTAGCTTTGCGCCGGAGCGGCCACGGGCGCAAGCGCTGGCGCTCGCGGAGCCGATGGGCCTATATGTTCGTCGCGCGCGATGCCTTCGTTCTCCCGGCTGATTGACCTGAGCTTTCTCCTCCTGGCCGCGTGGGCCGCGGGGCTCATGGCCTTGCGCTGGAAGGTCACCTGGCCCTCGCGTCGCGCGCGCGTCGCGTGGTGGGCGGTGGCGTCGGTCTGGGCGCTCACGTGGCTCGCGTGTACGCCCGCCGTGGCGCTCGCGCTCGTCGGGTCGCTCGAACCGCCGCCCGTCGATCTGTCGCGCGTCGATGATCTGGCGTTGCGTGAGCGTACGGCCCTC